>JAQTLK010000017.1 GCA_028714955.1 Sulfuricella sp.
CAGCACATCATTGCGCGGCACGATCTGACATACCAACGAAATCCATAAAATTAGAGTTTGGCACGCGCTCTATCAAAATTCGGCTTTGCGGCCATATTTACGCGGATTTCAACAGCCGTTCACATTTACGTAATAGTAGAGCAATGACAAGGCATAAGGCAGTGGTTTACGTAACAACACCCCATCACAAAATCCTCAGTCAATGAATTTTGTTATGAAGCAGAAATCGCACATAACTCCACAGGCACCTCCCACCCCTTTGGCGTAGGGCGCCCGGGGCGGGTCCCTCCTATGGATTTATGCGCTTGTTGCAGTTGGATACCCGCCATCCGCCTTGC
Source organism: Sulfuricella sp. (assembly GCA_028714955.1). Taxonomy (GTDB): domain Bacteria; phylum Pseudomonadota; class Gammaproteobacteria; order Burkholderiales; family Sulfuricellaceae; genus Sulfurimicrobium. The sequence goes on from JAQTLK010000017.1 coordinate 339, forward strand.
CTGCTCTCCCGTACGTGCGGCCGCGCACGGGTACTCTGCTGCTGCAGATTGCTTGTAGCAAACAGCAAATAAATCTATGATGATGGTATTGTTTGAACGTGAATGTGACAATCTATGCCGCATTGAAAATTGGCTTGGACAGTATGAAAAATACTCCTGCTGCCTATAGATAGAGTTCACGGGGTTCGAAGGGGGCGGACCCCCTCGCCAGTTGCTCCCGTAGACGTCAATCGTAGATATTGGCTATACGCTACGGGAGCTATGCTGGCTTAGTTCCGGTTACGAGCACGCGTATTAGACATTTTAGGGGAATCCCCTATAGCGACACAGCCTCCCAAGCTTATAACATGACCAGTAGATCCTAAATCAAGAAACGACACCCCGCAGGCATCATCTGCAATACCCACAAGTAGGCACAATTACAAGATTAAGGGAGCAGGTTGAAAACATCTCAGCCAAGAGAAAACATCGCGCACCCACCACCAAATATTCAGGCTTGATTTTTGTGCTCTATCCCGAATAGCCTTGCTGTAACAATACTAATAATAGGGCAAATACATCATGCAATTCACCGGGCATTTGGTGAAATCGAAAAACCAGCGCCTGTGTAGCCGACCCGGATGCCGTGGATGAAATCCCATTCAAATAATCCATCATGTTTTTAGGACGCCTGCTTGCCGCAGCCAATGAGCTTTTTGCCCGATTCTGGCTGGTCGTGATCGTGGCGTTGCCGATCCTGATGATATTGGGCTTGATCATGAGGTGGCTGGAAAAATAGTTTTTTTGCACTTCGTGAGGCTCATCCAGCGAGCCTGCTGCATGTCATGATGACTGGTACAAAATGAATACAGCAACCAAGAATAGTTAACCTGGGTAAAACAATAACAATAGAGTTGTAGCCAGTAACAGAAAGGAAATCCGTGTCCCGCACCACTGACCTTCGCAACCTGATCCTCAAGGCCAAGCACGCCTACTACTACAGCGGCGAGCCTATTATGAGCGATGCTGAGTACGACGCGCTTGAGGACGAACTGCGCCTGCTCGCACCGGACGATCCCGTACTCGCCATCGTCGGCGCACCAGTGCCGGCCGACAGTATGCTGACCAAGGCACGCCACTCGATCCCGATGGGCAGCCAGAGCAAGGTAAATTCAGAAGACGAATTCCGTACCTGGTGCGTGAAGAACGACATCGAGGTTCTGCACGCCAGCCTGAAGGGCGACGGTGCCAGCGCAGCCGCGTATTACACCAACGGTCGCCTGGTGCAGGCCATCTCGCGGGGTGACGGCAGCGTGGGGGAGGACATTACCGCCAACGCACTGCGCTTCAAGGGACTGCCAGCCTGGGCCGGTGCAGAGGCCGGGGGCTTTAGTGGCGCGGTACGCTTCGAGGTAATCCTGACTGTCGAGGACTGGACCCGGATCGATCCTGCGCGCAGCAAGAACCCGCGTAATGCCGGCGCCGGCATCATGGGCCGGAAGAATGGCCACCAGTCTGATTACCTGACCATCTACGCCTTCGATCTGGATGAGACATGCGATGGCCGTTCGGTGGAATTTGCTACCGAGACTGACAAGGCGATGCGTCTGACGGAACTCGGCTTCAACGTAATCCCGCACACACGCTGCGAGAATGCAGACCAAGCTATTGGCTATTTCCAGCAAATTGCGACGACCCGCGAATCACTCCCATTCTGGATCGATGGCGTCGTAATGAAAATTGATGAAATCCCAAAGCAGCGCGAGCTTGGCGTCACCGGTGGTCGACCCAAGGGACAGATGGCGTGGAAATTCGATTCCGTCGGCGTCGAAACCGTGCTTGAAGGCGTCGTCGTCAGCGGTGGTCACACTGGTGGGCTATACCCCACCGCGCAACTGCACCCAGTCGAGATCGGCGGCACGACAGTGAGCAACGCATCGCTGGCGAACTACGACGAAATCTCGCGCCTCGACGTGGCGATCGGTGACTCGGTCTGGGTCGTCAAGGCCAACGACATCATTCCGAAGATCATCCGCGTCACCCAGCGCCCCGAAACCCGTACACCCATTCAAGTGCCGACTGCGTGCCCGTTCTGCGGTGGCGACGTTGGGCGGCGTCAAATTAGTGGCGGTGGGGACGGCGTGATTATCGAATGCCGCAATGCCGAATGTCCGAAGAAATCCAGCGGCAAGATCCGCCGCTGGATCGCCAGCCTGGATATTCTTGGCATCGGCGATGCTGTGCGGGAGGCGATGATCGATCGTTTCGCGTTGGAGGACGCAGCCGACCTCTACACGCTGCGTGACCGGGAGGCCGAACTCGCCAATCTCGTGACCAACACCGACAAGGACCTTACACTTGGCGCGAAGCGCACAACCACTATCCTGGATGCTATAGACGCCACACGCACCCTGAAATTGAGCCAGTTTCTCGGATCACTCGGCATCGACCATCTCGGCAAACGCCGTGTCGAACTCATGATTGCCTCTGCCGATGGGTCACTGGATACCTTGGATGACTGGCGATCAGGTCGTCTGCGCGACCCTGCCTTCGCGGAAAAGGCCGGCGTACCCAACGTTGCAGGGCAGATTCAGGACGCCATCGATGCCATGAGCCAGGTCATTGACAAATTGTTCGCCAACGGTGTGGTTGTACTGCCGCCCGAAAGAGACATTCCTGTATCCGAAGCGGAGACGCTCAAGACTGTCTGCATTAGTGGCAAGCTACCCAGCGGCAAAAAGAAGGCCGACTATGCCGAACCGTTGCGCGCTGCCGGATATGGACTGGTTGATGACGTGACCAAAGGTTTGAACTATCTCGTGCTCGCCGATCCAGACTCGACCAGCAGTAAGGCTGAGAAGGCAAGGAAGTTAGGGATTGAAGTGATTTCGGAAGAGCAGCTTGAGCAGTTGGTGAGCTCCAGCGCTCCAATCACGCCAGTTATCAAGCTGGCAGAATACAACACAAAGGAGCCAGAAGTGAAAAGAGAAGCCACTGATTCAAGTATTAACGGTCTGTTTCAGCGTTACGAGTATGTCGATGACAAATCCTCGAAGTTCTGGGAGATGAAGGTATCCGGCACAAGTGTCGAAGTTCGCTACGGCAAGATCGGTACCGCCGGTCAGTCACTGACAAAGGACTTCGACAACGACGAGGTCGCTCACAAACATGCAGAAAAACTGATCGCGGAAAAGGTGAAGGGGGGCTATCTAGCTATTGCTGCTGTAAGCGAAGCGGAAAAGGCCTCGGTGGCGAAGGTCGATCCGGCTCCAAAGGCTCCCGAAGCAAGCAAAGTGACTCATCCATCCAAGTCGGCGGGTGTGGGTTCAACAAAGTCCGTCTGCATCAGTGGAAAACTGCCCAGCGGCAAGAAGAAGGCCGATTACGCCGAGGTGTTGGTCGCTGCAGGATATTCGCTGGTTGACGATGTTTCCTCCGGATTGACCTATCTCGTGCTTGCTGATCTGGCATCGACAAGTGTCAAGGCGGAAAAGGCCAAGAAGCTGGGGATCGAGGTGATTTCGGAAGAACAGTTGGTGTCGATCATAGAAAAACTGCCTGCATCGAGTTCATTAGTGCGTAACTCGACGCCAAACAAGAAGTCGCACTACAGCAAGGCAGAACCCTCAAAAAAAGTTGCTGGTCTAATCGCTCGTGCATTTGCAGCTAAACAGCGCGTCTTGGACTATCTGGATGCCCACCCCGAGTTCACTTCTGGAATCGAACAGATTCGTGGCTGCCTGAAGTTCGCTGAGGTGTCCTATGCGATGCTTGCGCAGAGCATGCCGATGGATTCAATTGATAGAACGAAGAGCCTTTTTGTCGGCCCTCTGTTTGTATCTGCCAAATACCCTCATCCTGTTAACGCGGAGGGACATCGGATGTTTCCAATACTGCAGCTTGACATGTCATGGATCAATGCTGCGTGTGGCAAAAGTTTTGAGCCATGCTTGCTTCAATTTTGGTGGGATGGCGGTATTCCGTGTACTGGCCATCTCAGAAAAATTCCTTTGAGTGAAGTAACGCAAAATGAATTGATTCCGATTGAGATTGAAGAATCTGTCCGTAACGATGGGTTGTTAGCTATCGACGAAGAATGGATCCCGAAGGGAAATGGGCTTGTTTATCAGGTAATTGATTGCGCTCCTGTTGGCGTAACTTGCCCAGGCACGGATAGTGCGATAGACCGCCTATCTGATGATGATCACTTTGAGGATTTCGAAGAAGACATCTTGGAGGACTTGGGGTCATTTACAGGTTATTCATCCCTTTATGAGTCAACTCCGTCATCGAAGTTGCATCACATTGGATCGCTTTTCGGAAAATTTTACTCTTCACAAGTGGGGCCGGAGAGCTTTTATGATGATGGGTGTTTGTTGAGCATGAGTTGGATGGGCGGATTTGGTGCCCTCATGTACGAACAGAACGCTGCTTCTGGAACAACTGATTTCAGATTTTATTTTGAGAGGTAACTGATCTTGCCATCCACGCAGCCCAGCCTTTTGTAGATGCTGCTCGACGATTCGGTTGAGGTTGTTAGACAACTTTCGGCAAAGCGCCTAAACGAAATGGCTTCAGCATGAAAAGTCGGCGCTGATGGAACGAAACATCAGCCATACACAAACAAGTAAAAAGAGAGGAGACAAATGATATTCGGACTATTCGGTGGGGACAAGAAGCGCGCAGCCGAGTTGTATGCGGCAGCGTCAAATGGCGATCTGCAAGGCGTACGTCAGGCGCTGGAAAAAGGCGCGGACATCAACGCACTCGACCCGAAATTCGCGGAAACAGCGCTGCATGTGGCAGTCGAGAAGTCACATACGGAGGTCGTTGAACTGCTGCTGGCGAAGGGCGCCAATCCAGACATTGTATCGAACCAACACTTCACGCCGCTCATCATTGCAGCGGCAATGGGAGATGCTGCCTTGCCTATGGTCGAATTGCTGATCGCTGGCAAAGCCAATCCGTCCCTCGCTCCAACGACTGGGCCAAACGCAGGCGGGGCGCCACTGCACATCGCCGCCAGCAAAGGTGCAAATGCCGTGCTTGATCGTCTGCTAAAAGCTGGCGCCCAACCGACCGTACTACCGAACGGCTCGACATTGATGCACATGGCGGCGATCGGTGGGGATGCTGAAACCGTTGAGATCGTCTCCAAAGCGGGCATTTCGGTCGATACGCCCGACAGCCAGTCACGCACCCCACTGCATCTGACAGCAATTACTGGTAACAAGGCCGCAGCCGAAGGGTTCCTCAAACAAGGGGCTGCTCTGGAGAGTCGAGACGGCGAGGATTGCACCCCGCTGATGCGCGCTGCGCTAAATAATCAGGCTGCGGTCGTTGCCGTGATGCTCAAAAGCGGTGCTAATCCAGACATCGTGTTCACCACCGGCGAATCCGTGCTTAGCCCTCTGTATGCTGCTGCGATCAATGGTTACGACGAGGTCGTCAAGCTTCTGCTAGATGCTGGCACCCCGGTAGCAAAGAAAGTCGGCGGACTCCCATCGGTGGTTGATATGGCCCAGGAAGCTGGCCACCAGGCTACCGTTGCTTTGCTCAAAGAATCCATTCGGCTGGGCAAGACTGCCGCAGACGCTGTCAAAGCAGAGAAAAAAGCCGGAAAGCTGCAGTCCGATCTGTCCGCTGCGATTCAAGCACTCGACGGAGGAGAGATACGCCACCTCGCGGGCGACAAGCTGTTCAAACATCTACCTTTGGACTTGCAGCTATTGGTTCAGTCTATTCTTGGTGATGCCAATCAGATCAAGAAGCTCATTGCTGCGGGTGCCAACCCCACGACACGATTCCAGGAACTGTTTGAGGGATTGCATCCGCTTTACGCCGCAGTCAGTTTGTCTCGAGACATTGCTACCGTTGAGGCTCTCCTGGATGGAGGTGCCGATCTGGAACTGCCCTGTCACGACAGCGGCACAGCCTTGATGCTGGCGGTAAAGGAAGGTCAGGGCGACATTACCCAACTGTTACTGGCACGTGGGGCAAAGGGTAACGTAGGGGACAAGAGTGGATTGACCGCCTTGATGCTCGCGGCAAGAAAGGGAGATCAGCCATTGGTCGATGCCCTTCTGGCATCTGGTGCTGAAATCAATGCCACTTACCCCGAAAATGGTTTGGGAGCGTTTGGCTTCGCCCTCGACCAACAGCATACAGACCTGGCCAAGCATCTGCTCGATAAGGGGGCTAAGCCAGACTTTGGCAACGTCGATACGCTGCCATTGGCGGTAGTGGAACACGGGGATCTGGCACTCATTCAAGCCATCGAAGCCCGTGGCGGCTCTATCATCCGTGATGACATGAAGGCGAGAGTCGCTTTTGTTGCTGCGCGAAACAAGGATGGTGAGGTTCTGGACTATGTGCTGAACCACGGCGCCGATCTGAATTTCGACAACGATTTCAACTACACCCCGTTGATCCTCGCATCGCTCAGCAATCACCCGGAACTGGTGAAGCGCTATCTGGAACGGGGCGATGACGCTAATTCAAGGGATGTCGACCAGGAGACAGCGCTTTCACTCGCCATCGAAAAAGACCATCGTGAAGTGATTACATTACTGCGCCAGCATGGGGCGGAGGAACACGATTACCCAGGGCTTTCAGATGAAAAAACCATGCTTGCGGCGGCGACCGATGGTGCCCTTGGAACTATCCTCAAGCTGCGCGACAAAGGCATTTCCATCAATACTGAGGATGCCGCTGGAAACACTCCGCTCATTCTTGCTGCGAAGGGTGGCCACCTCGGTGTCGTCAGATCCCTGTATCACTTGGGCGCGGACATCAATCACCGTAACCATGCTGGAATTTCGGCGACCAAGCAGGCTCAGGAACTGGATCAGCAGTTGATTCTCACCACCATGAAGGAATTTGTTGCAGAAGATGCATTCGAAGGCGAACTCAAAAACTTGTCCGGGATGATTGGTGGTCTTTTTGATATTGGCGATACGATGTTTGGTCGCATGTCCCATCCCTATAAGGAACACCCACCCTATGACAATCCGTCGGAAGATGAAGAAGATGATTCTGCTGAAGAGAATGAATTAGATGAAGAAATCAGCGAAAAGCTGGATCAGCTTGAAGAATTGCTTGGCAGAAAGAATGTCGCTGAAAAACTGACGCAGGAGCAAATGGAAGCGCTGCGGGAGAAAATCGAATCGATCCGGTCTGGAGATACCGCCTCGAATCTGGCCGAAGAAATGGAAGAGCTGGAACAATTGATAGAGCTGTTTGGCTCCATCCCTGAAGAAGATGAGGTGTTGCCACCGATTTTTGCCGCAACTGCCGAGGGAGACATCAAGGCTTTCCGACGCCTGATCAAATCTGGTGAGGACATATACTCCATTCTCCCAGATGGAACCACTCTGCTGATAACGGCGACAGAGCATGGGCAGGAGAACATTGTTGCTGAACTGATTAAGAGCGAAGTGGACGTCAACCAGGTCAGGGAAGATAGTTTTTCAGCCTTGCTGATTGCTTGTTTTGTCGGACATGAGGGCATTGTCCAAGCTCTGCTCAAGGGGGGCGCAGATGTAAATGCGCTTTATTCAATCGGAACTGGACATGGCGAAGTTGTGGGATGCTCTGCACTCTATATTGCCGCGCAACGTGGCCACGTTAATATTTGCCAGCAACTACTGAAGAAGGGGGCAAACATTGATGCCATGAATGCCATTGGCTACACCCCCTTGATGGCAGCCATCAAGTCGGGCCATGAAGATGTCGCCATCCTTCTGCTCAAGGCCGGTGCCAACCCTGACCCCGAAGTGGTCGTCACGGCCGATATTGGCGGCATTGTCAGCCTTACCCCATTGACGCTAGCTGCGTCGAATGAAATTACCGGCATCGTTGGTGAGTTATTGAAGCGCAAGGTCAATGTGGACAAGTCCAGTGGAGATGGCTGGACGGCACTGAAATATGCTGCCAAAGAAGGTAATATCGAGATAGTCAAAATGCTGCTGAAGGCTGGGGCTTCGGTAGATATTGCAGACCATGATGGCTGGACACCACTGATGAATGCCGCAGGAGAAGGACATGCGGAGGTTGTGACCCTGCTTTTGAAGCATGGCGCGAACCCCAATTGCAGAACCCGCAATGAAGATCCGGCTGAAGCTGATCGCACACCACTCATGGACGCTGCGATCAATGGTTCTGATGACATCGTAAAGGCTTTACTCAAAGCTGGCGCAGACACTAACCTGATCAGCGGGAGCGGCTGCACGGCCTTATGCGATGCCGTATTGCGCCGGCATGTCAGCACCACCAAATTGTTATTAACTGCCGGAGCCGATCCCAACCTTTATTCCGGCGACAGTCTTCCTGTCATTGCTGCAGCAGCGCTGGGGTCGGAAGAGCTTGGTTTGCCCCCGTCACCACAAATCGTTTCATTGCTTCTAAAGCACAAGGCAAACCCCGACGTTAATATTTCGGGCGTATCGCTTCGTTCTGCCGTCAAGAAGCAAGGCGATAAAAAAATTATTGATTTGCTTAACCCGCACCTGGGAGAGCCTGAAACTGAAGATCATGATCAGATTTCTGGTGAGCAACTTGTTGATGCCGTCTTATCTGGAGATACAGAATTACTAAAAGACCTCCTTGAGGGGGGCGCCGATCCTGATGGGAAATATGAAGGTGTAACCGCCCTCTTTTATGCTTGTAGTGCGGGGGCCGAAGAGGCTATTTCTCTATTGCTTAGCTACAAAGCCAGCCCAAATGTTGCGAACCAGTTTGGGGTTTCCGCACTGCATCTTGCAGCCATGAACCGTGTAGGAATGGAAAAGCAGGTACAAGAAAATATTACTCATTACCTGATTGATGCCGGCGCCAACGTGAACTCCCGTAGTGCCTTCGGCCATTTCCCATACGATTCCGCAGTTATTTACGGATATTTGGAGCTTGCACGTTTCTTTGTTGGAGAAATGAATGCCCTATCCCCACAAATCAATCATCAGGACGATACTGGCCGCACAGTTCTGTTGTCTGCTGTGCTGGAAAATGATGTTCAGCGAGTCCGCGATTATCTCGCACAAGGTGTTGATGTTAATCGAAGAGATTTGGATGGACAGTCAGCCTTGTCACTAGCTGTTGAAAATGGCCTTGATGATATAGCAGTCGTATTGAGAGCCGCGGGCGCAGAATCTATAGATTTCAGCGGATTGGAACCCGAACAAGCCATGCTTAAGGCAGCCAAGTATGGTGGGACCGGCACGATTCTGGATCTGTTGGAAAAATGCGATTCTCTTGAAGTTACGGATGACGTCGGCAAAACTCCAATCATTCTTGCCGCAGAAAATGGCCAAATACCAACGATTAGCGTTTTATTACATAAGGGCGCTTCCATTAATCATCGCAACGATGAGGGGAATTCCGCATATCAGGTTGCGGAAGCCACAAACAAGAAATCCGTAATGCGATATTTAGCCAAAATGGGCGCAGAAGATGCCGATCCCGACTTGATTGATGATGGATTACTTGAAGTTGATAGTCTTGGTTCCGTGACGGGAGAAGCTTTGATGGAAACGGCCATCTTAGGTGATACCCAAAGAACTATGACATTGATAGCCGCTGGTGCTGATGTCAACTATGTTGATGACGATGGCCGATCTATATTGATGAGCACAGTTTCGATGCTTGTGGATGGAACGATGAGTCGCCGTTACCTTCGCAACATTGAGCAAGTGGTAGATTTGTTGCTGACACATGGCGCCAGCCCCAACATTGGGAATGTGCCCCCTCTCGTGCCACCTCTAATGCTTGCAGCCGCGTTCGGGAAGCTACACCTGGTCAATACCATGATTCGTCATGGCGCCGAATTGGACAAGACTCTTGAGGATGGTTCAACTGCGCTGTGGGTTTCTCTAACGAGGGGTGAGGATGCAACCAGTGCGAATGAAGAATGTGCAGTTGCATTAATTAATGCTGGGGCCGATTTGTCGGCCAAATATGAGGATGGAGCAACAATCCTCTCAGCTGCGGCAGAAAGCGGATTCCTACCTGTTGTCAGAGCTATTCTTGAACGGCGATCGGAAGACATCAACTCACAAGATAAAAATGGAATTACCGCTCTTATGTCCGCAGCAAATGCAGGCCGCAGCAAGGATGTCGTGGAGATTTTGCTTGAATCTGGCGCTGATCCGGCGATTAAGGATTCGAATGGAGAAACAGCCGCTGACTATGCGAATAAGAATGGACATAAAGAAATTGCCGCATTAATGCAGGCTGCGCCATAAAATGCACAATAAAGCCGTGAATACGACTATTACTTACATTTAAGTCATAAACCGAAACCAAATTTGATGAATATCTACAATGCGGAAATATCCGCTGGTTCTCTTCTGCCTTTGGAAAGCAGGCGTGTGGCAGCTTTGCTACTGACACACCCCGACGAGAATCAGTGGCTGCAGGCACTGAACGTGGATAATATTTTACAAAAGAAGAACCCGGCGACAGCCCGACGCCAAGCACGTCTTATCCGCAACCGACTGGAGACATTGAATGAAGAGGCATGGACGTTGATCGCAAATGGCGAGCAAGAGGTTGCAATCCAACTTTTATTGGCAGCGGCCATCAAGCACAGCAGAATGCTCCGAGATTTCCTTCATGATATTTATGCCCAGCAATTGCGCCGACTTGAACACGCCCTGAATCATCATCACTGGGAAGGCTTCCTGACTGAATGCATCCACCGTGATGCCCAAGTTGCTGACTGGGCAGCTTCGACCAAGGAAAAACTTTTTCAAGTGATCCTCCGGATTCTTGCGGAGGCCAAATATCTGGACTCAACCAGGAAAATGAATCTCACCCCACCCATGCTGCATCCAACAGTGATCTCATATTTGAAGCGAAATAACGAAACTCAGGTACTGGTGGTAATGGAGCATGCTAAATGAGCCAAACCTTTGAGGAACGACTCAACCAGATACTTCCCAAGCTGACTTCCCCTGAGTTCCTGAATAACCAGGGGCTTGGCAATGAGATTGGGTTCTGGATTTTTGACTATCCGCCTGAACGTGAACTAGACATGCGTGATTTCCTTGATGGAAGCATCATGCCAGCCCTCGCCAAGCACCAACCTCCAGTACGTGCGGTCAAGATTGATTTATTCGATCTGGTCATCAGCCAGCTTGAAGATCGTAAGCTTCTGGATAAAGCCATCGAGATGCAGCGAACTCAAGGCGATGCCAAAGCTTTGGAATCGTTAAGGCGCGTTCTGAAGGAAGACAAACTGGCTGAACGATTGGTTGCAGAATTGGATATGGCCAATATCGACCTGATGATTTTGTCCGGGGTCGGGGCCGTATACCCCATGCTGAGAACGCATACACTGCTTTCGGCACTGCATCCACTCATGAAAGACACCCCATTGCTCATGATGTATCCGGGCAAGTATGACGGATACTCACTACGGCTCTTCAACAAGCTGGCAGAAGATCATTACTACCGCGCTTTCCGGCTCGTTCCATAAATAAAATACAAGTATTGGACTATACGACCATGAAAATCAGGGAGCTGTTTGTCAAGCCGATCGACCGGCCAATCAATGGTGTCATCAAGGCAGATCAGCGTGATGCGGAGAGCATCTGGCAAGAACTGGATGAATACGTTGTCACCAAGCAGTTGACCGATTATTTCCGGCGCTTTTTTGATGCCTATCATGCCGCCGCCGACAACCCCAGGGATCCGGTACTGTCTGCACGCATGGGGGTGTGGGTTTCGGGTTTCTTTGGTTCCGGCAAATCACACTTCATCAAGATCCTGTCTTATCTGCTGGAAAATATTGAGGCGGTCTCCCCGGTAAATGGACAGGCCAAGCGTGCCGTCGAGTTCTTTGATGAGCACAAGATCAAGGATTCCATGCTGCTGGCCGACATACAGCGCGCAGTCAAGGGCAGCACGGATGTCATCCTTTTCAATATCGATGCCAAGGCAGACAGCAAATCCGACCGCGATGTCATCCTGCAAGTATTCCTTCGTGTATTCAATGAAAAGCTGGGTTACTCAGGCGACGCGCCACACATCGCGGAGATGGAGCGCTATCTGGTTACCAAGGGTGTCTACGAGGTTTTCCAGGAGGCCTTCAAAACAAAGCATGGCTCAACCTGGGAACAGGAGCGGGATGCGGTCGACTTTCTGCGTGATGATGTAGTTCATGCGCTGGCCAAGGCGCTTGGCATGACAGAGGAATCTGCCGGTCGCTGGTTCGATAATTCCCGTGACGATTACCGCATCAACATCGAAAGCCTGGCCAAGATGATCCGGGAATACCTGGACACCAAGCCGGCGGGCCATCGCATTATTTTTCTTGTCGATGAAGTTGGTCAATTTATTGGCGACAACACCCAGCTTATGCTGACCCTGCAGACCATCACTGAGCAACTGGGTACGCTTTGTCAGGGTCGCGCCTGGGTAATCGTAACCAGTCAGGAAGACATTGATGCCGCCCTCGGTGAAGCCAATAAGGCAAAATCCCAGGATTTCTCAAAGATTCAGGGGCGTTTCCATACCCGGTTATCGTTGGCCAGCTCCAATACCGATGAGGTGATCGGCGAACGTCTGCTATCAAAAACAGAGGCCGCCCATGTGGCCTTGCGAGATTGCTTTGCCCAGAAGGGCGACATCATCAACAACCAGCTCGCCTTCGTCGGCAATACGGTATCGATGCGAGGCTTCAAGGATGCTGCCGAGTTCGTGGCTTATTACCCATTCGCGCCCTATCAGTTCCAGTTGTTGCAGAAGATATTCGAGTCCATCCGCAAGGTAGGCGCCACCGGCAAACACTTGTCCAAGGGCGAACGTTCCCTGCTGGACGCCTTCCAGTCCGCAGCAAAATGCAATGCAGATCGTGGCGTCGATGCGCTGGTGCCGTTGTATGATTTTTATCCATCCATAGAAAGCTTCATCGATACCAACGCCAAGTTATCTATTGATCAAGCCCCGACCAATCCGCTGCTGGAAGCCTATGACGTCAACCTGCTCAAGGCCATGTTCCTGATCCGCTACATCGGCGACATCCTCAAGCCCAACGTCGATAATCTGGCGACCCTGTGCGTGGACCAAATCGATGCTGACAAGTTGGCCCTCAAGCGGAAAATCCAGGAAAGCCTGACACGTCTTGAGCAACAGCGCCTCGTCAGCCGTAACGGTGATCTCTGGTATTTCCTGACCAACGAAGAACGCGATGTGGCACGAGAGATCGGCCATGTGGAAGTCTCCGCTGCCGAGAAAGCCCGTCTGTTATGCGAACTGTTGTTCGATGACATTCTTGAACAGAAGACCAAGGTCAGGCACCGCGACACCAAGGCTGACTATGAAATCAACCGTCTTCTGGACGGTGCGCCGTGGAAAAATGCAAACCATGAACTGACACTGGAAATTCTTTCTCCGCTTGGCGATGACTATGAGCGTTTTAATGAAGCTCAATGCATTCTGCGCAGCAGTGAAGGAATTGGGCGGGCGCTCATACGTCTGGCGGAAGGAAACAGGTTCGACATCGAACTGACGCTCTACCAGCAGATCGAGAAATACATCGACAGCCCTAAAGCCAGTAATGCATCGGCATCGCTGAAGAACATCCTGGTCAACCGCAAGGATGAGAACCGGGAGCGCCGCACCCGGTTGAGGGAGCAACTCAGCACCTTGCTGGTGACGGGCGATTTTTACGCGCTAGGCCAGAAGCCACAAATCAAGGCAGCCGCGCCTTCTACGCTGATTGATGACCTGGTCAATTACCTGATCTCCAATACCTACACCAAGTTGCCTTACCTCAAGCACCGGTATGCCGATTCCATCGCCGAGATACGAGCGGTGCTGAACGCCGATGACATTGGCCAGCATTCATTAGCCTTGAGTGGCGACGAAGGCAATCCGCTTGCCATCAAGGAAATGCGCGATTATCTACAGATCAAGGCCAGCACCGAGCGTGTATTGCTTTCCGACGTAGTAGATCGATTTACAGGGATTCCGTGGGGCTGGAAACCGGAATGGGAAGTGGTTCTTCTCATCGCGCGTTTGTTCATGGCTGGCGAAATCAAGCTCATGCTGGAAGGCTCGGATCTCGATCCCAAGAGTGCTGTTGATCCCTTGACCAAGTCTGTGCGCTTCAAGCAGATTTCCATCCTCAAGCGCAAAACCCCACCAGCAGATGCCCTCAAGCGAGCCAGGGATCTGCACAAAGACCTGTTCTCAAATCTGGCGAGGGAGGACGAAGATGGCCTGGTCGCCGATTTCCGTGCAAATCTGGACAATTGGCAAACAGAACTAAAGAGCTTTACCCATGCTGCCGCGATGAAGCATTACCCCGGCAAGGACGTCATGGCGCAAGCAGTCAACCGCATCGCCAAGCAGATCGCCATTCGTGATTCCTTCGAGTTCATCGAAGCACTGCTGACTGGCAAGGATGACTGGCTCGATACCGCCGATGACATTCACGATCTGGTCAGTTTCTACAAAACCCAGATCAAGACATGGAGCCGTATGCTCGAGGCTCTGGAAGGCTTTGCAGATAACCACGACGCCTTGATTAAAGACGCTAAGGCCGCCGCCGCTCTGTTGGATCTGGAAGCCATACGTGATAACCCAGCGCCCTATGGTCAAATCAGCCGTATCGAACCCCTGATTGCTACAGTGGAAGGGGTCAACGATGGAATTGCCCAGGATAGGCGCGAAAAAGCTCTGCTTTCCATCGACAACAAAATTGCCGAGGTCCAGAAGAAACTTGATGCCGTCCAGGCAGAAGCCAGCCTGCGCAACAAAGCACTCATCAAGCTTCAGGAACTTAAGACCAAGGTGGCGGGGCTATCCAGCATCCCCATGATTTTCTTCTGTCAGGATCAAGCCGGGGATGCGCTCGACGAGGCCATGGCCATCATCGAATCTGCTCTTCACAAGCCAACGCCAGCAGCACAAGAACCGGGAACTATATCCAAACCGCTCACCACTGGCACTGGCAGCACCGCGACTGTCGCGCCAAAACCCGCAAAGGTAATCCGGGCAGCTGACCTCGCAACCCAGTCCTACCTGGAAACCGAGGCTGAGGTGGAGGACTACATCGCCAAGCTCAAAGCCGAGTTGATGACGGCCATTAGGGCCGGCCAACGTGCCCGCATCCAATAAGAAGGCGTCATGAATAAAGCCAAACTCAAAAGCTACGCCCCGCAAGCCCGCAAGGACTTCATCGCTGCCGTCACCACTCGTGCCAACCAGCTCGGCCTGTCCGAGCAAGGCGGCATGCTGGAAATTGCCCCGGCGGAAAAGGGCGGCGATGTCGTCATCATCGCCGGCCAGCCTTGGCCAGCCAAGGTGCAGGGCCAGCGCGAACAGCTCATCAAACGCATCCAGAAAGAGGGCTTCGCCCACACCATGGATGCGGTGGCCTACACCTGGTTCAACCGCTTCGCCGCGCTGCGTTACATGGAGATCCATGACTACCTCGGCCACGGCCACCGGGCGCTCTCCAGCCGCGAAGGCGGTTTGCCGGAAATTCTCACCCATGCCGCCGACCTTGCCCAAAGTGGCGATCTGCCGGGGTTGAACGTCGCTAAAGTCACCGAACTCAAGCTCGCCGGCAACAAGGATGGCGAACTCTACAAAATGCTGCTGGTCGCCCAGTGCAACGCGCTCTCCCGCGCCATGCCTTTCCTGTTCGAGCGCATCGACGACGAAACCGAACTGCTGCTGCCCGACAACCTGCTGCGCACCGATTCCATCATCGCCAAGGTGGTGGCAGCCATCCCCGAGGAAGACTGGCAGCAAGTGGAAATCATCGGCTGGCTCTACCAGTTCTACATCAGCGAGAAAAAGGATGAAGTGATCGGCAAGGTGGTCAAGAGCGAGGACATCCCCGCCGCAACCCAACTTTTCACCCCCAACTGGATCGTGCAATACCTGGTGCAGAACAGTGTCGGTCGCCTGTGGCTGATGGCAAATCCCGCCTCGACCTTGAAAAGCCAGTGGCCATATTACATTCAACCCGCTGAGCAGACGCCCGAAGTACAGGCACAACTCGATGCGCTGATTCAAACTAGGATGAGCGAGGATGGCGGCAGCCTCAACCCCGAAACCATCACCATGCTCGACCCGGCCTGTGGCAGCGGCCACATTCTGGTGGTGGCCTATGACGTGCTCAAGGCCATCTACCTGGAGCGCGGCTACCAACCCAGAGCCATCCCGCGCCTGATACTGGAAAAGAACCTCTACGGCCTGGACATTGATGACCGCGCTGCGCAACTGGCGGGCTTCGCGTTACTGATGAAGGCTCGCGCCGACGATAGGCGGCTGCTCGACAACCCGCCCAAGCTCAACGTGCTGGCATTGCAGGAGAGCAAGGGGCTGAACGCAGATGAAATCATTCAAGCCTTGCAATCTGTCGCCGTTGGTCGGGTTAGCCCGCAGGGCGTAACCCGACAATCCAGCGTCGAATTCGGTGACACCGACCTTTACCCCGGCACGCTTCCGCAAATGAGCCTCGGCGAAACGGCGGCGAAAACGTCGGGTTACGCTGCGCTAACCCGACCTACGATTGCCGTCCTGATCGACATCTTCGTCCATGCCAAGACCTTCGGCTCGCTGATCCAGATTACACAGGATCTGAATGTAAAATTGGCGGCGCTAGCCGAGGACTTGCAGCAGGCCATCCAGAGCGGTGACCTCTATGCCCAATCGGCGGCGCAGGACCTGTTGCCACTGGTGAGGCAAGCGTTGATGCTGGGAATGAAGTTCGACGCGGTGGTGGCGAATCCGCCATATATGGGCAGCGGTGGGATGAACGCCATAGTGAAGAAGTTCGCCGCAACCCATTTCCCGGATGGCAAGAGCGACCTCTTCGCCTGCTTCATAGAGCGGGGCTACACCCTGACCAGAACTGGTGGTTTCAGTGCGATGGTTACCATGCAGAGTTGGATGTTCCTGTCGTCGTTCCAGAGCATGCGGGAGCGCATGCTGCAATCAAAAACGATCCTCTCGATGACCCAGATTGGCTTCAATAGTTTTCCGGCCCTCAATTCAAAATTCGCACTAGCGACAGCGTTCTCACTTTGGAACAACTATCTACCGGGCTACAGGGGCACCTTTGTAAACCTGAATGATGCGGGTCAGTCAGAAGACAAGAGAGCGGTCTTTCTTAGAAGAGATCCCGCCAATCAGTTTGAAGTCTCGGCTAGTGAATTCTGTAAAATACCCGGGGGGCCAATCACTTATTGGATTTCTCCAAGCTTCCTCCGGATGTTCGTGGAGAATGAGTCGCTTGGCGGCGTTGTCGAAGCGAAGCAAGGAATCGCTACAGCTGACAACGGGCGATTTGTGAGGCTTTGGCCAGAGGTAGCATTAAGCAATATTGGGTTCGGCATCTCATCCAGCGAGAAGGCGAAAGATACTAGTTTTCGTTGGTTCCCATACAATAAGGGCGGAGAGTATCGGAAGTGGTACGGAAATCATCAGTGGATACTCGACTGGGAGAATGGCGGCCGCGAACTGGTCGCTTTCCCAAAATCCGTTGTAAGAAACACGGATTACCAATTCAGATCTAGCATCTCGTGGTCTGATGTGGCGTTCACAAATGCGTTTCGGTGGTATCCAGAGGGGTTCTTGTTCGATTCGACAGGACACTCGGCGTTCCCGAATGAGCGATGTACGAAAGAGGCTCTAATCGCCTTCTGCAACAACAAATTTGTACGAGAAGCTGCCCAAACTCTAAACCCGACGATGCATTTCCACGTTGGGTACTTTAATATTTTGCCTGCCGCGCTCTCTAAACAGAAAGAGGTCAGCCAGATCGCGTGCCGATTAATTGATTTGGCATGTGTCGATTGGAACGCCTACGAGCGCTCTTGGAACTTCCAATCCATCCCTCTCCTGACCGTACCCCAAGATCCAAGAACCACCCTCGAATCCAGCTATACAGATTGGGTCACAAGTAACCACGGAACCGTCGTAGAAATGAAGCGTCTCGAAGAGGAAAACAACCGCCTCTTCATCGACGCCTACGGCCTGGGCGAAGAGCTCACCCCCGAAGTCCCCATCGAGCAGATCACCCTCACTGTGAACCCCGCCTACCGCTATGGCGGCAAGCTCACGGTCGAGGAGCAGTGGACGCGCTTCCGCCAGGACACCATGGGGGAGCTGGTCTCCTACGCCATCGGCTGCATGATGGGGCGCTACAGCCTGGACGAGCCCGGCCTGATCTACGCCCATGCCGGCAACATTGGCTTTGACCCAACCCGCTATTCGACTTTCCCTGCCGACGCCGACGGCATCGTGCCGCTCACCGACGAACTCTGGTTCGAGGACGATGCCGCCAACCATATCCGCGAATTCCTGCTGGCCACGTGGGGTGCCGAGACACTGGATGAGAACATGGCCTGGCTGGCGGAAAGCCTGGGCAAGAAGGGCAACGAAACCCCGGAAGAGACCATCCGTCGCTACCTCGCCGGCAGCTTCTTCAAAAATCACCTGCAAACCTACAAGAAGCGCCCCATCTACTGGCTTTTCTCCAGCGGCAAACAGGGCGCTTTCCAGGCTTTGGTCTATCTGCACCGCTACCACGAAGGCACCTTGGCTCGAATGCGCAGCGAATACGTCGTGCCCCTCACTGGCAAAATCCAGTCCCGCATCGAGATGCTGACCAAGGATGCCGAAGCCGCTACCTCAACCGCCACCCGCAACAAGCTCAACAAGGAAATCGAAGCGCTGCGCAAGAAACACGTCGAACTATTGTCCTACGATGAAAAGCTCCGTCACTACGCTGACATGCGCATCCAATTGGATTTGGATGATGGGGTGAAGGTGAATTACGGCAAGTTCGGGGATTTGCTGGTGGAAGTGAAGGCGGTGACGGGAGGGGCAAGTGATGACTAACGTTTCTTTTACCCTGCCAAGCTGGAATGAGTGGCTGAAGGGCAGTTCGTTTGTGAGCGCAAAGATTGGGGACGCCGACGAGGGCAACATTCGGGACTATTTTTCTCGGGTTCACGCTGCAACTGAGGCTTTGTTAAGACAAATTCTTTTCGTTGGGTTCCGACTGAACCGCGTGACCTATGCAGACGCAAACAACTGGCTTTATCACAACGACATTACACCCGATCGGCAAAAATATTCGGCCCTGATTAACATACTGTTCAAGGGACAACAAAAGTCGTGGGACGAGATCATTCAGTCGCAACAAGATCTAGGGGAGTTGTGGTCATTGTGGATTGACTATGCGAAGGTCATCAGGAACCATGTGTTGCACGGAATTCGATCACATGACGACCACGCACTTCAGACCGTTACTCTTATCAATAAGGCATTGATGATGAGCCTGGATAAGGCTTTCCTCCCCGTGGTTGGTGGGCACATTTCAGGTGCACTTACGGCGTTCAACCCTCGTTTACCCAGAGGAACAAAAGGACTTGACATTGCAAAGCTGGCTGGTCTGAAAAAGCCAGGCAAACGACCGACGCCAGCCAAAGATGTACTCCAGCGAATGAAGGCAATCCGACTCTTTACGGCTGTCGAAGACTTGTCTCTACAGCGAGGCGAGAATGATGAGCACGTCAAAGGTGGGGGTGCGGATGACTGATCAACTCGCATTGCCAGTGGAATACGCATCGTGGCTGGCTTCGCTGAAACAGCGCATCCAGTCGGCTCAGCAACGAGCCACGCTCTCCGTTAACCGCGAACTGGTGCTGCTCTATTGGCAGATCGGCAAGGACATTTTGGAACGGCAGCAGAATCAGGGCTGGGGAGCCAAGGTGATCGACCGGCTGGCCAAAGACCTGACTGTCGCGTTCCCGGATATGAAAGGATTCTCACGCCGGAATCTGCTCTACATGCGGAGTTTTGCCGAGGAATGGCCGGACCTGGAATTTGTGCAACAGGCTGTTGCACAATTGCCTTGGGGACAAAACCTTTTGCTGCTTACCAAGCTCAAAGTCCGCGAGGAGCGCGAATGGTATGCCGCCAAGGCCATTGAACATGGCTGGTCGCGCAATGTGATGTGGCACCACATTTCCACCCATCTGCACCAGCGTTCCGGCAATGCCGTGACCAACTTTGACAAGCGCTTGCCGTCGCCAGATTCCGAACTGGCGCAGCAGACCTTGAAAGATCCCTATCTATTCGATTTTCTAGGCGTTTCGAATGAAGCATTGGAACGGGAAATCGAGGGGGCGATGACGCGCCACGTGACCAAGCTGTTGATGGAGCTGGGTGAGGGCTTCGCTTTTGCCGGCCGCCAGGTGCATGTGGAGGTGGCGGGGGAAGACTTTTACATCGACCTGCTATTTTACAACTACCGCCTGCATCGCTTTATGGTGGTGGAACTCAAGGGTGGTGCCTTCAAGCCGGAACATGCCGGGCAGCTCAATTTCTACGTCACCCTGGTGGATGAGCACCTGAAAAGCGAGGACGACAAACCAACCATCGGTCTGTTGCTCTGCAAACAGCAGCATCGCATCGTTGCCGAATATGCTTTGCGTGGAATGACACAGCCAATAGGCATTGCGGAATACAAGCTGGAATTGCCGGAAGAGCTGGCCCGCTATCTGCCAAGCATCGAACAAATCGAGGCGGAATTACAGACAGAGGATCTCGATGAACATGAGGAAGGCAAGGGAGAACCACTGTGAGCACCCAAAGAATTGCCGACTCCCTGAACGCCTTGTTTGCCACCCAACGGGTGATTTTCTGGCACGATCCCGAAGGCGAATTTGCCTTGGCAGTGAACTCGTTGCCATTGGATGGGGTGAGCCTGCTTAGGCTGGATGAGATTCCTGCGCTCAAGGTCAAGCTGGATCTGGAACGTGATGGCAATGCAGGCAAGTGGCTGCTTTACAGCCCCGCTGGAGAGCCAGAGCCGTCGCTTGACTGGTTGCTGGATATAAGGCTGCGCAGCAAAACCTTCCGTGCAGATAGCACTTCTATCCTGTTGGAAGACCTGGGCCTGGTTTCGCAGACACTACGCTCACATCTCAAAGAACGATCCAAATTCCTGAAGGCCAAGGATCGTGTCGATCGCCTGAAGCGTTGGGTGATGCCGACTGACACGCCAGAGGACCTTGACCTGAAAATGCTGGCCGTTATGGCGCGTGCCGATCAGCCAGAGTTTTTTGCGATTCTGCTGCGGCTCTTTTCCGGCTTGGTGGTGGACGGGGTGGGGAGTATTGATAATGTTTCCAAAGCTTGGCAGGAAATCGTCAGCAATGAGCTGGAGCCAGCCTTCTGGAGCCTGGTAAAGCAGGAGCTGGGCTATTCGGAAACTGCTCCGAGCCTGCGTGATTTGCTGTTCAGAATTCTGGTCACTGACTTTGCCCGTTCACTCCAGGGTGCGTGTCCTGGACAGTTGGGGCATTTCATCCTGACCGACAAGTCCCTGGCCGCCAATGCGGCGGTGTTCGCCTCCCGCTGGCGTTCGGATATGGCGCATTTCTCCAGCTATAACGCCTTGTCTGCGGCTGTTGCCAAGGAACTTGGCCTGAATAATCTGCTTATGGCCCTTACAGCTGAGTCTTTGGCGGATGCCATGTCGTTTGAGGCGGTGGAACAACGCATCATCAAGGACCTGAAGGATAGAATCATTGCTGGCGCCGGTGCCGGAATGGATTCCATCCGTACATTGATCGCCAGACGGCGAGATGGTCATTGGGCCAATCGTCTACTGGCACAGGGCAATGACGTCACGCGGGCACTCGCAGCCAGCTACGATGCCCTGGAAGCCGCAGCAGGCTTCTTTGAGCTTAAGGCTCAGTATGGCGCAGGATTCAGCTTTACCGATGCCAATGCCGGGCTGTTGGCTTATCAGTCTGATTTATTCCGTTTCGATCAACTTTACCGTCAATGCAATCATGCAGCAGATGCCGTGGAGCCGATGGGATGGGCCGTACTGCATGAACTGCGTGAGCGTGTAGAGAATGTTTATTCCGGATGGTTCGTCCCTGATCTGTCGTCCGCCTGGAGCAAGGTGCTGGAAGGCGAAGGTGGGTTGCTAAGCACCTGGAAAATCCAGGGCATGGTGAATCAGCAAGATTTCTATGTACGCCAGGTCAAACCCTTACTGGATGCTGGAACCAAACGGGTATTCGTGGTTATTTCCGATGCTTTCCGTTATGAGGTGGCTGAAGAACTGGCAAGAGACATCAACAGCCGTAGTCGTTTCAAGGCGGCTCTTTCTTCGATGCTGGGTGTCCTGCCCAGCTACACCACGCTGGGTATGGCGGCGTTATTGCCGCATGACAAGCTGGCCTACAAGCTGAACGCCAATCTTGATGTTGCTGCCGATGGTGCACCGGTGGCAACGGTGGAGCAACGTAGCAGCCATCTTGAACGCTATGAAGGTGTGGCGATCAAGGCGGAAGATTTGTTGGCGCTTGGCAAGGACAAGGGACGCGAGTTTGTTCGCGATCGTCGCCTGATTTATATCTACCATGACCGTATCGACATGATTGGCGACAAGCAGGCTTCAGAGACCAAGACCTTTGAAGCCGTGGCGGATACCTTGGTTGAACTCGGGCAGTTGGCCAATTTCATCATCAACAGCCTTAACGGGTCGATTGTTCTGATTACGGCAGATCATGGTTTCATGTATCAGGAGTCTGCACTTGATATGGCTGACAAATCCGCACTGGATGAAAAACCCAGCGGGACGCTCAAGGCGAAGAAGCGCTATCTGATTGGCCAAGGGATAGGCAAGAGCTCCAAGGCCTGGGCTGGAAATACTGCTGTTACGGCAGATACTGATGTCGGCGAAGGAAGCCTGGATTTCTGGGTGCCGAAGGGTGCTGCGCGTTTCCATTTTGCTGGCGGTGCGCGTTTTGTCCATGGCAGTGCCATGCCGCAGGAGATTGTTGTTCCGGTGATCACCTTGCGCGAAAGTGAATCTGACAAAGCCAAGACGCGCCCTGTCGATTTCAGCCTGCTTGGTGCATCCAATAAGGTGGTAACCAACAAGCAAAGATTCGAGTTTATTCAGACAGAAGCCGTTTCAGAAAGAGTGCTGCCGCGCACAGTGTTGCTCTCGCTACGCGATGGCGATACGTTGATCAGCGATGAACAGTCTCTGTCGTTCGATAGCGCCTCTCAGTTGATGGATGAACGTAAGCGTTCGGTGATCCTGACTATCCTTGCAGGCAATTATGATCGCAACAAAGAGCACTTCCTGATTGCCCGCGACGCACAAACCAAGGTGGAAGTGCTGCGCCAACCATTGAAGGTGGACCTGGCCTTCGCTAACGATTTTTAAGGTAATGTATGACCGAATCTAACCAGCCTGCTGTTCTTGATACAAGCTTGGACAGCCTTCTCAATGAACGCTTTGCCGGGAAGGTTGTACGCAAAGACCTGACCAAGCTCATCAAGGAAGGGGCGAATGTCCCGGTGTATGTGCTGGAGTACTTGCTGGGGATGTATTGTGCCTCAGATGATCCGGCCACTATCGAATCTGGCCTGGTCAACGTCAAGCGCATTCTGGCAGAAAACTATGTCCGGCCCGATGAAGCGGAAAAGGTCAAATCCAAGATCCGTGAGAGCGGCAGCTACAAGGTCATCGACAAGGTGACCGTAAAGCTTAACGAAAAACGTGACGTCTACGAGGCGCTGCTCTCGAACCTGGGCGTCAAGAATGTTGAGATTTCTGACAGCTATGTGCGGCAATTTGAAAAGCTGCTGGTCGGCGGTATCTGGTGCATCGTCACTCTGCAGTACCGCTATGAAGAGAACCAGAAAGGATCGCCGTTTTCGGTCACAGATCTCAAGCCAATCCAGATGCCCAATATGGATATGCAAGGGCTGTTCGAGGGCCGCAAGGGCTTCACTGATGAACAGTGGATCGATGCCTTGATCCGTGCCACGGGCATGGAACCCACTTGCTTTAAGGAGCGGGTTAAGTGGCATCTGCTGGCACGCATGATTCCGCTGGTTGAGAACAACTACAACCTGTGCGAACTCGGTCCGCGCGGGACCGGCAAGAGTCATATCTACAAGGAAATCAGCCCGAACAGCATTCTGGTGTCCGGTGGGCAAACTACAGTCGCCAATCTGTTCTACAACATGGGCTCGAACAAGGTCGGACTGGTTGGCCTGTGGGATGTGGTTGCCTTTGATGAGGTCGCCGGCATCAGCTTCAAGGACCATGACGGCGTTCAGATCATGAAGGACTACATGGCCAGTGGATCCTTCTCACGTGGCCGGGAATCAATCAACGCCAACGCCTCAATGGTATTCGTTGGCAATATCAACCAGAGCGTGGAAACCTTGGTGAAAACCAGTCACCTGCTGGCGCCATTCCCTGAGGCCATGATTGATGCCGCATTCTTTGACCGCTTCCATGCCTATGTTCCAGGTTGGGAAATCCCCAAGATGCGGCCGGAGTTTTTCACTAACCAATACGGCATGATCGTGGATTACCTGGCCGAATGGTTACGTGAAATGCGCAAGAGAAGTTTTGCCGATGCCACCGACAAGTGGTTCAAGCTCGGCAATAATTTGAATCAGCGGGACACCATTGCGGTGCGTCGGACGGTCTCAGGTCTGCTGAAGCTGACCTGCCCACATGGCGAGTTCAGCAAGGAGTCTGTACGTAAGTGTCTGGAATACGCTTTGGAAACCCGACGTCGCGTAAAAGAGCAGCTCAAGAAAATCGGGGGCATGGAATTTTATGATGTCCATTTCAGCTACATCGATCTGGAAGATGGCCAGGAGCGTTTCATTTCTGTGCCTGAGCAAGGTGGCGGGTCGCTCATCCCTGAAGGTCGTCCGAATCCAGGCACGCTCCATACCATCAGTATTGGTGACAAGGGAATGCCGGGTGCTTACCGATTGGAGATCCAGTCAATGGCCGGCGGCGGCAAGATGTCCTTTTCTGGGGGCGGCTCCAAAGAACCTGTGCGGATCGCTTTTGATTACTTCAAGGCGAATGCCAGCCGGGTCAGCGCATCAATCAAGCCTGGCGAGCATGACTTCCATCTGCACATGGTAGAACTCCAAAACTCCGGAGCCCCGGAAGCCCTGACGCTGGCCAGCTTCATTGCTTTATGCTCAGCTGCACTAGGCAAGCCTGTCCAAGGACAAATGGTCGTCATGGGAGACATGACTCTTGGCGGCACTATTACTCAAACGAGAAATCTTGCCGAAAGCCTCCAAGTTGCTTTTGATGCGGGTGCCAAACGGATTTTACTACCAATGTCGAGCGTGACAGATCTTCCAACTGTTCCTGGTGAATTGTTCGCAAAGTTTCAGACCAGTTTCTATTCGGATCCGGTGGATGCTGTGTTCAAGGCGTTGGGGGTCGAATGAGCGCGTGTTTTTCTACCTGATTTGCCAGTCAGAATGCAGTCAGGCTCACCGTGTGAGCCTTGATCCCTCTAGAATCTCTACTCCAACTTGCATAAGGTGAAGATAAATGGCAATTGACCAACCTGAAGACTTCACTCGAATTTGCCAGCTTTGGCAGGAGATTCGTGATGGGCTTGATGATGAGTGGAGAGAGGAACTCGATTGGAGTTACGGGAAACGAGTCAATACCGGCACATGGGCATGGGATCCAATCATAAAAAAATTGCCTGCTGAAAAAGCTGACCGACTTGGCGATGTGCTTAATGGTCCAGTATTTTCCTGCAAGGGATATGAATGGCCCGTGCATGATGGATTTCCGATGGTACCCATCATTCAGCTTGATCTAAAGCGTTGTGGCGAGATTGGCGGGGTCGATCTTGGTTCGGGGTTGCTACAGGTCTGGATGGGTCATGGTTTATTCATGGGTGAAGATGCGTACATTCGGGTAATTCCTGCAGCGCTGGTTAGCAATGAAAACCTTCTGCCAATTCCAAAAATTGATCCAAATATTAATGCATTCGTCCCAATTGACTGGGCACTTGATGAAGAGCACCAAATATATGACTCTGGCTTTGCCCAACAAATCACTGGCTACAAACCGAGAAGATTTACAACTCAGCTTAAGCACACTATCCAAGACAATTTTAAAATTAATAATGTAACGTCGGATGAAGGAATTTCAGAAAAACTCAAAGAATTTGATAAGTTAATTAAAGCTAACAAGAAAAAATGGAGCCCGTCGAATTGCCATTTATTCGGTACATTTTACGATATTCAATATCGGGCGGATGAGCGTGATACACCGCTGTTTTGCTTTGATAGCGACTATGGTATTGAATGGGGCGGCGGAACGGCTCAAGTTTTCTATAAGCTCAACTCAGATGGTGGCGTTTCGTTTTCTTTCGATTGGAGCTGCTTTTGATCACCACAGAGTTTTGAGTACGAACATAGGGAAGTTGCTACTGCTAACCCACCGGGATCCCAGCCATGAAATTCATCCACACCGCCGACATACACCTCGATAGCCCGTTATCAGGACTTGCCGCCTACAAGGATGCCCCGGCCGACCTGCTACGAACGGTCACGCGCGATGCTTTCACCCGGCTGGTGGATGAGGCCATCGAGGAAAACGTGGATTTCATGGTCATCGCGGGTGATCTCTATGATGGCAGCTGGAAGGATTACAACACCGGCCATTTTTTCTGCCGAGAAATGGGGCGCCTCAACAAGGCCGGCATTCCGGTCTATCTGCTGCTGGGCAACCACGATGCCGATAGCGAGATGACCAAGAAACTGACGCTGCCGCCCAACGTGCACCAGTTCGAAACCCGCAAGGCCAACACCTTCCTCATTGAGGAACTGAAAGTTGCCCTGCATGGCCGCAGTTACAAGGAAGCGGCCACCGTGGATAATTTGGCTGCCAGTTATCCCGCACCGGTCACCGGCTGGCTCAATATCGGCGTGCTGCATACTGCGCTAGAAGGTTATGCAGCTCACGCCAACTATGCGCCCTGTTCGCTGGCCGAACTCAGCGCCAAAGGCTACGACTACTGGGCGCTGGGGCATGTGCATGAGCACGCCATCTTGCAGCAAGGCCCGTGGGTGGTGTTTCCGGGCAACTTACAGGGGCGGCATATCCGCGAAACCGGTGAACGGGGCGCTATGCTGATCACGGCGGATGAATCCGGCATCCATTCGGTGGAGCGTTTGCTGGTGGATGTGCTGCGATGGCATGTGGTTGATGTCGATGCCAGTGAAGCGAATTCGCTGGAAGATGTGGTCAGGCTGGTGGGGCGCGCTTTTGAGCAGTTGGTCGCCGAAACCCCGGACAAAATCTATCTCTCAGTGCGCGTCTGCATCAAGGGCAGAACCGCTGCACATGGCGAGTTGTTCGGGCTGGAATCGCAGTTGCGCGAGGAAATTCTGGGCCAGGCCGCCGGACAGGGCATCGACCGCCTCTGGGTGGAAAAAGTTCGTATCGAGACGGAGCCCATAACCGATGCTGCGCATATCGCATCCCGCTCGGACGCCATTGCCGACCTGCAAGGTTTTCTCGATGCAGCCCCTGAAGATGCGGCGCTACTGGAATCCTTGATGGAAGACTTGCGTCCGCTGGTGGATAAGGCGCCATTCGAACTGATTCAGTCCGTGCCTGAACTGGACGCTATCCGCAGCGGGAATCTCGCGGGCATCGTCAAATCCGTTACACCGGGCCTGCTGGCCTATCTGGCGAAAGCGAACTGAGGCCATAATGCGCATTACCCGTCTTGACTTGCTGCGTTATGGAAAGTTTACCGACAAGTCCGTTTCGCTGCCAAGCGCGGCGAAGGATTTCCACCTCATTGTTGGCCCGAACGAGGCGGGAAAATCCACCCTGCGTAATGCGGTGCAGGATCTGCTGTTTGGCATCGAAACCCGATCCCGCTACAACTTCCTTCACCCGCACAGCGAGATGCGCCTGGGCGCACTAATTGAGCATGGCGACGAGAGACTGGATTTCATCCGTACCAAGGCGAGAACCAAGACACTGCAATCGTCTACCGGGATGCAACTGCCTGACAATGCGCTGACGCCTTTCCTGGGACAGATTGACCGTGCTTTTTTCGACCAGATGTTCGGGCTGAATCACGAGCGTCTGGTCACCGGTGGCCAGGAGATTCTGAGCGCCTCGAATGACATCGGCCAGATACTCTTTCAGGCAGCAGCCGGGATCGGCAACCTGGGTGAGATTCGCGACCGGTTGGAAGCAGAAGCCGACAAGCTGTGGGCCAAACGTAAATCCAGCGACCGCGAGTATTACATCGCCAGCGCCGAACTCGACCAGGCCGAGGCGGCGCTCAAGCTGGCAACCGTGCGCACCAAGGACTGGCAGGAGGCCCGCACCAAGGTTGACCAGATTGGCGACAATCTCAAACTGGCACAGGAACAATATCGTGCGCTGGAGCAGGAGCGTATTCAACTGGAACGGGTGCGCCGTGTAGCGCCGATGCTGATCACACTGACCGAGCTGGAGCGCCAGTTGGCCGTGCTGGGCGAAGTCGTTTCACTGCCAGAAAACGCCGCTGAGCAGTTTACAAATGCCGAGCAGGAAATCGCCATCGCGACCCCCTCGCTCATTCTGTTCGAAAAACAGGCCACTGAGCTGCAGGGAAAAATCGAGGCGCTCCACCCTGATGAATCCATTCTTGCCCGTGGCGCGGATATTGAGGCGCTGTCAGAGATGCGCCAGCAGTTGCGCAACCATGAAAGCGACATCGGCAAACGCGAGGCGGAAATCCTTGTGCTGTGGCAAACCGTTGAGGAATCCATGCGCCAGTTGGGCTGGCCTATGGAAAGCGAAGATGCCCTTGCCCAGCGCTTGCCAGGCAGCCTGGTACGGTCAGCCATCGACAATCTCATCCGGCGCCATGAAGCGCTTGCTCAGGCGCTTTCGACCGCTGAGGAGACACACAGAAGCCGGGAAGAAGAAGCCAAAGTCATTAATGCCGAAATTGCGGCACTGCCCGCTACCGAAATCCCCGTTACGCTGATCGATGCATTGGCGACGGCAAGGTTGCTGGGCGATGTAGCCACCCAGGAAAAGCGATTCGAGACGCACATTGTGCGGCTAAAGCGTGAACTGGAAACAACGGCGCTCGAATTGGGGGAATGGAATCCTGGCACGGATAGCCTGCGCAAACTGTTGCCACCGACCCAGGATGAAACCAACACCCTGATCAAGCAACGAAGCGATCTGGAGCTGACTGCAAGAACGACCAATGAGCGCCTTGCCGAGGCCAAGGCCGAAGTGCTTTCCCTTCAGTTGGAGATTTCGCAATACAAAGCCGCGCACCATCCGGTGACGCTGGCGGATGTTCAGCTGGCGAGGACATCGCGCGACTCGACCTGGCAAGGCATCAAGACTGGCGCACTTTCCTTGAAGGAGTCAGCGCCCGGCTATGAAAAGGAGGTTGCCGAGTCCGATACGCTTTCCGACAAACGCCATGACAAGGCGCAGGAAGAAACCGAGCTTCAGTCACGGCTTGACCGGCTGCAGCGATTGCAGCAGCAGATGGTTGACCTTGAATCTCGCTTGCAGGAGAACACGCAGGCGCTGACCAGCCTTGATCAGAAATGGGAAATCCGTATCAAGACTATTGGGCTGGTCGGGATGCCGCTTCTGCGTGTCAATGAATGGCGTGTTGCACGCGAGCGTGTTCTCAGTGCTGCCGATGCCTTGGTGGAAGCGCAATCATCGCAAGATGATTTTGCGGGGAGCGTTGCACAGGCCAGAACTGCATTGACGGAGGCCATGCTGGCTGTCAAGCCGGACGCTCAGAATCTAAACCTATCCGCGCTGATGCTGCTCGCGGATGAAATGGTGAACACTGCGACCCGTGCCCAGGAACGACGCAATACTCTGGCGACCCAGAAAATCCGTGCCGAGGCAGCCATTCCCGATTTGAACAACCGGGTTGTTCAGGCGCGGACGGCTATCGACACATGGCGTGCTGACCTGCAAAAGAACCTTGCGCTTGCACATCTTTCGCAGGATGCAAATGTCGGCACGATAATGGGTGCGCTTGACCTGTTCGAACGCATGAATCAGCAACTCCAAAAAATAAGGGATCTGCGCGTCAACCGTATAGACATGATGCGCCGTGACCTCAAGGATTTTGCCGATGCGGCTATAACGCTGGCTAAGGCTATTGCACCGGCCATTGTGAATGAGCCCGCGGCCCAGATTGCGTTAGACCTCGACAGCCAGTTGAAGCAGGCGTTATCAGCTTCTCAGGAGCTTGGTCGCTTGAAAACCGAATATGAAAAGGCCAGAGAACAAGCCAATGCTGCCCGTAACAGGATCGCTGAAGCCAAAGCCAGTCTGGAGCCGCTGTTGCGCTTATCCGGAACGATGGATAACGATGGCTTGCGCGCTGCGATTGAGCGTTCGGACCGTCTGCGCTCATTCACCTCGGAAATTGAACTTGCCATCAAGCAGCTATTGCATGCAGGCGATGGATTGGATCGCCAAGCGCTCGAATCTGAGTTTGCGGCCATTGATGCCAGCACGATTTCAATTCGTCTATCAGAGATAAAACTTCAAATCGATGAAGTAGTCGGCCAGCAAAACCGGTTGTCCGGCGAACTGAATTCCGCCGAGACGGCGCTTGGAAAGATCGCAGGTCAGGACGAGGCGGCAAGGGCTGAATCGCAGCGCCAAGAGGCGCTGGCAAGAATGTCAAATGCTGCGGAACGCTACATCAAGGTCTATACGGCAGCCAAACTGCTGCGCTGGTCAATCGAACGGTTCCGCGAGAGCAAACAGGGTCCCATGCTCGCCAGGGCGAGCGAAGTTTATTGTGGGCTGACCCAGGGGGCTTTTAACCGGCTGGTTGTCGATTACGAAAGCGAGCCATTGAAACTCTCCGGGCAGCGCGCTACTGGAGAGTTGGTGGATATTGAAGGCATGAGCGAAGGCACCCGCGACCAGCTTTACCTTGCACTGCGTTTAGCGGCACTGGAACTCCATCTGGAGCAGACAGTTCCTTTACCGTTCATCGCCGATGATCTTTTTATCAATTACGATGATGGAAGGGCAAAAGCTGGACTTGAGGCGCTGGCCAAGTTATCTGAAATGACCCAGGTGATTTTCCTGACCCATCACGAACATCTGGTGCCTGTTGCGCAGTCGGTTTTTGGCGAACGCCTTAATGTGGTTACTCTAACTTAACCTAGACCTGAGTATTTACCAGACTTTCTACACTAGGGGGGCACCTTGAACATGAAACAAAAACCATGGATCATGCAGCCCCTTTAGCTGATCCGCTCGAACCTGCCTTGGGTTAAACCCCGGATCTCGCTACCACCCACTTCAAAGCTGCCATGACCTTCAAAGAAAACCAGTCCCAATTCCAGATGATCGACGTGACGCTGATTGATCCGAGTCCGGCCAATCCGCGACAGCATATTGACGAGACCACCCTCAAGGGCCTAGCCAATTCCATCCAGAAGAAAGGACTTATCCACCCCCTGCTGGTTCAGCCTGCCAACGCTTCCGGGCGCCATACCCTCATCGTCGGCGAACGCCGCTGGCGGGCCGCCGTCATGGCCGGTGAAAAAACGGTGCCTGCCTTGATCCGCTCTTGCGATCCCAATGAGGTCCTGGAAGTGCAGGTTTTTGAAAACATGGGCTTGGGCATGCGCGCCCCACTGGATCCGCGTGACATGGCCAACGCCATCCAAACCATCGCTGAACGCTTCGACACACGGGAAACGGCGGCGGATCACTTTGGTGGAACGCCCAATTGGCTCAACCAAGCAACCGCCGCCGCTAAAGCCAATCTCTCTCCCAAAATCACCGCCCTGCTCGATTCCGGGAAGATTTCCAGCACCGGCGCCGCGATCCAGTTGGAAAAACTGGCTCAGAAAAACGAAGCGAAGGCAGAGTCCCTGATCGGTCAAATCGAGCAGATGCCTGAAGGGGAAAAGGTAGCCAAGAAAGTTGTGGATAGAGCACTCTCCGAAGAAGGTGGCAGGCGCAAGAAAAAGGGAGAAGCAGCAACCACCATAGTGGCATCAGACCAGGATTCCGACACCCCGCCTTGGGACGAGGCACCCTCTTCCTCTGCCACCAGCTCCCGTAGACTCAATCCCGGCAAGGTAAAGATGGTGGCCAACATTCTCGGCTTGGCCGATGGCGACGAGGAAGAAATACTGGTCAGGTTGATTGATGAATTTCTGGCGCTGAAGGGGGAAGGGAATCCTCC
>JAQTLK010000018.1 GCA_028714955.1 Sulfuricella sp.
GAGCAGGCCGGAATTGAATTTGTACCAGCGAAAGCAGGTTTGCGCGTAGTATTTTCCTACACAGCGCCTACATGAAACCCAGAAAGCAAAAAACCCAACCTTGTGAGTTGGGCTAATCGCTTGTTTCGATGACCGGCATGAAACAATGGCTGCAGAATGGCTTGTTTGGCTATTGTACGTTTTCGCATTTAACAATGTACCGTCAAATATACCGTCAAATATTTTTTTGCATGTATTTGCATGTAATCGTTCTCGGTGCGCCGATGCACCGTGGCCTGTTTTTGTCTTGCCATCATTCGCCACTTTGATCGTTACGCCGTAACGCTATCGCAATATGATATGTGCTCATCCGCGCTCATGGCTTCCGTCAAACGCGCCTGCTCTTCCATCGCCAGCTTTTCCACCAGTGCAGTAACCGTTACGCCGTAACGAAGCGCCAGCCGTTTTAATGCCAGGTGTGCGCCATGCTCGATTACCAGATTCAGTCTTGATCCCGTACCGTTTTCGTTTTTTAGTCGCTGTTCGCGATACTTTGCTTGCCGTTGTGCATTTGTCATTACCATGATTTCACCCTGTTTTGTTACGCAGTAACGGCAATGTATAGCGTTACTCTGTAACGGTCAATGGCAAATATTCAGGCGATAAAAAAACCCGGCGCATGGCCGGGGTGTGTTATCAAACCCGCTTCAATAATTCCCGCTGTTCTCTCAGCATCGCATTCACGCTTTTGGAAAGCTCGCGCATTTATCTGCTTTTATCTACCTTCTTCGGTTTGGTTGCCATCTTTCATCGTCCTTATTCAATCATTCCATAACTACAGATTTATGGAGCCGTAGTTACACGTCCGATTTCCCTCATGGCTACCCAGCTCTTTTTAGCCCTTACCCCCTTCTGTGCGCATAGTGTGAACGGCTGTTGAAATCCGCGTAAATATGGCCGTAAAGGCGTTTCTGGCGCTTCCTTGTGGGTTTACCCATCCTAACCCACTCCACGCGATTGTGGGCTGTTTGCGCCTTCTGGTCGATGGTTCCCTGCTGTGTGGAGTCCAATTGTTCCATCGTGGCACCATAGGAGATTCGTTACTGCGTAACATCACGGCACGGCAATCAGATTCAGCTTCATAGGCTGATAGTAACCGTCACCACTGTCGTGGTCACCACTGTCGTGGCACCATAGGAGATTCGTTACTGCGTAACATCACGGCACGGCAATCAGATTCAGCTTCATAGGCTGATAGTAACCGTCACCACTGTGCACGTGTTCATGCCGTTGCCGCTGAGTTGGCGAATATGCCGCTTGGTGGTGCTATGTATCGGTGTGCAAATTTGCACACCGATATTGCTCCTGTTTCGCAAACAGAAGCCGCCACACAACGGAGTGCTGTTGCAGCTGAGTTGGCGAATATGCAACAAGGCCAGCGCACCGACTTAATACCTTCTGCAAATTTGCAGAATGTCTCGCAAACCCTCAAGCGATACGGGCGTTGTTATCAAGTTGCAAATTTGCATCTTGATTTTTCCATTCACCACGTCCCGCCAATCCTCAAGCGATACGGTGTCGAGCAGCACGCCCATGTAATCGTTCTCGGTGCGCCGATGCACAGCCGTGCCCTTGATATATTCCGCCTGTTTTTGTTGTGTCGATGAACCTTAAACGACGTCACCTGGATGCAACACAACGGAGTGCCATTGCCGCTGAGTTGGCGAATATGCAACAAGGCCAGCGCGCAGACTTATCAAGACATGCAAATTTGCATGTCTCACTAGTTACCCGCGAAGAAGCCGCCACCCTGCTGAACGTATCACCAAGGGCGGTTACTACAGCGGCATTCCGGCATGGCGTTGCTGGTTGATTTATGCCAGGTGTGCGCCAGCCGTCTCGCGCGCGCGCGCGTGAATTTCCGTAAGTTTTTTTGAAAAGGACTGCACGCCCGGTGGCCGAAGTGAAAGCCGTGGGGATTTCATGCCCTTACCCCCGGCCATCGTTCCAGCCCGCCACGTCTATCTGGATCATCAGGCCCAGGTGCATAGCCTTCACAGCGCCGGGGAATGTCCCGCACAGGTTCATATCCGCGCCGCGCCCCTACAGCCTGCCACGCCGCACACTTCCCGCCTGGTGAGAGATTGGCGCATTGATCGCAGCGCCGCCGGTCATCATGGTCAAGGGTTATGCCTTGTTCCTCAGCCATCGCCCGGTAACTCAACAATGCCGCGCCAACATCCCATAGCGCCAGATCAAGGGCTTCGGCGTGTTCCTCATGGGTGAAGGCGTAGGCAGCGCCCACCGCCGCCACCAGCGCCCGCAATTCGGTTTCCTGTTCTGGCGTTGCCGTTACCGCGTAACGCTCCGGCATCGGTTCCGCCGCTATCGCGTCCGGGTGCCGTTCCAGAATCTCGGCATGGGTCGCCTCGGGACAGCAAGCCACTTCCAGCGGATCGCGGTCGGGGTAGTGAATCCTCCACCAGCGAGAAGCGGTCGCCGTATCGCCAGCGCCGACTTTCAGCACGTCAACAATTTCCGCCTTGCGCTCGCGGATCACGGCCAGCCACCGATTCACCGCCGCGCCGTCGCCGGTTGCCTTGATGTTGCCGGTAGGGGAAAGCGCCAGCCTCACCCCGTCCGCTTGCGCCTCACGGATGATGGTCGCCGGGGTCATATCTCCACCTCCACCGCGCCCGGATTTTGCTGAAGGTGCTCAATTTCTCCGAAGGCGCTCACCTCTTTTTGTTGGGCATCTTCGGCATTTTTGAGCATCTTCGCGTTTTCAAGGATCGCTTTCGCTGCTTCCTGCCCGGGCATCCGCCATACCCATCCGGCTTTCATGCCTTCTTTCACTGGCTCAATCCCAAGCGCCTTTTGCGCCCGCCGGATCGTTGCCCAGGAATACCCCGCGCCATCTGCATCCGCCTTGATGGTCTTGGTTGGTAGCGGCCCATCCGCCAGCAAGTCGGCAAGGAATCGCTTGGCATCGGCCAGGGTGCCGCCCTCGCCATCGTCGCCGGTCGCGTCCGCCGTTGCCAGCAGTTCCCGCGCCGCGCCTTCCACCGCCTCTCCCCACAGCACAGACGATGCGAAGATGCCCGGATGCGTTTTCAATTCGGCCTGGTGCAGGTCGTATTCAAAGCCGCCGTCATCCGGCCCGATGTTGGATTTTGCTCGGCAGAAAAGCCGCACGGTGCGCCCGTCCTCGCCTTCCTCCTGGTGCTTCGCTGCCACCAATACCACGCGGGCAAGTGCGCCGAATGCCAGACTTCCGGTCAATCGCTCTACCGGATCGCGCCCGCCGGTTCCCTTGGAAAAGTGCGTGATTCCCAACAGGGCGCAGCGCATCGAAGCGGCCAGATCAACCAGCGGTTGCAGTCCGCGCCGCACCTCTGCATTCTTGTGACTGTCTCCGGCAATGGCCGAAACGACAGGATCAACGATCAGCAATTTCACCCCACCGATTTCCGCCAGCTTGCGCCGCAGCGGTTCCATGTCGCGGGCAGGATCGAAGGCTCGCCGCTCGTTGCCTTCCCGGATATCGGCAATGAAATAGACGCGGGACAGATCAGCGCCCGACAGGGCCAGCCGGGGAATCAAGGTGTCGGCGGGATCGTCCTCGCCGCTCCATATCACCACGTTCCCGGCAATGGATCGGGTGCCGTCCGGCCAGCGTCCTCCCGTTGTCACGGTCGCGGCCAATGCCATCGCAATCGTCGTCTTGCCGGTGCCCGGTGCGCCCCCAAAGACGTGCATCTTGCCCGCCGCCAGCCAGCCATCCCAAAGCCATGCAATCGCTTCGGGTGTCACGTCAGATGCCCGGATCAGGCTCACGTCCCGCGCATACTCGCCCGCTGGCGCGTCATCGTTGCCGGGTTGATGCTCACCCCTTGCCGGTGCCGCCGCGCTCGTTATGGCCTGCTTTACGGCTCCCAGCCCATGCAATGCCTCGTAGTCATTCCAGTCTGATGGGGGATGATCTACAGCAAGTTCGGCATCAGTGAATGGCGGTAACGCCACCTTGCCACCGATTGCATGAGCCGCTTCATTGGCTTTTTTCTGCCCGGTGCCGGACTTGTCCAGATCACCACCGATGATGATCTCGGCATGGGGGCACTTCTCGCGCCATGCCTTTGCGACATGGATCAGATTACCGGCATCAATCGCGGCTACCGTTTGAGCGTTGGTTGCCTTCCGGACTGTTCCCGCTGTTGCGAAGCCTTCATCAATGATGATCTTGCCGGTGTAGTCAGCAGGGATTTTTCCGCCAGTTAGAGGAATGAACAGCCCTTGTTTGCCCAGCCCCTTGATCAGCGATTTCCGGCCCTGTTCATCAATCGCCTGTAGTCCGCGAAGCTCGCCGCTGATGTTGTACAGGGGAAGCAACAGCATCTTGCCAGTGAGCTCCACCAGTTCGCCGTTATCGTTGGTTGTCCAGAACCAGCCCTTGCACTCGGCAGCATGGGCGAATTGCATCCGGCCAGGTTGAGGTGCTATGTGCTTTTTCTCGCTGTACTCATGGATCGTGCAGGCCTGGGCCTTGTCCCAAATGATTGCTGATTGCTTCGCGGCCTGGTCAGCTTTCGCTTGACGTGCTGCTTCGGCTTCCTGTTGCTGGTGTTGACGTTCTGCCAGTTTGGCGGGGTCAGGCGCTTGACGTTGGCCGGTGCCATTGAACTGGAAGCCATGTTGCTGGGCCTCAAAGATCAGTGTACCTATGCCGATTCCGCCACTGGGTTTGATGCTCTTCCAGACGGCTTTAGCGGCCTTCGGGTTGTATGTGGCGTCTTGACTGCTCCATTCGTTCCACAGATCAAAGCCGCCATCAGCAAGTTCTGATTTAACAGCCATGCCCATGTTCAACCAAACATCACGATCATGGGACGGCACGAAGGAAAGGGCGGTGCGGATTGTGTTAAAATTCAGGCTATCGAAAGCAGCATAGCCCGTATCCAGGTTGGCCCCTGGTGCGGGTTTTTTTATGTGCATGATTTCGCTCCTTATGCTGAAAACGTAGCGATAAGAGAACGAATAGAATCAACTCGCCATGCGGTTGTTCTTGGCCCTAACTTGACGGGGGCGGGGTATCGGCCTGATTTACAGCCTGCCCACCATGTGGATTTTGAAACGGGGATTACAGCGAGAACTTGCGGAAGTCTGACATAGCCTTCATCAGGAAGCGAAGGCGGTAATGCGGATTTAGTGCGGGGTAGCGTTACTTGGGTGTCTGGCATGATGAAAGCCTCTAAATTGCTTTCGTGCCGTCCTAATCAAAAAGGCGACAACGAAAGCGTTTAATAAATAAAATCGCTTTTGTCGTCGCCATCACTGTCAGTTTGGCCCCGTACTTAATGAGGGGTCGCGTGATTATTTCCTGGATTTACAGGACTGTTCCTTCGTTCTTCGCAGAGTCGCAATTTTAATGCGGCGTACCGTTGAAGCGGTCGGGTATTAGGGCTACTTTTTTTAGTTTCGCACAAATGATAATCCAGTGCAAACCATTAGCGTATAATACTCATGCCGCCTTGAACGGCAGCACCACGGCCCCGGCCTTCAATCCGTCCAGATAATCCGCCCACTGTTGCATCATCTTCTTCCGCTCCGGCAAGTGCGCCGTGCGGTTATAGGCACGTCCGTTCGGGTCTTTCACGGCATGGGCTAACTGATGCTCGATCAGGTCAACACGGAAGCCCAGCACTTCATCCCCAATGGTACGAACAGCAGCGCGAAAGCCGTGGCCGGTCATTTCCGTCTTGTCATAGCCGATTCGGCGTAGCGCCGCATTGATCGCCGCTTCACTCATGGGTTGTTGGCCGGTTCGGATGCTGGGGAAAACAAATTTCCCTTGTCCAGTTAGTGGGTGAATTTCTTTCAGGACTTCAAGCGCCTGTTGCGACAATGGAACAATATGATCTTCGCGCATTTTCATCACGGAAGCTGGGTAGCGGATCGTCGCCGCGTCCATATCCACCCAGGCCCATTCCGTCTTGCGCAACTCGCCAGGCCGGACAAAGATCAACGGTGCCAGCCTCAAGGCACACTTGACGGTGAAGGTTCCAGCGAGGGCGTCTATGCCGCGTAGCAAGCCGCCAAACTTCACCGGGTCGGTAATGGCTGCACGGTGCGTCACATTGGGCGTAGGCATTGCGCCCTTCAAGTCTTGCGATATATCCCGCTCGGCTCGCTGGGTGCCGACTGCGTAGCGGAATATCTGCCCAGCGTATTGCTTTGCCCGGTGCGCCGTTTCCAATGCACCACGGCCTTCTATCCGTTGCAGGACTGTCAGTAGATCGTGTGGCTTGATTTCAGCAATGGGCATTGCCCCCAGCCAGGGGAATACATCCCGCCGAAGGATAAAATTGGTTTTCTCGATTGTTGATGCTGCTTTCTTGGCACTGAACTTTTCCAGCCATTCACGCGCCACAACTTCAAAGCTGTTCGCCGCACGGGTAACGCCAGCCATTTTGACGGCTTTTTTGTTCTCGCCGGGGTCGATACCGTCAGCCAACAGCTTCCGCGCCTTGTCGCGTTTGTCCCGCGCATCCAATAAGCTCACGTCTGGATATACGCCGACAGCCAATGTTTTGCGCTTGCCTGCAAAACGGTAATCAAGCCGCCAATACTTTGAGCCGTTGGGTTGCACCAGAAGATACAAGCCGC
The DNA here is from genome assembly GCA_028714955.1 of Sulfuricella sp. Classification (GTDB taxonomy): domain Bacteria; phylum Pseudomonadota; class Gammaproteobacteria; order Burkholderiales; family Sulfuricellaceae; genus Sulfurimicrobium. The sequence continues at coordinate 6,643 of JAQTLK010000018.1, forward strand.
CACCGTCAGATAGCTTGAATGGCTTGTCTTTTGGCTTCTCGGCCTTTGCTTTATTCGCTGTCAGTGCCATGATTTAATCCTTTTGACGGTATCGGTAACACCGATGTCGGTATGTGCCGTCAAATATACCGTCAATAATTCAGGATTGCAAAGGATCAGATTGGACTGCTTTGGACGTAAAAAAGGCCAGGAACCTTGTATTTACTGGGGTTTATGGCCTTCTTTGGACTACTTTGGAACGTGTACTGGTGCCGATGACCGGAATCGAACTGGTGACCTTCGCATTACGAATGCGCTGCTCTACCAACTGAGCTACATCGGCAACGTTGCGCATTATATAACGAAATATTTTGCCACGGCTATTTCCTGCCCAGATGCGGTTCCAGATGGCGGCGCATGAATTCGTGAAAATGCATCATGCCATCTTCCATCGGCGACTGGTAAGGGCCTGTTTCGTTGATGCCCTGGCGGAAGAGTTCACGCCGGCCATCGTCCATCCGCTGGCAGATTTCCTCGTCCTCGATGGCGGTTTCCTTGTAGGCAGCCTGTTCCGCCTCGACGAATTCGCGCTCAAATAGTGCGATGTCTTCAGGGTAGTAAAATTCGACCACGTTGGTGCAGGTCAGCGGGCCGGTCGGCACGATGAAGCTGATTACCAGCACGTGGGGGTACCACTCGATCATGATGTTGGGGTAGTACACCAGCCAGATGGCGCCATGGGCGGGGACCTTGCCATTGCCGTATTTGAGCACCTGTTCCTGCCATCTGCGGTACACCGGGCTGCCGGCGTGGGTCAGGGCATCCTTGATGCCTACCGTCTGCACGCTGTAGCGCTCGCCGAATTCCCATTTCAGTTCATCGCAATTGACGAAGTTGCCGAGTCCGGGGTGGAACGGCACCACGTGGTAGTCTTCCAGGTAGACTTCGATGAAGGTTTTCCAGTTGAAATTGTAGTGGTCCACCATGACACGATCCAGCAGATAGCCGGAAAAATCCAGATCCTGCATTACACCCAGATTTTTAAGGTCTTGCGCGATGTCGCGCGCGCCTGCGAAAAGCAGGCCGTTCCAGTTCTGCAGCGGCGTTTTGCCCAAATCGAGGCAGGGGTTGTCGTGAAAGTGGGGCGCGCCGATGAGCTTGCCGTCCATGTCGTAGGTCCAGCGGTGCAGCGGGCAGACAATGTTTCTGGCCTGGCCGCGGCCTTTCAGCATGATGGCCTGGCGGTGGCGGCAAATATTGGAGAGCAGTTCCACGCCATGCTCGGTGCGCACCAGTGTCTTGGCATGGTTCATCCACTCCAGGGAATGGAAATCGCCCACATTGGGGACCATCAGCTCGTGGCCGATATAATTCGGTCCACGGGCGAACAAGAGCTGTTGCTCGATTTCATAAACCCGCTGTTCAACGTACCAGTCCACCGGCAGTTGTGGCGAAGTTTTCCGCAGAGCGGCGGTGCTCGCCAAATCAGACATAAGCAACCCTGTGTCGAATGAAGGTTAGAGCCAGATTGTCCAAGTATGGATAATCTGGGTTAAAGCCTTGCCAGGCTTCGCGCGGCGCGTTGCCTGGGTGGTCAAAAAAATGGATCATTTTGTCCCAGTTTGGCCAGCGGCGCAATATTCCGGTAAAATCGCCAGCTTTATCCCACTAACGATCTTTCCTGGCTTTTTAATTTTTCTCGCGCCCCGATTCCTGATGACCAAGCCTACCAAAACAGCCTCTCCTAAAAGCTTTGAAAGCGCCCTGACTGAACTGGAGCAGGTCGTCTCCTCGATGGAGGCGGGCCAGATGCCGCTGGAACAGTCGCTCGCCGCCTATCAGCGCGGCATGGAGCTGCTCAAATACTGTCAGGCGGCCTTGAAGGATGCGCAGCAACAGGTAAAAATTCTCGAGTCTGGTTCCTTGGTTGATTTTCATGCGGAGGGTAACGATTCCGGTGCTAGCGAATAACGATTTTCAGGATTGGATGCGGCAGCGCCAGCTGCGCATGGAAGCGGTGCTGGAGCAATTGTTGCCGGCGCCGGACCTGGCGCCGCAGCGCCTGCACCAGGCCATGCGTTATGCAGTTCTGGGCGGCGGCAAACGGGTGCGCCCGCTGCTGGCTTTTGCCGCTGGCGAATTGAGCGGCGCACCGCTGGACCGGGTGGAAACCGTGGCAGCGGCGGTTGAGCTGATTCACGTCTATTCCCTGGTGCATGACGATTTGCCTTGCATGGACAATGATGCGCTGCGGCGCGGCAAACCGACCTGCCACGTAGAGTTTGACGAAGCCACCGCCCTGCTGGTGGGCGACAGCCTGCAAAGCCTGGCATTTCAACTGGTGGCGGAACGCCCCATCGCACACAGCGCGGCACTGCAACTGGAAATGATCCGGGTGTTGGCGCTGGCGGCCGGTTCGCGCGGCATGGCGGGCGGCCAGGCGATCGACCTCGACTCGGTTGGCAAAAATCTTAGCCAGCCCGAGCTGGAATTCATGCATATTCACAAGACCGGCGCGCTGATCCGCGCCGCCGTGCTGCTCGGCGCTCATTGCAGCAATAATGGCGTGGAGGCCGAGCAACTGGAAGCAATCAATCACTATGCCAAATGCATCGGCCTTGCCTTTCAGGTGGTGGATGACATTCTTGATGTGGAAGCAAGTACCGCCACCCTGGGCAAAACCGCCGGCAAGGACGCGGAAAACGACAAGCCAACCTACGTCAGCATTCTCGGGCTGAGCGCCGCACGCGAACTGGCGGACGAGTTGCATCAGGACGCGCTGTCCGCGCTGGCGGACTATGGCGACAGGGCCAGAAGGCTGGTGCAGCTCGCCGATTTCATCGTGCGACGCCAGTCCTGATGTATCAGCTGCTTGAAACAATCGATAATCCGGAGCAGCTGCGCGCACTGGAACGTAGGCAACTGCCCCAGCTTGCCGCCGAATTGCGCGCCTTTTTGATTGAAAGCGTGTCGCGCACCGGCGGCCATCTGTCCTCCAACCTTGGCACGGTGGAGTTGACCATCGCGCTGCATTATGTGTTCAATACTCCATCCGACCGGCTGGTATGGGATGTCGGGCATCAGACCTACCCGCACAAGATTCTCACCGGCCGGCGCGCGGCCATGACCCGCCTGCGCCAACTGGGCGGCATTGCCGGCTTTCCGCGCCGCGACGAAAGCCCTTATGACGCATTCGGCGCCGGGCATTCCAGCACTTCCATCAGCGCCGCACTGGGCATGGCGGTAGCCGCCAAGCAACAGGGCCTGGAGCGGCGTGCCGTGGCCATCATCGGCGACGGCGCCATGACGGCGGGCATGGCGTTCGAGGCCCTGAACAATGCCGGCGCAATGGACGCCAACCTGCTGGTGATCCTCAACGACAATGACATGTCGATTTCTCCCAACGTGGGCGCGCTCAACAACTATCTGGCCAAGCTCATGTCCGGGCGTTTCTACGCGGCGGCCCGGCGCGCCAGCAAAAAGGTGCTGGGCGGGGTGGCGCCGCCGATCTGGGAGCTGGCCAAGCGCGCCGAGGAGCATATGAAGGGCATGGTCATTCCCGGCACACTGTTCGAGGAGTTCGGGTTCAATTACATCGGGCCGATCGATGGTCATGACCTTGAAACGCTGATCCCCACGCTGAGCAATATCAAGCAACTGGAAGGGCCGCAGTTCCTGCACGTGGTGACCCAGAAAGGCAAGGGCTTCAGGTTCGCCGAGGAAGATCCCTGCCTCTATCACGGCGTGGCCAAGTTCGACCCGGAAGATGGCGTGCCGGGCAACAAGCCGGACGGCCGCAAAACCTATACCCAAGTATTCGGCGACTGGCTGTGCGACATGGCAAAGGCAGATTCCCGCCTTGTGGGCATCACCCCCGCGATGTGCGAGGGTTCCGGCATGGTGAAATTTTCCCGGGATTTTCCCGCGCGTTACTTCGATGTCGGGATTGCCGAGCAGCACGCCGTGACGTTCGCCGCCGGACTGGCCTGCGAAGGGCTGAAACCGGTGGTGGCCATCTATTCGACCTTCCTGCAACGCGCCTATGACCAACTGGTGCACGATGTTGCACTGCAAAACCTGCCCGTGGTTTTTGCCATCGACCGCGCCGGGCTGGTGGGCGCGGATGGCCCGACCCATGCCGGCAGCTTCGACCTTTCCTTCCTGCGCTGCATCCCCAATATGGTAGTGATGGCGCCGAGCGACGAGAACGAATGCCGCCAGATGCTCTATACCGCTTTCCGGCTCGACCAGCCCACAGCGGTGCGCTACCCGCGCGGCAGCGGCGACGGTGTGGCCATCACCGAGGAAATGACCGCCTTGCCTGTGGGGCGCGGCGAAATGCGCCGCCACGGTGAAAAAATCGCCATCCTGGCCTTCGGCAGCATGCTGAGCCCGGCCCTGCAGGCGGCCGATGAATTGAACGCCAGCGTAGCCAACATGCGCTTCGTCAAGCCGCTGGACGAAGCGCTGGTCAAGGAACTCGCGGCCAGCCATCAACTGTTGGTGACGGTAGAGGAAAACGCCATCATGGGCGGCGCCGGCAGCGCGGTGGCCGAAAGTCTCGACCGGGAGGGAATTGCCATTCCCCTGCTGCAGCTCGGCCTGCCCGACCAGTTCATCGAGCAGGGCGATCATGCCGCATTGCTGAAGATGTGCGGCCTCGACAGGGACGGCCTGGTCCTCTCCATCAGAAAATTATTACCTGAGTAGTTTACTAGGCTATTGCGAGCGGTTATACTGGCAATTATCAACCAGTCCTTGTAAGGAATTGAATTCATGAGCAACTGTAATATTCCCTGTGACGGAACCACGGCCGCCTGCGAGATCGAGGATGTCCAATCCAGGCACGACACCCGTCAACTGGCGATCGACAAGGTGGGCATCAAGTCCATCCGCCATCCGATCAGGGTGGCGGACAAGAGCGAGGGCGTGCAGCATACCGTAGCCATGTTCAACATGTACGTGCACCTGCCCCACAATTTCAAGGGCACCCACATGTCGCGCTTCGTCGAAATCCTCAACAGCTACGAGCGCGAGATTTCGGTGGAAAACTTCGAAACCATGCTGCGTGAAATGGTGGCGCGCCTCGAAGCCGAATCGGGCCACGTGGAAATGTCCTTCCCCTATTTCATCAGCAAAACGGCACCGGTTTCAGGCGTGCGCAGTCTGCTGGATTACGAAGTGACCTTCATCGGCGAAATCCGCCAAGGCCAATATCGCCAGACCACCAAAGTGGTCGTGCCGGTAACCAGCCTGTGCCCCTGCTCGAAGAAGATTTCAGACTACGGCGCCCACAACCAGCGCTCACACGTCACGGTGACGGCGCGCACCAACGAAATGGTATGGATCGAGGACCTCGTGCGCATGGTGGAAGACCAGGCATCATGCGAACTGTTCGGCTTGCTCAAGCGGCCCGACGAAAAATATGTCACCGAGCGCGCCTACGACAACCCCAAGTTTGTCGAAGACATGGTGCGCGATGTGGCGGCGGTGTTGAACGCAGACAGGCGCATCGACGCCTATACCGTCGAATCGGAGAACTTCGAGTCGATTCACAACCACTCGGCCTACGCCCTGATCGAACGGGACAAAACCGCAGGCTGAATTTTGTGCGCGGGAGTTAACGTAACAACGCGAAGCGTTTCCTCGTCCCCCTCGCCCTTTGGGAGAGGGTGGGGGTGAGGGTTAAAACCGCTTGGTCAGCACCATGCTGTCTCCCTCGCGCTTCATATTCACGCGGTTGAGAAAACTCATGCCGAGCAGCACCACCGGCATGGCGCTTTCATGGACCGTCCCCGTCACCCCGTTCAGGCTGATGGAACCCACTTTCACGTTATTCAGGCTGACGCGGTAAACCGGCGCGATGCCGTTGGCGGTTGCGGAAAAACCGCGTTCCCCGTTCTGGTATGCAATCCCCAATCGCCTGGCTTCAGCGCTGCTCATGGCTACCGTGGTGGCGCCAGTGTCCACGAGAAAGCGCGTGGCGTTGCCGTTGATGCTGCCCTGGGTGATGAAGTGTCCCTGCGCATCGGCGGTCAAGGTCACGCTGCCCTGACCGCTGGAAGCCTGAGCGCCACCTGCCGAGGCGCCCTGGCTCAATCCCAGCGTCATCCGCTTGCCGTCAATTTCCAGTACCGCCTGACTCGAATCCGCGCCGATCAGTTTCACCCCTTCGGGTGTTTTCTCTCCCGCCCTGAGCAGTTTTTGCGTTCCGCCGTTGATGGTGACGACGGCCGCGCCGCTGAACAGGCCAGCTACACTGACATCGGTGGCGAAGGAGACGGAGGGGAACAGCAGCGCGCCGGCAATAGTCAGGCTAAAATAAGGCTTTTGCATGAATGAGGAGTTCCTGGAATGAAGCCGATTGCAATTTTTCGCCACGCCCGGAGTGAAGGTCCAGGCTATTTTGCCACATTCCTGGATGAAAATGGCATCCCCTGGCGCTTGATTGGAATAGATGAAGGCGCCCCCCTGCCGCAGGATGTCCATGCCTTTTCCGGGCTGGTTTTCATGGGTGGGCCAATGAGCGTGAATGATGCCCTGCCCTGGATTCCCCCGGCGCTGGACTTGATCCGCCAGGCCGTCGCAGCCGGCATCCCGGTGCTGGGCCATTGCCTCGGCGGACAGTTGATGGCCAAGGCGCTAGGGGGGACAGTCGGCCCCAACCCGGTCAAGGAAATCGGCTGGGGCGAAGTGAAAGTGGCCGGCAACCCGGTCGCCGCGGCATGGTTCGGGACGACCAAGGCGTTCGAAGCCTTTCACTGGCACGGCGAAACCTTTTCCATCCCACCCGATGCCACCCTCGTCCTGAGCAGCACCCATTGCGCTCATCAGGGATTTGCCCTGGGCAAGCACCTGGCCCTGCAGTGCCACATGGAAATGACCGAGAAAATGGTCAGGGAATGGTGCAATATCGGCATCACCGAGATTGAATCCTCCCGCTCCAGCCCCGCAGTGGAGACAATACAGTCAATGCAGCGGGCCTTGCCGGAACGGATCGAGAAGCTCAATGCACAGGCATCCGCCATTTATAGCCACTGGATACTCGGCCTGGAGCGATAACCGCGGGTAATCGCCGGCCTGTGTGTTTGTAATTGTTCGCGCCATGGCTACTGTGCAATAATTAATACTTTTCCTCGGTTTTTCCGCAATGAGCGCTCAAACGCTGTATGACAAATTATGGCAGTCCCATGTGGTGCACACCGAGCCGGATGGCACCACGCTGCTTTATATCGACCGCCACCTGCTGCACGAGGTGACCAGCCCGCAGGCCTTTGAGGGGCTACGCCTGGCCGGACGCAAGCCTTGGCGTTTGTCCGCCAATCTCGCGGTGGCGGATCACAACGTTCCCACCACCGACCGCAAGAACGGCATCGCCGACCCGGTTTCGCGCCTCCAGGTGGACACGCTGGACCGGAATTGCGAGGAATTCGGCATCACCGAGTTCAGAATGAACGACGTGCGCCAGGGCATCGTTCACGTCATCGGCCCGGAGCAGGGCGCCACGCTGCCGGGCATGACCGTGGTGTGCGGCGATTCCCACACCAGCACCCATGGCGCTTTCGCGGCGCTGGCGCATGGCATCGGCACCTCCGAAGTGGAACATGTGCTGGCCACGCAATGCCTGCTGCAGAAAAAGTCCAGAACCATGCTGGTCAGGGTGGATGGATGCTTGGGCAAGGGCGTGACGGCCAAGGACATCGCCCTGGCCGTAATCGGCAGGATTGGCACCGCCGGCGGCAATGGTTATGCCATCGAGTTCGCCGGTGCGGCGGTACGCGCGCTTTCCATGGAGGGCCGCATGACCCTGTGCAACATGGCGATCGAGGCGGGCGCCCGCGCCGGCATGGTGGCAGCGGACGATACCACCATCGACTACGTCAGGGGCCGCCCGTTTGCTCCCAGGGGCGAACAGTGGGATCAGGCCGTCGCGTACTGGCGCACCCTGCACAGCGATGCCGGCGCCCATTTCGACCTGGTGGTGGAACTGGACGCCGCGGCGATCAAACCGCAGGTAACCTGGGGGACCTCGCCGGAAATGGTGGCAACGATCGATGATTGCGTGCCAGACCCGGCCCGCGAAAGCGATCCTGTCAAACGCGGCGGCATGGAGCGGGCGCTGGCCTACATGGGCTTGCAGGCCAATACGCCGATCGACCGGATCACGGTGGACAAGGTATTCATCGGCTCCTGCACCAATTCCCGCATCGAGGACTTGCGTGCCGCGGCAGCGGTCGTCAAGGGGCGGCATATCGCTTCCAGCATCAAACTGGCGCTGGTGGTGCCGGGATCCGGGCTGGTGAAGAAGCAGGCAGAGCAGGAAGGACTGGACAGGATTTTCCGTGATGCCGGTTTCGAGTGGCGCGAGCCCGGATGTTCCATGTGTCTGGCAATGAATGCCGATCGCCTGGAGCCAGGCGAGCGCTGCGCCTCCACCTCCAACCGCAATTTCGAAGGACGGCAGGGAGCGGGAGGGCGCACCCACCTGGTAAGCCCCGAAATGGCGGCGGCAGCAGCGATTGCAGGGCATTTCACGGACGTGCGCAAATTATTATCCTAGGAGTCTGGCTTCATGAACAAAATCATCGCATTGATTGTGCTCAAGGTTTTTCTTCTGGCCGCGATAACCGCAGGTGTCGTGCTCAGTATGGGCGGCTGCAATACCGTGCAGGGATTGGGAAAGGACGTTTCAAAGCTGGGTGACAAGATCGAGCATACCGCAGAAGAGAAAAAGAAATACTAAAATGGATAAATTTACTGTTCTGAACGGCCTCGTGGCACCGCTGGATCGTGCCAATGTGGATACTGACGCCATCATCCCGAAGCAATTCCTGAAATCCATCAAGCGCAGCGGTTTCGGGCCCAACGCCTTCGATGAATGGCGTTACCTCGACCATGGCGAGCCCGGCATGGACAATTCAGTGCGTCCGCTCAATCCCGATTTCGTGCTCAATCAGGCGCGCTACCAAGGGGCGCAAATCCTCCTGACGCGCGAGAACTTCGGTTGTGGTTCGAGCCGGGAACACGCGCCCTGGGCATTGCTGGATTATGGCTTCCGCGCCATTATCGCACCGAGTTTTGCCGATATCTTTTTCAACAACTGTTTCAAGAATGGCATTTTGCCGATCGTGCTGGATGCCGCGGAGGTGGATCGCCTGTTCAATGAGGTGGCAGCGCAGGAAGGCTATCGCCTTGTGATCGACCTGGAAGCGCAGACCGTCACCACCCCCAGTGGTCATGTTTTCGGCTTCCAGGTCGACAGCTTCCGCAAATACTGTTTGCTGCACGGCCTGGACGATATCGGCCTGACCTTGCAGCATGCCGACAAGATCAGGGCTTACGAGGCGCGGCGCCGCCAGTCGGAGCCTTGGGTGTTTATGTAACGAGTTGTCAACCGTCAGTAGTCAGCCGTCAGTTAAAGCGGCCACATCCCACTGACAGCTGATAACTGATAACTAAAAGCTAAAAAAATGAAAATCGCAGTCTTGCCCGGTGACGGCATCGGCCCGGAAATCGTGGCCCAAGCAGTGAAGGTATTAAAAGCACTGGCCAGTGACGGCCTGAAGGTCGAACTGGAAGAAGCACCTATTGGCGGCGCGGGCTACGATGCGGCGGGCGATCCATTGCCAGACGCCACCATGAAGCTGGCGCAGGACGCCGACGCGGTCCTGCTGGGCGCGGTCGGCGGCTGGCAGTATGATTCCCTGCCGCGTCCGATGCGCCCGGAGCAGGGCTTGCTGCGCATCCGCAAGGGCATGAACGTGTTCGCCAACCTGCGTCCGGCACTGCTCTATCCGGAACTGGCGAGTGCTTCCACGCTCAAGCCGGAAGTGGTGTCCGGCCTGGACATCATGATCGTGCGCGAGCTTACCGGCGATATTTATTTCGGTCAGCCGCGCGGCATTCAGGTCAACGACAAGGGCGAACGCGAGGGGGTCAACACCATGCGCTACTGCGAATCCGAAATCCGCCGCATCGCCAAGGTGGGCTATGAAATCGCCATGAAACGCGGCAAGAAGCTATGTTCCGTGGACAAGGCCAACGTGCTGGAAACCACCGAACTGTGGCGCGAAATCGTCACCGGCATGAACCAGGATTACCCTGAGGTCGAGCTCTCTCACATGTATGTGGACAATGCTGCCATGCAACTGGTGCGTGCCCCCAAGCAGTTCGACGTGATGATTACCGGAAACATCTTCGGCGACATCCTGTCCGACGAAGCATCTATGCTGACCGGTTCCATCGGCATGCTGCCGTCAGCATCGCTGGATGCCAACAACAAGGGTTTATACGAGCCAAGCCATGGTTCTGCGCCGGATATCGCCGGCAAGGACATCGCCAACCCGCTGGCGACCATTCTCTCGGTGGCGATGATGCTGCGTTACACCTTCAACAGCGAAGAAGGCGCGACCCGTATCGAAAATGCCGTGAAAAAAGTGCTGGCACAAGGCTACCGTACGGCAGATATTTATACCGATGGCACGCGAAAGGCGTCGTGCAGTGAAATGGGGGCCGCAGTCGTGGCCGCCCTGTAACAATTTGACGAATCGAGGTTATTAAAATGATGCGAGTAGGTCTGATTGGCTGGCGCGGCATGGTGGGTTCGGTGCTGATGCAGCGCATGCGCGAAGAGCGCGATTTCGATGTGATTGATCCGGTGTTCTTCACCACCTCCAACCCCGGCGGGAAAGGGCCGGACATCGGCAGGGACGTGCCGCCGCTCAAGGATGCGAAAGACATCAACGAGCTCAAGGCGATGGACGCGATCATCTCGGCCCAGGGCGGCGATTACACCAAGGAAGTATATGGCGATCTGCGCGCCGCCGGCTGGCAGGGTTACTGGATCGACGCCGCTTCCACCCTGCGCATGAAGGACGACGCGATCATCATCCTCGACCCGGTCAACAAAAACGTGATCAAGGACGGGCTGTCCAGGGGCGTCAGGACCTATGTGGGCGGCAACTGTACCGTGAGCCTCATGCTGATGGCGATCGGCGGCCTGTTCGACCATGGCCTGGTCGAATGGATCAGCCCCATGACCTACCAGGCGGCATCCGGCGCCGGCGCGCGCAACATGCGCGAACTGATCCGGCAGATGGGCGCCATTCACGGCGAAGTCAAGGCGCTGCTCGACGATCCGGCATCCGCCATCCTGGAAATCGACCGCAAGGTGGCCGATTTCATTCGCTCCGACCACTATCCCCTGGACGCCTGGCCAGTGCCCCTGGCCGGTTCGCTGATCCCCTGGATCGATGTCCAGCTCGAATCCGGCCAGAGCAAGGAGGAATGGAAGGCACAGGCGGAGTGCAACAAGATTCTGGGCCGCGGCAGCAACCAGGTTCCCATCGATGGCTTGTGCGTGCGCGTCGGCGCCATGCGCTGCCACAGCCAGGCACTGACTATCAAGATGACGAAGGACGTACCGCTGGACGAGATTCACGCCATCATCGCCGCGCACAACGACTGGGTCAAGGTTGTGCCGAACGACCGCGAAATCACCATGCGGGAACTCACCCCCACCGCCGTGACCGGAACGCTGACAGTGCCGGTTGGGCGCATGCGCAAACTCGCCATGGGACCGCAGTATCTGTCCGCCTTTACCGTGGGTGACCAATTGCTTTGGGGAGCGGCCGAGCCATTGCGCCGCATGCTGCGAATTTTGATCGAGGCTTGACTGGAATCCGCGTGTTCCATGCATCGAAGCGCATTTCCGAAAAAAAGTCCGCCACCCGTTTGGTGGATTTTTGTTGTCTTCAGTTGAAAAGAGCCCTGAACGTGTTGTTTTTAAGTGGACTTTTACCGTACCTGACACGCAAGTTTAGCTTGCATCACTAACTATATGATGTTAAGTTAAATACTCTAGCAAAAATATAATGAGGGTGGCATGGCGCGCGCATTCAAATTAAAACCATGGGTAGTTGCAGGCTTGTTAGCGCTGTCCCCGTTGTCTGCCAATGCAGCCGGACTGGGAAAGCTAACCGTAACCTCCGCACTGGGGCAACCCTTACGGGCAGAAATCGAACTGGTGGCAGTCCAGAAAGATGAGCTGAGTTCCATCGTGGCACGCCTCGCCTCTGCGGACGCGTTCAAGGAAGCCAGCATCGAGCGCAATGGCGCGCTACTGGACATCCGGTTCAGCGTCGAACAGAAGAAAACCGGTTCGCCGGTTATCAAGCTCACCACCGTGCAGCCGGTCAACGAGCCATTCCTGGACATGTTGATCGAGCTCAACTGGGCAGCCGGCCGCCTGCTGCGTGAATATACCGTATTGCTTGATCCGCCGGGCTATGCCGAACCCCAGTCCGTCTCGCCAGTGGCCGTGCCCGTATCCAGGCCCGCGGCGAGCGAAACGCCAGCGCCAGTTCCACTCCAGGAATCCACCCCGGCGGCGAGCGAAAAGACAGGCGCATCCAAGCCCGCCAATGCACACACACCAACCTCGCAGGCTACGGTTTCGCCCGCGCAGAAAAATGGAGAAGTCACGCGTTACGGCCCGGTCAAAAAAGGTGAAACCCTGAACGGTATCGCTTCCCAGTTGAAACCGGAGGGCTATAACCTCGAACAAATGCTGGCGGCATTGTACCAGAGCAACAAAAATGCTTTTGCCGGCAATAACATGAACCGCCTCAAGGCCGGCCAGATACTGCGTGTTCCGGAAGAACAGCAACTTGCGTCCATCAGCCCTTCCGAAGCCTCTCGCGAGGTCAAGGCCCATACGGCCGACTGGAATGCTTACCGCCAGAAGCTTGCCGCCGCCGTAGTCGAAGCGCCAGCACCCAGGCAGGAGACGCCCAGGCAGGAAGCCAAGGGAAAAATCACCACGGCGGTCGAGGATAAAGCCGCACCTCAAGCACCATCGCGGGATGTATTGAAGGTAACCAAAGGCGAGGCGCCAGCCAATGCCAAGGACATGCAATCGCTGCAAAGCAAGGTGCAGTCCCTGCAGGAAGAAACCACCGCGCGGGAGAAATCGCTCAAGGACGCAAACGAGCGTATCGCCGCGCTGGAAAAAAACATCAAGGAAATGCAGCAACTCATCGAGCTGAAAAACAGGAATCTGGCGGATTTGCAGAAACAGGCCGCAGCCAAGCCCCAGCCTGTACCGCCGCCCCAGCCTGCCGCAGCACCGGCAAAACCTGCCGAGCCCGTAGTAGCACCAGCCGAGGCGCCCAAGCCCGTGGTCAAGAAACCGGCCCAAGCCAAACCTGAAGTACAGACGCCGCCGGCTCCCGGCTTGCTGGATAGCGTTACCGGCAATCCGCTCTACCTTGCAGGGGTCGTCGGTGCGCTGGCGTTGCTGGGCGGAGGCGCGCTGATCGCCATCAACCGGCGGCGCAGAAAAAGCCTGTCGAGCTTTGAAGACAGCATTCTCACCGGCGGCGATTTCAAGGCCAATACCATATTCGGCGAAACCGCCGGCGGCGTGGTGGATACCGGCGACACGTCATTCCTGACCGATTTCAGCCAGGCCGGATTGGGCACGATCGACACCAATGATGTCGACCCGATCGCGGAGGCCGAGGTTTACATGGCTTATGGCCGCGATGCGCAGGCCGAAGAAATTCTCAAGGAGGCGATGGCCAAGGATCCCAACCGTCACGAGATCCATTTGAAACTTCTGGAAATCTATGCCGCGCGCAAAAACCTGATCGCTTTCGAGACGCTTGCCGGCGAGTTATATGCGTCCCTCGGTGGTCAGGCCAGCCCGGTCTGGGAAAAAGCGGCGGAAATGGGCCGCGCCCTCGACCCCAACAATCCCCTCTACAGCAAACAGGAAGGCGGTCGAGCTGTAGCCGGAACAGCCGCGGCAGCAGCCTTGGCCGCAGTGGCAACCGACTTGACCGCGCCGACTCAAGGGCTGGCCGAGGCCGGGATCAGCGCGGCGGAGCACGGGGAAGATTTGGCCCCGGAGCGGGGTTTCGCAGCGACTGAAACCCCTGCGCCGCCTGAAACCGAAAAACAGCCAACGGAAGCGGCCGCCACCGAAACTGCTATCGCGACCGAATCCGATGAAGATGATTTTGGCGCCCTTGAATTCGATCTTGGTTCTTTTGCAGAACAGCCGCATGAAACCTTGCCTGCGGAGGAAGAAGCGCCTGCAACGGAAAGCGGGCCGGAGGAGATGGCGTTCGACCTTGACGAACAGGCGTTGTCTCAAGCCAGCCCTCAGACCGAGAATGAACATGAAGCGATGCTCTCCTCGGAATCCGGTGAAAAACCAGGGCCTGCAAGCGAAGCTTCAGAAGACATGGAACTTGACCTGGATTCCCTGTTGGCAACTTCAGAAGAGGAAACTGCAGCGGTCGCGGCGCCCCCATCTTCGAGTGAAGAATCGGGCCTGGACTTTTCGCTGGATTTGCCGGAAAGCGCTCCGATGGAAAATGTTGCAGCGGAAAACATGGCTGCGCGCGAGGAAGAAACGATCGTCATCGATGCCGCCCCGGTTGAGGAAGGAGAGATGACACTGGATTTCGACTTCGATCTGGGCGAAGAAGCAAAGGCCGTCACGCCTGAAGAGAAAATACCGGCGACCAGGCCGGAACTCGACCTGTCCGGCATCAGCCTCGATATGGAAGAGATGACAGCGACGGCGCCCGCTTCCACAATGACTGCCGGAGATGAGCCGGGAGGATCGGCGGAAGCCGCGACCAAGCTTGACTTGGCGCGCGCCTACGTTGAAATGGGCGACTCCGATGGAGCGCGGGAGATTCTGGAAGAAGTGCTGAAGGAAGGCAGCTCGCAGCAACAGGACGATGCCAGGCAATTGCTGGCTTCCCTTGACGCATAACCCGCTGGACGCCGGCACAGACGCCCTCCATGGCCGGGTCGTGGAGGGTTTTTCATTAGGTGGTCGTGGTTGACGTGTCACTTCATCCTGCCACAAAAATTCTCCTGTGGATGGCATTCGCTTTTGTCGTCCAGCGGCTTGATTTCGCCATTCTCGCGCTGGCAAGCGTGCTTGCCGCATTGTGGCTAACGCGGATCGGCGGTTTGTCCGAGGGGCTGTTTATGCTGCGCCGCGCACGCTGGCTGCTGCTGTCGTTATGGCTGATTTATGCGTTTGCCACCCCTGGCGACCTGCTTTTCCCCTTGCTGGGCAGCTTCAGCCCTTCGCTTCAAGGCATGCATGGCGGCGCCTTGCAGGCATGGCGACTGGCGCTGCTGCTGGCGGCCCTGGCGCTGCTGCTGCACGCCTGTCCGCAGGAAAGCTTGTTGAGCGGTCTTTACGTCTTGTTGCGCCCATTTCGCGCCATCGGCCTCAATCCCGATCGTGCCGCGGTGCGGCTATGGCTCACGCTGCACTATGCGCGGCAGCAGTCCCGGCAAAAAATGCAGGCTTGGCGGGAAGAACTGCGCAGCGCACTTTGTCCCGCGCCGGATGCCGCGCTCCAAGTCACTCTGGAAATGCCTGCATTCACCTGGCGTGATGCCATGGCCCTGGTGTTGGCAACGCTCTTGCTTGGATTGACGCTGCAGTGAGAATAGCGCTGGGACTGGAATACGATGGCAGCCATTTTTGCGGCTGGCAGAGCCAGCCTTCCGCTTGTGGCGTGCAGGATGCACTGGAACGGGCCCTGTCGGAAATTGCCGGCGCGGGCGTCAGGGTCCATGCCGCAGGGCGCACGGATACCGGCGTGCATGCGCTTTCCCAGGTGATTCATTTCGACACCACGGCGATTCGACCGGAAAGCGCCTGGGTGCGCGGGGCCAATGCCTTGCTGCCGAATAGCGTCAGCGTACTGTGGGCACGCCAGGTGAACGACGATTTTCATGCCCGTTTTTCCGCTCAAGAGCGCCGCTATCGTTATCTCCTGCTCAACCACCCTGTGCGCCCCGGCTTGTTTAACGGGAAAATAGGCTGGTTCCATGTGCCGCTGGATGTCGACTTGATGCGCCGGGGTGCGGCATATCTTATGGGCGAGCACGATTTTTCCGCTTTCCGCGCTGCTGGCTGTCAGGCCAGGTCGCCCGTCAAGCAACTGCGCGAACTGGCGCTAGCCCGGCGGGGCGACATCCTGGTTTTTGACCTGGCCGCCAACGGCTTTCTGCATCACATGGTGCGCAACATTGTCGGTTGCCTGGTGTATGTGGGCAAGAAAAGATATCCTCCCGAATGGATCGGCGAGTTGCTTGCCAAAGCTGACCGTACCCGCGCCGCGCCGACTTTCGCGCCTGACGGACTCTATTTTTCTGGCGTCGGCTACGATCCGGAATGGAATCTGCCCAACCCGTCCCGCTCATTGATTTTTACAGGATTATGACACGCACCAAAATCTGCGGAATCACCACCATAGAGGATGGCCTGATGGCTGCCCGACTGGGCGCCGACGCCATCGGCCTGGTGTTCTATCCACCCAGTCCGCGCCACGTGTCCACGACGCAAGCCGCCGCCATTGCCGCGGCATTGCCGCCATTTGTCACAACGGTGGGCTTGTTCGTAAACCCGCAAGCGGCCGAGGTTGAAGCCGTTTTGCGCGAACTGCGCCTGGACATGCTGCAGTTCCATGGCGAAGAAACGGCAGAGTTCTGTGCCCGCTTCGGCGTGCCCTGGCTCAAGGCGATACGCGTCAAACCCGGGGTGGATTTGATACAATGCGCAATTCGTTATCGTGACGCCAGGGGTTTGCTGCTGGATGCCTTTGTTGCTGGCACGCCCGGCGGAACCGGACTATCCTTCGACTGGGAGCTGATCCCCGCCGGATTGCCCTTGCCCATGGTTCTGTCCGGCGGGCTTGACGCGGGCAACGTGCGGTCGGCGATCGAACAGGTCAAGCCGTGGGCAGTCGATGTCTCCAGCGGTGTCGAGGCAAGCAAGGGAATTAAGGATGCGGTGAAAATCGCCGCATTCATGCGAGGAGTACACAGTGCAAATGTATGATCTGCCGGACCAGCATGGTCATTTCGGCCCCTATGGTGGCATTTTTGTCGCCGAAACCCTGATCGCGGCCCTGGATGAGCTGCGCATCGCCTACGAACAATGCAAGGCCGACCCGGAATTCCAGGCGGAATTCGCCCGTGAACTGAAGCATTACGTAGGCCGCCCCAGTCCTGTTTATCACGCCAGGCGCTGGTCTGAGCATCTCGGTGGCGCGCAGATTTATTTGAAGCGCGAGGACCTCAACCACACCGGCGCCCACAAGATCAACAACACCGTAGGTCAGGCTCTGCTTGCACGGCGCATGGGAAAGAAACGGGTTATCGCCGAAACCGGCGCCGGGCAACACGGCGTCGCCTCGGCCACGGTGGCGGCACGCTACGGGCTGGAGTGCGTGGTCTACATGGGCAGCGAGGACATCAAACGCCAGGCGTCCAACGTCTACCGCATGAAACTGCTGGGCGCCACGGTAGTGCCGGTGGAATCAGGTTCGAAGACACTCAAGGACGCCCTCAACGAGGCCATGCGCGACTGGGTCACCAATGTCGAAAACACCTTCTATATTCTGGGCACGGCGGCCGGCCCGCACCCCTACCCCATGCTGGTGCGCGATTTCCAGTGTGTGATCGGCGAGGAAGCCAAACTGCAGATGCCGGAAATGATCGGGCGTCAACCTGACGTTGCGATCGCCTGCGTCGGCGGCGGCTCCAACGCGATCGGCCTGTTTTATCCCTACATCGCGGATGAAAGCGTCAAGCTGGTCGGCGTCGAGGCTGCCGGCCTGGGGCTGGAAAGCGGCAAGCACGCCGCCCCGCTCAACGCGGGTGGCGTTGGCGTGCTGCACGGCGCGCGCCAGTACCTGATGCAGGACCCCAACGGCCAGATCATCGAAACCCACTCCATTTCCGCCGGCCTGGATTACCCCGGCGTGGGGCCGGAACACTGCTGGCTCAAGGACAGCGGCCGTGCCGAATATGTGGCGGTCACTGACTCCGAGGCATTGCAGGCGTTCCACGACCTGTGCCGCTTCGAGGGCATCATCCCCGCGCTGGAATCGAGCCATGCCCTGGCCTACGCCGCCAAGCTGGCGCCCACGCTACCCGGGGACAAAGTGCTGCTGGTCAATCTGTCCGGCCGTGGCGACAAGGATATGAACACGGTGGCGGAGCTGTCGGGAATCAAGTTTTGATCACATTCAGGCTGACGCATCACGCCAGAGAGGAAATGGCGCGACGACAGATTCCTGAAGATGTGGTAGCTAAGGTATTACAGGCGCCTGGACAAATTATTGAGGAACGAGGCGGGAGAAAAGCCTATCAATCGCTGGTTGATATGGAAGGGAAAACCTACCTCGTGCGCGCAATCGTGGAAGAGTGGGTAGACCCCGTCGCAGTTGTCACGGCCTATCGGACAAGCAACATCGGCAAGTATTGGAGGGCAGAATGAAGATCAACTATGACCCCGAGGTTGATGTACTCCACATCGTATTTTCGAATGCACTGGTGGATGAAAGCGATGAAACGCGGCCTGGCGTGATTCTCGATTATGACAAAGAGGGAAATGTGGTGGGAATGGAAATCCTGGACGCCTCGAAGCGAACTGATAATCCCAATTGCGTAGAATTTGCGGTTGCCGCATAAGTATGGCGATACCGGACTTTCAAAGCCTGATGTTGCCACTTCTGACATTTTCTGCAGATCAGAAGGAACATCTAAAACGTGAAGCGGTAGAGGTCTTGGCCACGCAGTTTAAGCTCTCGGATGAAGAGAAAAGCAAACTGTTGCCGAGTGGCAAGCAAGCGGTTTTTGAGAACCGAATCGGTTGGGCAAATAGCTTTTTGAAGCAAGCTGGGCTGCTGGAATACCCACGGCGCGGATATATCAAGGTTACGCACCGTGGTTTGGAGGTGCTGAAGCAACAACCGAAGTTCATCAACAATAAGTTTCTTGAGCAGTTTCCGGAATTCGTGCAATTTCGCAACAACAGTAAGGAGGGAATAGATCAACCCATCCTCTCAAATGATGTGGCTGAAAAAACGCCAGAAGAACTGTTGGAATCAGGATACAGAACGCTCAGAGTAAGTCTTGCCAATGATTTACTGCAGCAAATCAAAGCCTGCACCCCCTATTTCTTCGAAAAACTGGTGGTCGAACTGCTTGTCAAAATGGGTTACGGGGGGTCAATAGAAGATGCCGGTCGGGTGATCGGCAAGAGTGGTGATGAAGGTATTGATGGCATCATCAATGAAGATAAACTTGGCCTGGATGTGATTTATCTGCAGGCTAAAAAATGGGAAGGTTCTGTTTCCCGTCCGGAGATTCAAAAGTTTGCTGGAGCCCTGTTGGGACAGAAGGCCAAGAAAGGCGTGTTTATCACCACTTCATCTTTCACAAGGGAAGCACGGGATTTTGCCGCCAAGGTGGATAGCAAGATTGTTCTCATCGATGGGGATATGCTGGTCCAGTTGATGATGGATCATGGCCTTGGCGTGTCCACTTCCGCCATCTATGAAATCAAGCGTATCGATTCCGATTATTTTACTGAAGATTAAACATGTCTCGAATTGGCAAAACATTTACGCAGTTGAAACAGCAGGGTAAAAAAGCCCTGATCCCCTTCATCACCGCAGGCGACCCTGCTCCCTCCCATACTGTGCCGCTGATGCACAAGCTGGTCGAAGCGGGTGCGGACATACTCGAGCTTGGAGTGCCGTTTTCCGACCCTATGGCAGACGGGCCCACCATTCAACGTGCCAGCGAGCGCGCTTTGAAGCATGGCGTTGGTCTCAGGGACGTGCTGGCGCTGGTGGCGGAATTTCGCAAAACCAACCCGGACACGCCAGTGGTGCTGATGGGCTACGCCAATCCGATCGAATGCATGGGCTACGAGGCGTTTGCTCAGGCTGCGGAGACGGCCGGAGTGGATGGCGTGCTGACGGTGGATTATCCGCCGGAGGAATGTGCGGGCCTGGCCGCCACTTTGCAGCAACACGGCATCGACATGATTTTCCTGCTCTCCCCCACTACGCCTGACTCACGCTTCCGGCAAGTGGCGAAGCTGGCACAGGGCTTCATTTACTATGTTTCCCTCAAGGGCGTAACGGGCTCGGCGAATCTGGACTTGCACGAAGTCAGCCGGAAGATCCCCTTGATCCAGGCTGCCGCCAACCTGCCGGTCGGTGTCGGCTTCGGTATCCGCGATGGCGAAACGGCCAGAGCGGTGGCCCGGTTTTCCGATGCGGTGGTGATCGGCAGCCGCATCGTGGAAGAAATTGAAAATTCGCAGACAGAGGCCATGACACAAAATGTGTTTACCCTGGTGAAGGGCATCCGCGCTGCCATGGATAGTAATTAGTCATCAGTCTTGTATGTAGCGAAGCGGCGAAGCCACGCTTTTGCCAATAACGTTCATGGCGCGGCGCCGCCCCAAATCATGAAACAGTGCTGCGCCATGAACGTTTCCCTCACCCCTGGCCCCTCTCCCGGGGGGGAGAGGGGAACGCTTGCCCCTTCTCCCTCCGGGAGAAGGTCGGGATGAGGGAGAGAGTGCCCGCAAGGGGTGTCCCCGCCGGGATGGGCGGCAAAGCCGCTCAATCCGGCGAGAAAGGAGACGAGGCCTCGCTGCGCGAGTTTCAGTTTTACGTTAACTGAACGCTGAAAACTAACAACCAAACGAAGGATTAACCCATGAGCTGGTTTCAGAAACTTCTTCCCCCCAAAATCAAGCGCAAGATCAGCAGCGACATCAAGAAATCCGTTCCGGAAGGGCTGTGGAGCAAGTGTCCGACCTGCGAATCCGTGCTATACCGTACCGACCTGGAAAAAAATCTGGAAGTGTGCCCAAAATGCGGTCATCATCACCGGATTTCTGCGCGTACCCGCTTGCATGTCTTCCTCGATGCCGAGGCACGGCGCGAGATCGGTGCCGAGGTGTTGCCGGTCGACAGCCTGAAATTCAAGGACAGCAGGCGCTATGTGGACCGCCTGGCCGATGCGCAGCGCGATACCTGCGAGACCGATGCGCTGGTGGTGATGCAGGGAACGGTCAAGGGCGTTCCCGTGGTCGCCGCGGCATTTGAATTCAAGTTCATGGGCGGATCGATGGGCTCGGTTGTGGGCGAACGTTTCGTGCGCGGCATCAATGTTTGCCTGGCGCACAACCTTCCCTTCATCTGCTTCGCCGCCAGCGGCGGGGCGCGCATGCAGGAAGGACTGCTCTCCCTGATGCAGATGGCCAAGACCAGCGCGGCCTTGACCAGGCTGGCTGAAGCGCGCCTGCCTTTCATTTCGGTATTGACCGATCCGACCATGGGCGGCGTTTCCGCGAGTTTTGCCATGCTCGGCGATGTCATCGTGGCCGAGCCCAATGCCTTGATCGGTTTTGCCGGGCCGCGCGTTATCGAGCAGACGGTGCGCGAAACCTTGCCCGAAGGTTTCCAGCGCGCGGAATTCCTGGTCGATCACGGCGCAGTGGACCTGATCATCGACCGCCGCCAGATGCGTGACCGCCTCACCAATCTGCTGACCATGATGACGCGCATGCCGGCCGCGCATGCCTAGGTCTTTGGGGGAATGGCTGACTCACCTGGAGCAGCTGCACCCGAGCGCCATCGAGCTGGGCCTGGAACGAGTCGATGCTGTCAAGGAAAGGCTCAGGCTTCACCCCCCCTTTCCGGTAATCACGGTTGGCGGCACTAACGGCAAAGGTTCCACCTGCGCCATGCTGGAATCCATTCTCGACGCGGCAGGCTACCGCGTCGGCTGCTATACCTCGCCTCATTTGCTGCACTACAACGAGCGTGTGCGCCTGTCCGGGCGCCAAGCCGACGATGACTCGCTATGCCGGGCCTTTGCCGCGGTTGAAGCGGCGCGCGACGACATTTCCCTGACCTATTTCGAATTCGGCACACTCGCGGCGATGTGGCTGTTTCTCGAGCAGCAGGTCGAGGTGGCGATTCTGGAGGTGGGTCTGGGCGGACGTCTCGATGCGGTAAATATTTTCGATTCAGACTGCGCCATCGTGACCAGCATCGACCTCGATCACATGGATTACTTGGGCGATGACCGCGAAGCCATCGGGCGGGAAAAAGCCGGCATATTTCGCACCGCCAGACCAGCGATAAGCGCCGATCCTGATCCGCCGCACAGCTTGCTGCAGCACGCCGAGGATACTGCCGCCGGGTTAATGCAGCTCGGCCGCGATTTTGGCGCCGAGGCCCAGCAAGGACAATGGCTGTTCTGGAGTCTCGGCGGCTGGCGCCTGACCCTGCCCTACCCGTCGCTGCGCGGCACTTACCAGATCGGCAATGCCTGCGCCTCTCTGGCGGCCCTGGAATCGCTCAAGAACAAGCTTCCCGTTTCGCCGCAGGACATCCGCCGCGGTCTGCTGGAGGCAACTGTGCCGGGCCGCTTTCAGGTGCTGCCCGGCAAACCGGCGCTGATTCTCGACGTGGCGCACAATCCCCACGCCGCGCGTGCGCTGGCTTCCAACCTGCGCCAGATGTGGTGTGGGGGCAGGACCATCGCGGTATTCGCCATGCTGGCAGACAAGGACATTGCCGGCGTCATCGCAGCGCTGCGCGAAGAAGTGGACCTCTGGCTGGTCGCTGGCATCGTCCATGCACGCGGCGCCGCTGCAGCGGAACTGCAAGACCGCCTGATGCATGCTGGAATCAAGGCGGTTCATGACTTCCCTGACATTGCTGCCGCTTACCGCCACGCCTGCCAAATCGCCGGCGAAGATGATAGAATTGCGGCCTTCGGCTCGTTCCATACCGTAGCCGAGGTAATGCAAGACGCCCGCGACAGGAAACCCGATTGAATGGCTAACGGTCCCTCCCCCACTGTTGAAGAACTCCAGCTCAGAAAGCGCGCCCGGCGTCGCCTGGTAGGCGCAATCACACTGGTGGCGCTGATGGTCGCAGTGCTGCCCATGATCCTGGACGACGAACCCAAACCGGTGGGCCAGGATATTGCCATCGACATCCCCTCGCAACAGAGCAACGATTTCCCGCTCAATACCGCCAAGCCCCCTCCTGTGCAGCCACCATCTCCCGCCGCCCAACCGCAGGCGGCGCCTGTTCAGCAGGAAACTCATGCCGCCCCGGCGGCAAAGGCGACAGAACCCGGCCCGGAACCGGTTACGCCCGGAAAAAAAGTAAAGCCTGCGGAAAAAACCAGGGAAGCTGCCGCCAATAAAAAGGAAGCCAAGCCAGCGACAAAGACCGTCGAAGCGCAGCATGGCAGCAGTTATATCGTCATGCTCGGTGCCTTTCTCAGCGAGGAGAATGCCAGGCAGCGCCAGGCCAAATTGAAGGAACTGGGCGTCAAATATTACCTGGAAAAGATCAAATCCCCCACCGGTGAAAAAACCGGCGTGCGCGCCGGACCCTATTCCAGCCGCCAGGAGGCAGAGCAAGCCCTGGCCCGTTTGAAGGCCGCAGGCATTGCAGACGGCTTGGTTACAGAGAAAAAATGACCCGCTTTTCACGCCAGACGCATGACGCTTTTTGATTACACGGTATTGCTGATAGTCGGGCTGTCGATCCTGCTCAGCGTAATGCGCGGCGCGGTCCGCGAAATTCTCGCGCTGGCGTCCTGGGTGGCGGCATTCCTCGTGGCGAATACATACGGCGTATGGCTGGCGGCACAGTTGCCGGCAGCCATTCCAGGCGAGGCGTTGAAGCTGCTGGCAGCATTCATCATCCTGTTTCTGGTCACCTTGCTGCTGATGAGCCTGCTCACCATCGCCTTGTCCGAACTGGTCAAGACCGTGGGACTGGGTACTTTCGACCGCGGCCTTGGCGCGATTTTCGGCTTTGCGCGTGGTTTGCTGATCGTGATGGTACTGGTACTGCTGGCGGGCCTCACTTCATTGCCGCGGCAACACTTCTGGCGCGAGGCCATGTTCAGCTCACCGCTCGAAGCCTTGACCCTCAAGGCGAAAACCTGGCTGCCGGAAGATTTTTCCAAACGCCTCAGTTATGACTGAATAGGACGTTCCAACATGTGCGGAATTCTCGGTGTAGTAGCGAAAAACCCCGTCAACCAGTTGCTTTACGACGGACTGCTGGTGCTGCAACACCGCGGCCAGGATGCGGCTGGCATCGTAACCAGCGATGGCACCACTTTTCACATGCACAAAGCCAACGGGCTGGTAGCAGACGTTTTTCGCACGCGCAACATGCGCGCCCTGCTGGGCAACGTGGGTATAGGCCACGTGCGCTACCCCACTGCCGGCGATGCGTTTTCCGCCGCCGAGGCGCAGCCGTTTTATGTCAATTCGCCCTTCGGCATCGTGCTCGGCCACAACGGCAACCTGACCAATGCCAGCCAGTTGCGCGAGGACTTATTCCGCCAGGACTTGCGTCACGTCAATACCACGTCCGATTCGGAAGTATTGCTCAACGTGCTGGCACACGAATTGTCGTCCTGCACAGCCAATCACCAGCTCGACCCGGAAACCATTTTCAAGGCCGTGACCGGCGTGCATCGCCGCTGCAAGGGCGCCTATGCCGTGGTGGCGATGATCTCCGGCTATGGCCTGCTGGCCTTCCGCGACCCTCATGGCATCCGACCGCTGGTATTCGGCCGCGCCGAGACCGCGCAAGGTCCGGAATACCTGGTGGCTTCCGAAAGCGTCGCACTCGATGTGCTGGGCTTCAAGCTGATCCGCGACGTGGCGCCGGGCGAGGCGATCCTGATCGACGATGGCGGCAATTTCTTCAGCCAGCAGTGTGCCGAAAAAACATCACTCAATCCCTGCATTTTCGAATATGTCTACCTGGCCCGCCCGGATTCGGTGATCGATGGCATTTCCGTGTATGAAACCCGGCTACGCATGGGCATCAGCCTAGCCAAGAAAATACGCCGCCAGTTTGGCCAACTGGATATCGACGTGGTGATCCCGATTCCCGACACCAGCCGCCCCAGCGCACTGCAACTGGCCAACCAGCTTGGCGTGCCTTACCGCGAAGGCTTCATCAAGAACCGTTACATCGGCCGAACTTTCATCATGCCCGGCCAGTCGCTGCGCAAGAAATCAGTGCGCCAGAAGCTCAACGCCATCGGCATCGAATTCGAAGGCAAGAACGTGCTGCTGGTGGACGACTCGATCGTGCGCGGCACCACCAGCCAGCAGATAGTGCAGATGGCGCGTGAGGCTGGCGCCAACAAGGTATATTTCGCTTCAGCCGCGCCGCCGGTGCGCTTTCCCAACGTTTACGGAATCGACATGCCGACGCGTGCGGAACTGCTGGCCACCGGCCGCTCCGATGAAGAAATCGCACAGGAAATCGGTGCGGATGAGGTGATTTACCAGGATCTTGATGCGCTGGTCGAAGCGGTGCGTGAAGGACGCCCTGGCATTGCGACTTTCGACTCTTCCTGTTTCGACGGCAATTACATCACCGGCGACATCACACCCGAATATCTGGCCGAAATCGAGTCCTCGCGCGGCAGGTCACAGCACAGCGCAACGGGATTGGCCAGCCGCCAACTGGACCTGAATCTGAACGAAAACGATTGACGCCGTAAGCAGCAGGAAATCCATTAGCCCGGATGTTTCATAAATTCGCGTGATGATCGCGCAGGATTTTGTTCCGTAGGGGAATTATGTGAGGGAGTGGCGTTTTATTCATACGCCCGACCGAACGAAATTTCACTACAGAACAAAAGACCAGCGAGGGCGCGCGTCAATTTATGAAACATCCGGGTTAACTCGTTGCGCAGCATTCATTCCGGGCAGTTGATGCA
>JAQTLK010000019.1 GCA_028714955.1 Sulfuricella sp.
TTACGTTATACTTTTGAACAGAATTTTGTCATGGAGCAAGAAACTTGCATTTAGCGCTATTTGACCTGGACAACACGCTGCTCGCCGGCGACAGCGATTTCGAATGGGCCCAGTTCCTGATCGAGCAGAACGTACTCGACCGGGAAGTCTATGAAGCGCGCAACCAGGCGTTTTACGACCAGTACAAGGCGGGCACCCTGGACATCCACGAATTTCTCGATTTCCAGCTCAAGCCCCTGGCGCGCCACGCGCGCAGCCAGCTCGATGCCTGGCGCCGCGAGTTCATGCAGCGCAAGATTCTGCCCATCGTCACCCTCAAGGGACGGGAACTGGTGAAGCGGCACCTGCAGGAAGCCGACCTGGTCGCCATCGTGACCGCCACCAACAGCTTCGTCACCCTCCCCATCGCGCGGGAATTCGGCGTGGAACACCTGATCGCCACGGAACCGGAACAGGTGAACGGCGAATTTACCGGCAAGGTCTCCGGCACGCCCTCCTTCCGCGAAGGCAAGATCGCGCGCCTCGACGCCTGGCTGGCCAGCCGCGGCTTCCAGTGGGGCGATGTGACGGAAAGCCGCTTCTACAGCGATTCGCTCAACGACCTGCCGCTGCTGCAGCGCGTCAGCCATCCGGTCGCGGTGGATCCGGACCCCACCCTCAAGGCACACGCGGAACGGCACGGCTGGCCGATCATCAGTCTGCGCTGATGCGCCACCGCCTGCTGTTCTACAGCCTTCTCCTGCTCGCCCCCTTCAGCCTGGCGGCGGCATTGCTGAGCGGCAGCGCAGACCTTTCGCTGGCGCAACTGTTCAACGGCAACGGCACGGCGGGGGAAATCCTCTGGCAATTGCGCGCCCCGCGCGCCGCCAGCGCCTTTGCCTGCGGCGCATTGCTGGCGCTGTCGGGGGTGCTGCTGCAGGTCCTGCTGCGCAACCCCCTGGCCGACCCTTACCTGCTCGGCATCTCCGGCGGCGCGGCGGTGGGCGCGCTGGGCGCCATGTTGCTGGGGCTGGCGGCGGTGCAGCTTGCCGCGCTGGGCGGCGCGCTGGGCGCCATGACGCTGGTGCTGGCCCTGAGCTTCAACCGCCACGCCTGGAGCATGCACCACCTGCTGCTCACCGGCGTGGCCCTGTCCGCCGGATTCGGCGCGCTCATCAGCCTGATGCTCAGCCTCGCCCCCGGCAGCGGTCTGCACGGCATGCTGTACTGGCTCATGGGCGACCTGTCCTACGCCCGGCAACCGGGCCTGGCATGGGCCGCGCTGCTCGCCACCGGCAGCGCGGGCTGGCTGCTGGCGCGCCATCTCGACGTGCTGGCCATCGGCGAGCTGAAGGCGAAATCCCTCGGCGTTGCGGTGTTGCCCTTGCAGGCCGGCATTTACCTCGCCGCCGCCGTGGCTACCGCCGCCGCCGTGCTGGAATGCGGCAGCATCGGCTTCGTCGGCCTGATCGTGCCGCACCTGCTGCGCCTGCTCGGCGTGCACAGCCACCGCTGGCTGGTCCCCTGCGCCATCCTGCTGGGCGGCAGCTTCCTCACCCTGGCCGATACCCTCGCACGCAGCGTCATCGCGCCGCAACAGCTGCCGGCCGGCGTGCTGACCGCGTTGCTCGGCGTGCCGCTGCTGCTGTTCCTGCTGTCCCGGCAAGATGCTAAGTACTGAAAATCTGCACCTCGAGGTGCCCGGCAAAATACTGTGCCAGGACCTGACGCTGGCCCTGGAAGCGGGGCAGTGCTGGGCCGTCCTGGGCAAGAATGGCAGCGGCAAGACCACCCTGCTGCACGCCCTGAGCGGCCTCGACAAGCCCGCCGCCGGCCGCGTGCGCCTGGATGGCAGGGCACTGGGTGAAATTCCGCGCCGCCAACTGGCGCGGCGCATCGGCGCCCTGCTGCAGGAAGAAAGCACGGCCTTTTCCGGCGCCGCGCTGGATTACGTGCTGCTGGGCCGCTTCCCGCATGGCGCCACGCTGGCGCCGAACATCAGCGACATCGCCGCTGCGCGCCGCGCATTACACCGCGTCGGCATGGGCCAGGCAGAGCGGCAAGCGCTGGCCACGCTCTCCGGCGGCGAACGGCAGCGCGTGCGCATCGCCCAGTTGCTGGCGCAGGCGCCGGACATCTATTTTCTCGACGAACCGCTGCAGCACCTCGACCTGCCGCACCAGCTCGCCGTGATGCAGCTTTTCCGCCGGATCGCGCACGACGAAGGGAAAACCGTGGTCATGGTGCTGCATGACATCTACTGGGCCAGCCGCTTCTGCGACCACGCCCTGCTGATTCATGACGGCGGCAAGATCGTGCACGGCGCCACGTCCTTCATGATCACCCAAAACACAATGGAAAACCTTTACCAGTGCCGTTTCCGGACGGTCACAACAAGTGATGGCAATTATTTCCTGCCCACTTTAGAATAGGTTAACGCAAAACAATCCCGCCCCCGATGAAACGTTTCCTGCCACGCACCCTGCACATGCGCATCATGCTCGCCATCGCCATGCTGCAGTTGCTGGTAGTGGGACTGTTCAGCCTCTACCTGGTGGTTCAGCAGGTCGGCAACGAAATCGTCAACCGCCAGGTGCTGGGACACAAGATGATCGCCATCACGGCGCCCGCGGTAAGCCATTTCATCGAGTTCGACCCGCGCGGCATCAACGGCTACCTCGGCGCCATGCTCGGCGACCGCGCCATCGGCGCCATCACCGTCAAGGACGGGAAGGGCAATGCCCTGTTCCAGCAGGCCAAGGAAGTCATCCCGCTGCACCCGGTGGCGCGATGGTTCAAGGCGGCCCAACTCAAGCCCACGGTGACGACGGAACTGAAATCCGCGCACGGATCGCTGGGCCTGATCACCGTCCAGCTTTCCAACGAGGTTCTGAACGAAAAAATCCGCACTCTCCTCAATGACGTGACTTACCTCTTCATGCTGTTGCTCGGCGTGGACCTGATCGCCATCCAGTTGCTGGTGAAATCGGTGATGGCGCCGCTCACCCCGCTGGCCGCCATGGCCAAGGCGGTCTCGCAGGGCAACTGGGACAAGACCATGCTGGCCACGGAAGCCAATGCCAGCGACGAAGTGAAGAACCTCTCCGACGCTTTCATCGAGAGCGCCAAAACCATGAAACGCCAGATCCGGGAACTGGAGCAAACCCGCAGCCAGTTGGCGGAAAACGAGCTCAAACTGCGCAACCTGGTGAACAACATGCAGGAAGTTCTGCTGGAAGTGGACCAGTCCGGCCATGTCACCTTCCTCAATCCAGCCTGGGAAGCGCTCACCGGCTACGCCACCGAAACCTCGCTGCATCGCCCTTTCGCCGAATTCCTCGCGCAACCCAGGCACCAGCGTTATTTCGAAGCCGGCCAACTGGAACACATTCCGCTCACCGACCTGCAACTGGAAGTGCGCGCCCGCGACGGCAAGGCGGTATGGATGCAGATGAGGACTTCGCTGCAGCGCGACGAATCAGGCGCCGTCACCGGCCTGATCGGCACCCTGGAAGACGTCACCGAGACGCTGCATTTGCAGGAACTGCAGCACCAGCACGAGCAGGACCTTTACCGTCTCGCCATTACCGACCCGCTCACCGGCGTCTACAACCGCCGCCACTTCGACGATTTGCTCGAAAACCTGCTGCACATGAACCTGCGCAAGAACCTGCCGCTGGCACTGGTGATCGTGGATGTCGATGGCTTCAAGTTCATCAACGACACCTACGGCCACCCCGTCGGCGACGAAGTGTTGCGTACCGTGGCCAGCACGCTGCGCGCCAACGAGCACCAGGGTGGCGCGGTAGCGCGCATTGCCGGCGACGAATTCGCGGTGCTGCTGCAAAACGTCAACGCGGAAGAAGCCAACCGCATCGGCCACATGATTCACGCCGACCTCAACCGCGCGGTCGTCCATCTGCCCGTCGGCCAGCTCACCATACAAACCTCGATTGGCATCGCGGTGGCGCCGCTGCATGGCAAAACATCCATCGACCTGATGCGCGCCGCCGACGTGGCGCTTTATCACGCCAAGCAGAGCGGCCGTAACCGCGTGGTCACGCTCTCCCGGGAACGCGGCGAAGCCATCATGGACATCTTCTCGCAGGGTTTCGAGCTGCGCAATGCCATCTCCGCCGGCATGATTCTGCCCTTCATGCAGCCCATCGTCGACCTCAAGACGCGCAAGGTGTTCGCCTACGAAGTGCTGACGCGCATGCGGCGCGGCGACGATTTCGTGCCGGCTGACGATTTCATCCCCATCGCCGAGGACCTCGGCCTGATCCGCGACATGGACCTGTTCGTGATTGGCGAGTCGCTCAGGCTCATCCCCAAAAATGTGCACCTGTTCGTCAACATCAGCCTGAACTCCTTCTTCGCCCCGGAATTCGCCCAGCAACTGCGCGACCTGCTGCATTCCCCCCTTGCCAGAGAACGCTCCATCACGCTGGAATTCACCGAGCGCCAGACCACTGAAATGTCAGCGGAATTCGTCCAGATGTTCCAGGAAATCCGCGCCGGCGGCTGCAATGTCGCGCTCGACGATTTCGGCATCGGTTATTCGACCTACAGCTATTTGCGCTTGCTGCGCCCGGAATTCGTCAAGATCGACGGCAGCTTCGTGCTGCAGCTCAAGGAAAACCACGAAGACATGAAGATCGTCGAACAGATCCGCGAACTGGCCCACGTGATCGGCGCACATACCATCGCCGAGCACATCGAGGACGAGGAAACCATCGCCATGCTGATCGGGATGGGCGTGGACTACGGACAGGGCTACTATTTCGGCAGGCCGGTCGACGTGCGCGACAAACACTGGATGACGGCAGATCTTGTATAATCACCCTGCCTCCAAGCACGGAGCAGAGAAACCCTACCATTCATGATACGCAAATTCATCCGCAAGGTTTTCAGCAGGGCAACGCCCAAAACCGGCCTGCGCGACAGGCCCCAGATCATCCCCGAAAGCAGGCACGGCATCCGCCGCAACCAGCTCAGCCCTTGCGCCATCAAGGTCGCGGGCGAACTGCAGCAGGCCGGCTACGCCGCCTTCGTGGTCGGCGGCGCGGTACGCGACCTGCTGCTGGGCAAGACGCCCAAGGATTACGATGTCGCCACCGACGCCACGCCGGAAGAGGTGCGCCACCTCTTCCGGCGCTCGCGCATCATCGGCCGCCGCTTCCGCCTGGTGCACGTCATGTGCGGAGCGGAAACCATCGAGGTGTCCACCTTCCGCGGCAGTGGCGCCCCCGCCCCGGATGAAGAGGAAGAGGAGGGCAACAGCGGCCTGCACGTCACCAACGCCAACGGCCGCATCCTGCGCGACAACGTTTTCGGCTCCCAGGCGGAGGATGCGCTGCGCCGCGACTTCACCATCAACGCCATGTTCTACCACCCCGGCAACGGCGAAATCTGGGACTACCACAGCGGTTACAAGGATCTCAAGGCCGGGGTGCTGCGCATCATCGGCGACCCGCGCACCCGCTACCATGAAGACCCGGTACGCATGTTGCGCGCCGCGCGTTTCGCCGCCAAGCTGGAATTCCAGCTCGACCCCGCCACGCGCGCGCCCATCGCCGGGCTGGGAAAACTGCTGCAGGACGTCCCGCCCTCTCGCCTGTTCGACGAAATCCTCAAACTGCTGCTCTCCGGCCACGCCCAGCGCAGCCTCAAGCAACTGCGCGCGGAAGGCCTGCACCACGGCGTGCTGCCGCTGCTCGACGCCATCCTGGAACAGCCGATGGGCGAGCGCTTCGTCTCCCTCGCCCTGCACCAGACCGACCTGCGCGTCAAGGAAGACAAGCCGGTTTCACCGGCTTTCCTGTTTGCCGCGCTGTTGTGGCATGAAGTGCTGGCGCTGTCGAGAAAACTCGAAGACGGCGGCGAACGCCCGACACCAGCCCTGCACCAGGCCATGGACCAGGTGATCCAGACCCAGGTTGAAATGCTTGCCATCCCGCGCCGCTTCACCGCCACCATGAGAGAAATCTGGGGGCTGCAGCCACGTTTCGCCCAGCGCGCCGGCAAGCGGCCTTTTGCCCTGCTCTCCCACCCGCGCTTCCGCGCCGGCTTCGATTTCCTGCTGCTGCGCTGCGAAAGCGGCGAAGCGGAGATGGAACTCGGACGCTGGTGGGAAAAATTCCAGCACGCCGGCGACACGCAGCGCGCCGAAATGCTGCAGCCCGACACCGCGCCCAAAAAACGCCGCCGCCGGCGCAAGCCGAAAGCCCCTGCCAGCGCGGCGCTCGAAACCGATTTGGCAGCCGAGGATTAAGTTTCGTGCCTACCCGTCCGGTCCGCGCCTTCGTCGCCCTCGGCAGCAACCTGTCCGACCCCGAAGCCCAGATCAGCCTGGCCTTCGGCGAGCTGGACACGCTCCCCGCCACGCGCCTGGTCGCCCGCTCTTCTCTCTACCGCAGCGCCCCTTGGGGCTATTCCGACCAGCCGGATTTCATCAACGCGGTGGCGGAAATCGAAACCCGCCTGGAGCCGCGCAAGCTGCTGGAAATGCTGCTCGACATCGAGCACCGCTTCGGGCGCGTGCGCGAGTTTCTCAATGCGCCGCGCGTGCTGGACCTCGACCTGTTGCTCTACAACGGCCTGATTCACCACGAGCACGGCCTCACCCTGCCCCACCCGCGCATGCACGAACGTGCCTTCGTGCTGCTCCCGCTCACCGAAATCGCGCCCGAGTGCGTGATTCCGGGCCATGGCCGCGCAACCGACCATCTCCCCGCCTGTGCCGGGCAGGAACTGCAGCGCCTGCCGCAAACCCGCTCCAGTGCCGCGACTTTGCTGCAAGCCATGGGCTGAACGGACAATGGCGCCGGAGAAATACCGCTTCATCGTGGTCGAAGGTCCCATCGGCGTGGGCAAGACCACCCTGGCCAGGCTGTTTGCAGAGCATTTCTGCTCCCGCCTGCTGCTTGAAGATGCCGCCGCCAACCCGTTTCTGGCCAGGTTCTACCACGATCCTGACCGCTATGCCCTGCCGACCCAGTTGTTCTTCCTGTTCCAGCGTGCCGGGCAAATGCGCGATCTGGCGCAAAGCGACCTCTTTCAACACGCCACGGTGACTGATTTTCTGCTCGACAAGGACCCGCTGTTCGCCCGCCTCAACCTGAGCGACGACGAATTCAAGCTGTACCGCGAGATGTATCGCCACCTCCAGCCGCAGACGCCGAAACCGGACCTGGTCATTTACCTTCAGGCACGGGAGGAAACCCTGATGGAACGCATCGTGCGGCGCAATATCGGTTACGAGCAGACCATCACGCAAGCCTACCTGAGCCGCCTGGCGGACAGCTACAGCCAGTATTTCCACCATTACGACGCCTCGCCGCTGCTGATCGTCAACAGCGAAAACTTCGACTTCGCAGGCAGGACGCGGGATTTCGACCTGCTGCTGGAGAAAATCGCCGGCATGCGCGGCGGACGTGAGTTTTTCAACCGTGCGGACTAAGGGGGGCGAGCGGTTAGCAGGGAGCGGTTAGCAGTGAGCAGTGAGCAGTGAGCAGTGAGCAGTGAGCAGTGAGCAGTGAGCGGTTAGCGGTTAGCGGTTAGCGGTTAGCGGTTAGCGGTTAGCGGTGAGGGGGTGGGGCGAAAAAACAAAGGCTTGCTCCGAACCCGGTTTTACTGCTCACTGCTCCCTGCTAACTGCTCACTCCTCCCCCCCCACGTTCCAAAAAGGTTCAAAAAATTGAAAACAACGCTACACACACTGCAACAGATGGCGGAAAAAGGCGACAAGATCGCCGTCCTGACCTGCTACGACGCCAGTTTCGCGGCGCTGCTCGAAGATGCCGGCGTGGAAGTGCTGCTGGTTGGCGACTCCCTCGGCATGACGCTGCAGGGCGAGGAAACCACCCTGCCGGTGAGCTTGCCGGACATGGCCTACCATACCCGCTGCGTCGCGCGCGGCAGCAAGCGGGCTTACATCGTCGCCGACCTGCCCTTCGGCAGCTACCAGGAAAGCCCGCAGCAAGCGCTGCGGAGCGCCGCGCAACTGATGGCGGCAGGCGCCCACATGGTCAAGCTGGAAGGCGGCCGGATCATGGCCGAGACAGTCGCGTTCCTCACCGCGCGGGGCATTCCGGTGTGCGGCCATGTCGGCCTCACGCCGCAATCGGTGCACCAGCTCGGCGGCTACCGGGTGCAGGGGCGCACTGAAGCGGCGGCGGAGCAACTGCTGCTCGATGCGCTGGCACTGCAACAATCCGGCGCCGGCCTGCTGGTGCTCGAGGCGGTTCCCGCCACGCTGGCGCTGCAAATCACCTCGCAGCTCACCATCCCCACCATCGGCATCGGCGCCGGCCCGGGCTGCGCTGGCCAGGTACTGGTGCTGCATGACATGCTCGGCATTTACCCTGGCAAGACGCCGAAATTCGCCAAGGATTTCATGGCGGGCGCCGGAAGCATCCAGGCCGCCGTGCAGGCTTATGTGCGGGAGGTGAAAAGCGGGGTGTTCCCGGCGCCGGAACACAGTTTCTGATGGAAATCATTTCAGCCATTGCCGTGCTGCGCGAATCCCTCAAGGGCCGCCGGCCGGTCGCCTTCGTGCCCACCATGGGCAACCTGCATGCCGGACACCTCGCCCTGGTCGAACAGGCGCGCCGGCATGGCCGCTGCGTGGTGGTGAGCATCTTCGTCAACCCGTTGCAGTTCGGCCCCGGCGAAGATCTCGCCAGTTATCCGCGCACGCTGGAAGAGGATTGTCGCCAGCTCCAGGCTGCCGGCGCGGACATCGTGTTCACCCCCGGCGTGGAGGAACTGCTCCCCGCGCCGCAACAGTTTCAGGTAGAACCGCCGCCCATCGCCGGCGAGCTTTGCGGGGCCTATCGCCCTGGCCATTTCCGCGGCGTTGCCACCATCGTGCTCAAGCTGCTCAACATCGTCCAGCCCGACTACGCGGTTTTCGGCAAAAAGGATTACCAGCAGCTGCACATCATCCGCGCCATGGTGCGCGAACTCGACGTGCCGGCAGAAATCGTGGCGGGCGAAACCGTGCGCGCCGCTGACGGCCTCGCGCTGTCTTCGCGCAACAGCTATCTGAACCGGGCCGAACGCGCCGAAGCCCCGCGCCTCTACCGCAACCTGGAACGGGTCAGAAAAGCCGTGTTATCGGGCCAGCGCGACTTCGCCGCGCTGGAAAGCGCCGCCGCAAGCGACCTGGCCGAACACGGCTGGCTGGTGGACTACCTCTCGCTGCGCAACGCCGACACCCTGCGACCCGCGCAGCCCGGCGATGCAGCGCTGGTGGTGCTGGGTGCCGCCAGGCTGGGCAAGACACGACTGATCGACAACCTGGAAATAACTGCCGGCCAGGACCACCCGTCCGACAATGTTATAATTTGATTCGATTCATACTCCAGAAAACAGAAGTCATGGCAGACAACAATACCCCTTTCGAGCAGGAAGTCGCGGCACTCATCGTGGAGGCGCTCAATCTGGAAACGGCAGCAGAGGAGATTGCCGCGGAACAGCCTCTGTATCAGGAAGGGCTGGGACTGGACTCGATCGACATGCTGGAAATCTCGCTCGCCGTTTCCAGGAAATACGGCTTTCAGCTCAAATCCGACGATCCGGACAATGCAGCCACGTTCTCGTCCCTGCGCAACCTGGCCCGGCATATTGAAAAGAACCGCATAAAATAGGCTCGACCTGACTATGCGTCTCTTCTTGCGTCTTTCCCTGGCCATCGCGCTGGGCTGGGGATTCGCCAAACTCATTGAGCTTTCCCCCCCGCACTGGAGAGCGTTCGCAACCTGGTGTCCGCCCGCGCTCATCACCCTGCTGGCGGCGTTTGCTTTCGGCCGCAGCCTGTTCCGGGGAGAAGCGCTGGTTACGCGAATCGCGCGCGCCCACCACGCGGGCCAATTGCCTGATGACCTGGTTGACTACACGCGGCGGCTGACGGCGTTGTGGGCATTTTTTCTGCTGGGCTGCGCACTCCTGACCATGTTGCTGGTGCAGTATGCCCATTTCCCGCAAGCGGCCTCGCTGACCCCGGTGCTGGTGCCCTGTCTCATGACTTGCGAATATTTCTTTCGCAAGCGCCGCTTCAGCCAGCATCCCCATGTCAACCCCCTGTCCCTCATGCTGTCCATGCTGCTGCATGGCATGCCGCGCGAATGAACGAGCCGGGCCGGTTACCTCTCTTCAAGCACGACAACGCGGCCCAGGCAATCGCCTGGCGCAATAACCAGGCCATCACCGTGGCGCATTTTCTTGGCGAAGTGGCACAACTGGCCGGACAATTGCCGCCGCATCCCTTCGTCTTCAATCTGTGCAGCGACCGGTACCATTTCCTGCTCACCTTCTGCGCCGCCCTGCTGCGCGGACAGACCTGCCTATTGCCGCCCAATCATGCGGCGGACACCCTGACGCGGCTGCATGCACGGTATCCGCAGTCCTATGGCGTAAGCGACAAGGCCCTGAGGCTGGAGGGAATGGAGATCATCCCCTTCCCCGCTTTGCCATCCCTCGATTTGGGCGCATTCTTTATTCCCGCCATCGCGGTCGGACATGTTGCCGCAATCGTCTTCACCTCGGGCAGCACGGGCGAACCGCGGCCCTATCCCAAGACCTGGGGCAGACTGGTCAGGCAGGCGCGGCTGCAAGCCGACATGCTCGGCATCGAAGCCGGCCAGCATTTTCTCGGCACGGTTCCGCCGCAACACATGTACGGCCTCGAATTCACCCTGATGCTGCCGCTCCACAGCGGCGGCACGCTGCATGCCGGCGTGCCCCTGTTTCCGGCGGACATCCGGCAGGCGCTGGCGGAATTGCCCGCCCCGCGCATACTCATTACCACGCCGCTGCATTTGCGCATCTGCCTGGAAGAAAACATCGACTTCCCCCCCCTTGCCCTGACCGTTTCCGCCGCCGCCGCGCTGACGTCCGAACTGGCGCAACGCGCCGAGGACGCCTTCGGTGCGCCAGTCATGGAAATCTACGGTTGCACCGAAACAGGCGCCATTGCCTCGCGCCGCACCGTTCGGCAGGAATACTGGAAAACCATGGCGGGCGCCCATGTCTCGTGCGATGACGAAGACCAGGCCTGGGTCGCAGAAGCGCATGTCAACGAACGCACTCGCCTCCAGGACAGGATCGAGCCCGCCGCCGACGGCACGCAATTCCGCTTGCTTGGGCGCCAGGCCGACCTCGTCAAGATCGCCGGAAAACGCGCGTCCCTCAGCGACCTCAACCGTCAGCTCGGGCAGATTCCCGGCGTGCGGGACGGGATTTTTTTCGCCCCCGACGATGTTCCCGGCACGGCGACGCGCCTGATTGCCCTGGTAGTCGCGCCGGGGCTGGAGGAACGTGAAATCATTGCCGCCCTGCGCCAGAAAATTGATGTGGCATTCCTGCCACGCCCCTTGTACAAGCTTGATAGCCTGCCGCGCACCCCTGCCGGCAAACTGCCGCGCGCCACGCTCATCAACCTGCTCGACAGCTTGCAACAGCCCGACCAGGCCCGCTGGCAGACGATTTCTGTCAATCATCCGGCGCTGCCCGGCCATTTTCCCGGCAACCCCATCGTGCCGGGCGTGGTGCTGTTGAGCCGGGTGTGGGAAGCCGTTTGCCGTCAGGCCGATGCGCCGCTGCAGTGCACCGGCTGGCCCAGTGTCAAGTTTCTCGCACCGTTGCGGCCCGGCGTACCGTTCCGTGTTGAAGTGGAATTCGGCGCGGCGCAGTCCGCCCGGTTTACCTGCACGACATCGATGGGCACCCTCGCGCAAGGCAGTGTGCGTTTTGCCGCGGTGCCGCCGGGATGAGCCGCACCTGGCTGGGACAGCGGGAGCGCGGCAGCCTGTTGCTGATGCGCCTGATCGCCTGGATTGCGCTCGAGCTTGGCCGCCCGGCGGCGCGCCTGTTGCTGGTGCCGATCAGCCTGTATTTCCTGCTTTTCTCCGGCAAGGCGCGCCAGGCCTCGCGCCTTTACCTGCGCCGAGTGCTGGGACGCGAGCCCGGCTGGCTGGACTCGTACCGACACTACTTCTGCTTTTCCGCCACGATTCTCGACCGGCTGTATTTTCTCTCCGGCCGCCACGCTTCTTTCGACATCGCGGTGAATGGCATCGGGCCGCTGCTCGCCTGCCTGCAACGCGGGCAAGGCTGCGTGCTGCTGGGCGCGCACCTCGGCAGCTTCGAGGTGCTGCGCACGCTGGCCGTGCAGTTCGGCAAAGTGCCTTTCGCCATGCTGATGCACACCGGCAACGCGCACAAGATGAATGCCATCATCGACGGCCTCAACCCGGCAATGGCCGGTTCCATCATTGCCATGGGCTCGCCGGATGGCCTGTTGCGCGCCAGGGAAGTCATCGACGCCGGCGGCATCGTCGGCATACTGAGCGACCGCGTCAGACCCGGCGACAAGACGCTGCCATGCCGTTTTTTTGGCTTCGATGCCGCCCTGCCCGTTGGCCCGCTGGCTTTCGCCAGCATCATGCATGCGCCGGTGCTGCTATGCTTCGGCCTGTATCGCGGCAAGCGCCGCTACGACGTGCATTTCGAGCTGCTGGCGGAAGCCATCGACGCCCCCCGCGCCCGCCGCCGCGAGGCGATTCACGGCTATCTGCAGCAGTACGCCGGGCGCATCGAGCATTATTGCCGCATCGCGCCTTACAACTGGTTCAACTTCTATGATTACTGGCAACCGTTTTAAGCCCTGTCATTGCGAGCGCAGCGAAGCAATCTCGTTCTTCGTCGATCGAATGACAGCGAGATTGCCGCATCGCCTGCGGCTCCTCGCAATGACAGTTACGCTGCTGGCATGGACTGGTCTCGCCCATGCCGAATGGACTGCCGACGCCTTGCTCAAGGCCCTGGCTGAGCGCCCTGCCGGCCAGTCGCGCTACACCGAGACCAAGACCTCCGCACTGCTCAAGGAACCGCTCGAATCGAGCGGCACCCTGCGCTACAAAAAACCGGCTTTCCTGGAAAAACACGTGCAAATCCCATTTGAGGAAATCCTCACCGTGGATGGCGAACGCATGACCTGGGAAAAACCGGCGGCGCAAAAAAAGCACACCATGGCGCTGCGCGATTACCCGGTGGTCTGGGGCTTCATCGAAAGCATGCGCGCCACGCTCAATGGCGATGCCAAAACCCTGCAGCGCTTTTACAAGGTGCGCCTCGACGGCGATGAACGGCAATGGGTCCTGGTACTGCTGCCTTCGGACAGCGGCATGGCGCAGTTCATCCGCGTGATTCGCATCAGCGGCAGCAAAGCGCGGCTTGATACAGTGGAAATCGAAGAAACCAGCGGCGACCGCAGCTTCATGGCCCTGCGCGAGGAAACGATGTGAAGCGCTGGCCTGTCGCCATCTGGCTCGCCGCGCTGGCTTGCTGCGTCTGGATCGTGATGGCGCACACCCGCTTCAGCACCGACATGGCGGCCTTCCTGCCCGACAGCGCCGCGCCGGCACAGCAACTCATGGTCGAGCAGTTGCGCAATGGCGCCCCCTCGCGCATGCTGCTGCTTGCGCTGCAAGGCGCTGAAGCAGAACAACTTGCCGTGAACAGCAAAAAACTGGCTCGCGCGCTGGAGGCCAGCGGCCATTTCGCTTACGTGCGCAACGGCGAGCAGGCTCTCACCCCGGCGGAGCGCGAACGGCTGATGCAATACCGCTACCTGCTCAGCCCCGCGACGGATCCCGCGCATTTCAGCGCGGACGGGCTGCGTCAGTCCCTGCAGGACAGCCTGCAGCTGCTGGCCTCGCCAGCTGGCGTCATGGTCAGGGCTCTGCTGCCTTCCGATCCCACCGGCGAGATGCTCGCGTTGCTGGAAAGCTGGGGCGGCGCGGGCAGTGGACCGGGGCTGCAAGGCGGCGTGTGGTTCTCGGCCGACGGCAAGCGCGCGCTGCTGCTGGCCGAAACCAAAGCGCCGGCCTTCGACATCGACGCGCAGCAGAAAGTCAGCGACGAGGTACGGCGGATTTTTCCAGCGACGCGCAGCAGCCCGCAGGTCGAACTGCTCATGAGCGGACCGGGCATTTTCGCCGTGGAATCGCGCAACCGCATCCGCGACGATGCATGGCGCCTGAGCATGATCGCCACCGCGCTGGTAGCGGCGATCCTGCTGCTGGCCTATGGCTCGCCGCGCCTGCTGGTGCTCGGCATGCTGCCGGTGGCAAGCGGCGCGCTGGCCGGCCTGACCGCGGTCAGCCTGGGCTACGGTACGGTGCATGGCATCACCCTGGGCTTCGGCGCCACGCTGATCGGCGAGGCGGTGGACTATCCAACCTACCTGTTCACCCAGCGCGCAACGCACGAATCGCTGCGCCAGACGCTGCGGCGCATCTGGCCAACGCTGCGCCTGGCGGTGCTGACCACCGTGTTCGGCAGCTTCGCCATGCTGCTCTCCGGCTTCTCCGGCCTGTCGCAACTGGGCATGTTTTCCTTCGCCGGCGTTCTCACGGCTGGACTGATGACCCGTTTCGTCATCCCGGAGATCGCTCCGTCCCGCCTTGAAGTCGCGGAAAGAACGGCAACCCGGGCCCTTCTGGTGCATGGGGCGGCGGCACTGACCCGGCTCGGCTGGGTTCCCGTGGCGGTACTGCTGTGCGCTGCCTTCTACCTGGCTGCACGGGGGAATACCCTGTGGGAGAACGACCTCGCCAACCTCAGCCCGGTTTCGCAACGGGCCAAAGAGCTGGATCAAGGCCTGCGCAACGAACTGGGCGCGCCGGATGTGCGTTACCTGATCGCCGTGCAAGGCAGCACGCAACAGGCGGCCCTGGAGCGCAGCGAACGGCTCATGCCAGCACTGCAAACGTTGGTGCGGCAAGGCATCACGGATGGATTCGACCTCGCCGCGCGCGTGATCCCGAGCGAGAAAACCCAGGCCGCGCGCCAGGCCGCCTTGCCGGATCAGGAAACGCTGCGCCGCAACCTGCAAGCCGCGCTCGCCACGACCCCATTCAAGCCTGATATCTTCGAACCCTTTTTGCAGGACATCGAGCGCTCGCGCCACCTGCCCCTGCTGCAGCCTGAAGTCTGGTACGGCACGCCGCTGGGCTCGCTGGCGCAAGGCATGCTGGTCAGGCGCGGCGCGGTCTGGGTGGCGCTGATCGGGTTGCGCGGCGTCAGGAGCGATGCTGGGCTTGCCGCATTCGTAGCCGGGCTGCACGATGAAAACACCTTCCTGCTGGACATCAAGGGCGAATCCAACAAAATGATCATGCAGTTCCGTGACCAGTC
The DNA here is from genome assembly GCA_028714955.1 of Sulfuricella sp. GTDB lineage: Bacteria > Pseudomonadota > Gammaproteobacteria > Burkholderiales > Sulfuricellaceae > Sulfurimicrobium. Next base: position 15,184 of record JAQTLK010000019.1, read on the forward strand.
GCTGCTCTATTCGCTATTCGGCGTGGCGGCCATCGTCGCGGTGCTGGGCCTGGGGCTGCGCAATTTCCGCGCAGTGTTCCCGGTGATGCTCCCGGTCAGCGCGGCCATCCTGGGTACCGCCGCCCTGCTGTCCCTCCTGGGCGTCAAGCTGACATTGTTCCACGTCGTATCGCTGCTGCTGGTGCTGGGTGTCGGTCTCAACTACGGCCTGTTCCTCAGCCTGCCTGCCTCCCTTTCTCCTGACGCTCTCCCGGATGGAGAGAGGGGCAAGGAGCGGCAACGCGCCCTGTTTTCCACCCTGGTATGCATGGCCAGCACCGTCAGCGCCTTCGGCGCCCTGGCGTTCTCCGCTTCCCCGGTATTGCAGGCGATCGGCGGCACGGTGGCGCTGGGCGCGGTTTTGTCCCTGTTGTTTGCGGCAATGAGGGCAAAGCCCTGAGCGATGCACCGGGAAAACGATTCCCGCAGCAAGCGGGGCCGAAGACTGACACCACAACGAGTCAATCGATTCCGACTGAACGTGCCTGGCAATCCTTCATGGTTGTGATCACGTCGCACATCCAGTGATGCGGCCCGCCGTCATGGCATATTTGCTGAGCATTTTTCCATATCTGGCTGTTTTGCCTGCACTGGTTTTCCCAGTAGGCGGGGTGAAATTCCTCGGCAACTTTTTCGTCGCTCAGGTCGCGCAGAAATTCAACGGTCCGCTCGACCTCGGTTTTGGGCTTGCCGCTACAACCCGCCAGCAGAAAAATGGCGAAGATGGGTGCCGCAGCCCATGCGGCGAACGATGGCGTCTTGTCTTTCACGTTGTTATAAAGGCCCGCTGGCAGCAAGGCGGGATTTTGCCAAGGGGGGATTCTTCGAAAAGTAGCGCTTGATGCCGGACAAGATGGCCTTCGCCATTTTTTCCTGGTAAGCATTGTCGGTCAGCCTGACTTCCTCCTCGGGGTTCGAGATGAACGCCGTTTCGACCAGGATGGAGGGAATGTCGGGCGACTTGAGCACCGCAAACCCTGCCTGCTCCACCGCGCCTTTGTGCAATGAATTGATGCCGCCCAATTCATTCAGCACGGCCTTGCCCAGTTTAAGACTATCGTTGATGGTCGCGGTTTGCGACAAGTCCAGCAGGGTGCGCGCGAGGTAAGGATCTTTCACATCCAGGTTGATGCCGCCGATAAGGTCGGCCTCATTTTCCTTCTTCGCCAGCCAGCGCGCCGCGGCAGAAGTGGCGCCCCGTTCCGACAGCGCGAAGACCGATGAACCACGCGCATCCGGGCGGATGAAGGCATCGGCGTGGATGGACACGAACAGGTCGGCGTTGACTTTGCGCGCCTTGACCACCCGGCCATGAAGCGGAATGAAATAATCGCCGTCGCGAATCAGGATGCCACGCATATTCGGCTCCTCGTCAACCACAGCCTTGAGACGCCTGGCAATGGCCAGCGTGACATCTTTCTCATGCGTTCCGCGCGCGCCCTGAGCGCCGGGATCTTCCCCGCCATGGCCGGCGTCAATGGCGATCGTGACCAGTCTGGTCACCTGCAGCTCGGGCTTGCGTTTTTCACTCTTGAGCGTTTTTTCCGGGCCGATATTCTGGCTCTCCGCCTGAAGGCTCCTTGGCTCGGCAGGTTCGGCCTTGGCAACCGGCGCATCAGGCGCCGCAACGACGGCCTTGTCGCGCCCCTGATCCGGCACATCCTGCTCGCCCTGGGCCGCCTGGCGCGGCGACTCCACGAGCGCCATCAAGGGGTCCACCGCCTGGGCCGGGTAGATGTCCACCACCAGCCGGTTGCCATATTCGCCGACGGGCGGCAAGGTAAATACGGAAGGTTTGACCTCGGTTTTGAGGTCCAGCACGACACGCACCACGCCCGGCTTGAAGCGCCCTACCCGCACGAGTCTGATATAGGGGTCATCCGCGCCAACCTTGGCGGAAAGACCCGTCAAAACAGCATTCGGCTCGATTCCTTCGAGGTCGAGCACCAAACGCTCGGGGTCTTTTACGATCGACTGGGAGAACTTGACGGGAGAAGACGTTTCCAGGGTAAGGCGTGTATATTCCGCTGCCGGCCAGACCCGCGCGGCAGTCACGGTAACTGCCGCACAGGCGGTGTTGACTGCCAGCAGCACGAGCAGAAACGCCGCCCACAGCGCCGCCAACCCGAGCAGCGAAAACAGGCTGCGCTGTTCGGGCATTTCCACCCTCAGGTGGCGCTCATGTTCTGAAGCCGGTTTAAACATTGCCTGCCTGCCTCCGATACCGCTTCCAGTTCCGCCTCGCGCCCAGGACCGCGGATGGCGAGGTGAATGATCACATCTGCCGGAGGCAAACATCCCGCTGCTTTCTCCGGCCATTCCACAAAACTTACTGTATGCGCATTGAAATATTCGCGGAAACCCGAGGCTTCCCACTCTTCAGGATCTGCGAATCTATACAAATCAAAGTGGTATAAGTTTAAACTAGAAACAGTATAAGATTCAACTAAAGTATAGGTCGGACTTTTCACCTTGCCCGGATACCCCAGCCCGCGCAAGACAGATCGAACCAGGGTCGTTTTGCCGGCGCCAAGGTCTCCGACCAGATAGAAGACCAGGCCTGGGTGCAGTACCATGGCCACTTCAGCGCCCAATTGGGTGGTGCTGTTCTCATCCGCGAGAAATCGCATAACTTTCATATCGGACTCTTGTGCCAGGTTTATTAACTGATTACGGCGTCCTGAGCGAAAAAATAAAGGCCTGGGGCAAGGAATTGGGCTTCCAGGCTGTCGCCATCAGCGTGCCCGACCTCTCCCATGCCGAAGCGCGGCTGCTGGACTGGCTGGAAAAAGGCATGCACGGCGAAATGGATTATATGGCAAGCCACGGCGTGAAGCGCAGCCGGCCTGCCGAACTGGTTCCCGGCACGCTTACCGTCATCAGCGCACGCATGGATTATCTGCCGCCGGACGCGCATGACAGCCATGAAATTCTCGCCAGCCCCGCCAAAGCCTTCATCTCGCGCTACGCGCTGGGGCGAGACTACCATAAAACGCTGCGTGCCAGACTGCAGAAGCTGGCGGACAGAATCCGGGAAGAAATCGGGCCATTCGGCTACCGCGTCTTCAGCGATAGCGCGCCCGTGATGGAAGTGGAACTGGCCGTCCAGGCCGGGCTCGGGTGGCGCGGCAAACACAGCATGCTGCTGTCGCGCGAGCATGGGTCATGGTTTTTCCTGGGTGAAATCTACACCGACCTGCCTCTGCCTCCCAGCGCCCCCCATAGCACTCACTGCGGCTCCTGCAGCCGCTGCATCGAAGCCTGCCCCACCCAGGCCATCATCGCCCCTTACCAGGTGGATGCCAGGCGCTGCATTTCCTACCTCACCATCGAGCACAAGGGCAGCATCCCCGTCACGCTGAGGCCGCTGATTGGCAACCGCATTTATGGCTGCGATGACTGCCAGTTGGCATGCCCCTGGAACCGCTTCGCACCATCCACTGAAGAAGGGGATTTCACGGTGCGCCACAAGCTGGATAGCGCGGACCTGACTACACTGTTAGCCTGGAGTGATGAAGAATTTCACGCCAGGACTGCTGGCAGCGCCATTCACCGCATCGGGCACGAGCGCTGGTTGCGCAATATCGCGGTAGCGCTGGGCAACGCCCCCACGACAGGGGCTGTCATTGAAGCGCTGAAAAAACGGGAAAACCATGATTCCGCGCTGGTGCGGGAACATGTCATCTGGGCTCTAGCGCGACACGCCCAATCGTGCGATGATTGCTCCCATTCAAAACTGGCACAATGACTGAATATGCAACAGAAAGTCCATCAACTGTTTGCCGAGATTGTTGATGCCCGTTATCCCAGAAGCGGCTGCGCCGCCTGCGATCTGCGCGACTTGTGGTGTCTTCCGAAGGGTCTCAATGGAGACGAGTTCCTGCAGGTGGACCGCATCATCAACCGCCGCAAACGGATCAAGCGCAACGAATACCTGTACCATGCCGGCAACCCCTTCCATGCGGTTTATGCCCTGCGTACCGGCTTCTTCAAGACCTTGATCTCCAGCGCGAGCGGCATGGAGCATGTGTCCGGTTTCCACATGGCAGGCGAACTGCTCGGCATGGATGCAATTTGCGACGACCGGCACAGTTGCAATGCAATTGCCCTGGAAGACAGCGAGCTTTGCGAAATTCCTTTCTCCGAGCTTGAAATGCTTGGCAGGAAGATTCCCGCCCTGCAACACCATTTTCACAAGATCATGAGCCGCGAGATATTTCGCAACCAATTGCTGGTCGTTCTGCTCTCCGGCATGAATGCGGACGAACGGCTGGCGGCATTCCTGGTCAACCTGTCCCAGCGCTATGGCGCAAGGGGCTACTCAGCAACGCAATTCCAGTTGCGCATGACGCGAAGCGATATCGGCAGCTACCTTGGACTCAAGCTTGAAACCGTCAGCCGCACGTTATCGAAGTTCCAGGAAAGCGGACTCATCAGCGTGCATAACAAGCAACTTGTCCTGAACGACCTGGAAAGGCTGAAGCAGATTGCCGAGCGCGCCCAGCAAGCACTGCGCCCGGATCCGCAAAAATTTGAGGCAAGTTAGCTCGCGCTATTCGCCCTGGTCGGGCTCATGTGTTTTTTTGTTGAACCACACGATAAAAAACACCGCCATCACCAGGATGAAACCGATCGTGAACATGCTCAGCAGACCGATATCGGTTGAAAACAACGTTTGAATTAGTCCCATTTCCTCACCTCCTCTTGTCGTCAGTAAATCTATCGCCCGGAATCGAGCGCCACCGCGTGGTCCTTGGGCACATGCCAGGTTCCGGTCAGACGCCATTTCTTTCCGGCATCTTCCAGAACCAGATGCCAACGGGCGGCGATCAATGACTTGAGCGCGCCCTCGTAGTAACCCTCGCCTCGCCGCGTCAGGTCAACCACCTGGTCCATGCCGGCACGGGTCGGGTGCAGCAGTTTCAGCCGCAGGTGCTGGGGCAGCGCCCCGGACTGGCCGCCCTGCAGCATCAAACGCAGTTGTGACGGATCATCCCCCACCATCAATTGCGCCTTGATGTGCAGGGCCTGCGCAGCCTTGTCGCGATCGAGCGTCTGATTGATTGCCATCCCGTCCTTGTAATAATCATCATCGACCAGGCCATCTTGCGTTGTAACCGCCATCCACGCATAAAACACGCTGTACACCACCGCCACCGCCGGCAGAGCCATCAAAATCCACGGCCAGGGTTCGCGATACCAGGGTTTGCTGTTTTCAGTCAGAGCATTCATACCTACCTCACAAGAAAGCTGGTTTTTTCGTTGACGCTGATGCCAGGGTTTTCAACGTCCTGAATCCTGATATGCACCGGGATCGAGCCCGGCTTCAGGTCCTTCGGATCGGCAATCAGGCTCACGGATACGACACGTGTAGAAGCTGGCTCCACCAGCAGCGGTTGCGCCTCGTTCGTCGTCACCTTGAGGTCGTCCATGCCCGAAGCCGTCAGCACATAACGATGCGGTTTCTCGTCCATATTGATAATCTGCAGGCCGTAGACGTTCTCCAGCAGGCCTTCATCGGTTTCCCGCACCAGATTGGTACGGTCGCGGATGATATCCACCTTGAGCGGCGTACGCAGATATATCGCCACGCCCAGCGCAATTGCGATGGTTGCGAGAACAGCGGTGTAAACCAGCACGCGGGGGCGAAATACGTGTGACATCATGGAGCGTTCCGGGAACTTGCCCTGCATCACGTTTTCCGTCGAATAACGGATGAGGCCGCGCGGGTAAGCCATCTTGTCCATCACCTGGTTGCACGCATCGATGCAGGCGGCGCAGCCGATGCACTCGTACTGCAGGCCCTTGCGGATATCGATGCCGGTCGGACAGACCTGAACGCAAATACCGCAATCCACACAATCGCCCTTGCCTTCGGCACGATAATCGGCGCCCTTGCTGCGTTGGCCGCGCGGCTCGCCACGCTTGGCATCGTAAGTGATGATGAGCGTATCGGGATCGAACATCACGCTCTGGAAACGCGCGTAGGGGCACATGTAAAGACACACCTGCTCGCGCATATGGCCGGCAAAGCCGTAGGTGGCAAAACCATAGAAGAATATCCAGAACGTCTCCCACGGACCCAGGGAAAATGACGCGAATTCGTGAGCCAAATCCCTGATGGGCGTGAAGAAGCCGACAAAGGTGAATCCGGTCCACAGCGCAACGGCGATCCATGCGCCGTGCTTGGCGGCTTTAAGCCCGATCTTGCGCGGCGTCCAGGGCGACTTGGCCAGCTTCATCTGCTGCGCCCGGTCGCCTTCGATGGCGCGCTCTATCCACATGAATATTTCCGTATAAACCGTTTGTGGGCAGGCATAACCACACCACACGCGCCCAGCCACCGCGGTAACCAGGAACAGGGTCAGGGCGGCGATCACCAGTATTCCGGAGAGGTAGACGAAATCCTGGGGGAAGAAAACATAGCCGAAAACATAGAACTTCCGATGCACCAGGTCGAACAGCATCATCGGACGACCGTTCCAGGTCAGCCAGGGAAAACAATAAAACAGCAGTTGTGTGAGCACCACGCCCCACACCCGCAGATTCGCGAAAACGCCCGTTACAGATCGGGCATAAATTTTCTTGTGAGATGCGTAGAGTTCTTTAGCTTCTACCGGCGCCTTGACTTGCGCGGGTGTTTTTTCATCAGACTGGTTCAATTAACACTCCCAATTATCCGCATGCAGAAATGTCGCGCCCCCCAGTCCATACGCGAGAATCAAAAAGCATTTCGTGTTGCGTTGGAGCGGGTGGAATCCTTGCAAACTCCACCCGCGCCAGCCGTTAAGTTTTATTATTTATTTCATTTCCCTTGAGACAGGCTGTATACATAAGCCGCCAGCAAGTGGATCTTGGCTTCGCCAAGGAAATCCTTCCAGGCGGGCATCATGCCATTGCGGCCCTTGGTGATGGTTTCGATCACTTTTGCTTCGGTGCCGCCGTACAGCCACACATTGTCGGTCAGGTTGGGCGCGCCAAGTGCCTGGTTGCCCGTCCCCGTCGGCATATGGCATGCGACGCAGTTCTGCTCGAACTTGGGCTTGCCTGCCGCGGCAAGATTGGCATCATGCTTGCGGCCAGACAAGGAGAGAACGTAGTTGGCAACTTCCTTTACGCCCTGATCGCCAAGCACCGGCCCCCAGGGCGGCATCACGCCAGCGCGGCCATTGGTGATGCTGGCCTCGATGGTTTCAGGGGCGCCGCCATACAGCCAGTCCTTGTCGGTCAGGTTGGGGAAACCGCGCGCGCCGCCCGCGTCGGAACCGTGACACTGTGAGCAATAGGTCAGAAACAAGCGCTGCCCCATTGCCCTGGCTTCCGGATCGGCAGCCACGGTCTTCAGGTCCTGCTTCAGATAGCGGTTGAAGATCGGGTCATAGGTTGCCTTCGCCTGCGCCATTTCCTCATCGTACTGGCCGTGTGAACTCCAGCCCAGCACGCCCTGGAATTTACCCAGGCCGGGATATAGTGTCAGGTAAACCAGGCCAAACACCACCGTGATATAGAACAGCCAGATCCACCAGGAAGGCATGGGGTTATTCCATTCCGCCAGCGTTTCGTCCCACACGTGTCCGGTGGTTTCAACCTTGGCATTGGTGCGCTTGATGCTCACCGCCCACAGGAATACGCCGCAGCCGACTACGCTGACCAAGGCGATCCCGGCAACCCACAGGTTCCAAAAGTTGCTTACAAAATCACTCATCTTTTTCTCCTTTTAGTGTCCCGCCGCCTTGGGAGCGGATTTCACGTTCACCCGCGCGAATTCATCATCTTCCATCAGCGAGCGGGCAGCCTCGTCGAACGCGGCCTTGCGGCGCCCGCTGAAAGCCCAAGCCAGAATGCCGATGAAGGTTATGAACGACAGCACCGTTACGATTGACCTGAGATCATTGATGTCCATGGCTCACCTCGTGTTCTTGAGAAGGATGCCGAGGCTCTGCAAATAGGCGATTACGGCATCCTGCTCGGTCTTGCCGGCCACCGCCTGCGTTGCGCCGGCAATATCCGCGTCGGTATAAGGAACGCCCAGCACGCGCAGGGTCTTCATGCGCTCTCCCAGATCGGAGCCATCCACCGGGGTGTTCGCCAGAAAGGGGTACGCCGGCATATCGGACTCAGGCACGACGTCACGCGGGTTATTGAGATGGGTGCGATGCCAGTCATCGGAGTAACGCCCACCAACCCGTGCAAGGTCGGGGCCGATACGCTTCGACCCCCACAGGAACGGATGATCGTAGACATACTCGCCCGCCACGGAGTAGTGGCCATAACGCTCGGTTTCAGCGCGGAACGGACGCACCATTTGCGAGTGGCAGTTAAAGCACCCCTCGCGCTGGTAGATATCCCGCCCCGCCAACTGCAGGGCAGTCCGCGGCTTGAGTCCTTCCACTGGCTGGGTGGTGGATTTCTGGAAAAACAGCGGCAGAATTTCCACCATCATTGCCACACTCACCACCAGCAGGATCAACACCATCATGAAACCGATGTTTTTTTCCAGTGATTCATGCCATGTATTTGCACTCATAATTTTATCTCCTTCCCTGAACTTAAGCGTGCGCGCCGGCTGGAGCGGGAATCGCCGCATCATCCACTGCCCTTGAGCCAGCCACGGTCTTGTACACGTTGTAGGCCATGATCAGCATCCCCGTCAGGAACAGCACGCCGCCGACCAGGCGAATGGTATAGAACGGATAGACCATCTTGACCGCCTCGGCAAAGCTGTAAGTCAGCGTACCGTCGGCATTCACCGCGCGCCACATCAAGCCCTGCATCACACCGGAAATCCACAGCGCAGCGATGTACAACACGACGCCGATGGTGGCCACCCAGAAGTGGGCCGTGACCAGCTTGATGCTATGCATCTGCTCGCGGCCGAACAGGCGCGGGATCAGGTAATACATCGAGCCAATGGTCACCATCGACACCCAGCCCAAGGCGCCAGAGTGCACGTGACCCACGGTCCAGTCGGTGTAGTGCGACAAGGCGTTGACCGTCTTGATCGACATCATCGGCCCCTCGAACGTGGACATGCCATAGAAGGACAGGGAGGTCACCAGGAATTTCAGGATCGGATCAGTGCGCAATTTGTGCCAGGCACCGGAGAGCGTCATGATGCCGTTGATCATGCCGCCCCAGGAAGGCGCCAGCAGAATCAGCGAGAAGACCATGCCGAGAGATTGCGTCCAGTCCGGCAGCGCGGTGTAGTGCAGATGGTGCGGACCTGCCCACATGTAGGTAAAGATCAGAGCCCAGAAGTGCACCACGGAAAGGCGGTAGGAATACACCGGACGTCCGGCCTGTTTGGGCACAAAGTAGTACATCATGCCCAGGAAGGCCGTGGTCAGGAAGAAACCCACTGCATTGTGGCCATACCACCACTGAACCATGGCGTCCTGCACCCCGGCATAGGCGGAATAGGACTTCATGCCCAGAAAGCTGACCGGCAACTCGGCATTGTTGACGATATGGAGCAGCGCGATGGTGATGATGTAGGCGCCAAAGAACCAGTTCGCCACGTAAATATGCGAGGTCTTGCGCTTCATGATGGTACCGAAGAACACGATTGCATAGACCACCCAGATCACGGTGATCAGAATGTCAATCGGCCATTCCAGCTCGGCATATTCTTTCGATGAAGTGTAGCCCAGCGGCAAGGTGATTGCTGCCGCCAGAATCACCACCTGCCATCCCCAGAAGGTAAAAGCCGCCAGCCCGTCGGAAATCAGACGCGCATGGCAGGTGCGCTGAACGACATAGTACGATGCCGCAAACAGCCCGCAACCACCAAAAGCAAAAATCACCGCATTGGTATGTAGCGGTCGCAGCCGGCCGAAAGTCAGCCATGGCAAGTCAAAACTCATCTGCGGCCAGATCAGCTCCGCCGCGATAATCACACCGACCAGCATGCCGACAATCCCCCACACTACCGTCATGATGGCGAATTGCCGCACAACCTTGTAGTTGTACGTGGTTTGCGCTTCCATACATTCCCTCCCTGATTACAAATAAGTCGCTTTGGGTAAAGTCTATTTCAGGACATTACGGTCCCAATACTAACTGAATCCTGCGAGGGAAATTTTGCGCTAGATCAAACTTGCTTCATTTTTCGCGACAGAATGTCGCGGATGGAGGGGAACTTACGCCTCGTTCGAGCGCTTCTCTTCGGAAGGTTCTGTGTGCGAACTGTCATCATCCATCAGGATCCGGTGAGCCGGGCCTTCCATATCATCGAACTGGCCATGTTTTACCGCCCACAGGAAAACCCAGATGATAAGAAATATCAATATAACGCTTATCGGGATGATTAAATAAAGTATTTCCATCGTTTATTTCCGTCCTTTGCCAGCGTCCGGTTCGACGAGGCGCAACGCATTCAGTACCACCATGAGCGAACTGGCGGACATGCCAATCCCTGCCATCCAGGGGGTCACATGGCCCAGCGCAGCCAGGGGGATGGCAATCAAATTGTAGATGAACGCCCAGGCCAGATTCTGGCGGATGATGCGGCTGGTTTTGAGCGAGATGTCCACCCCCGCGAGCAAATGGAATAATCGCTCCGAAAGAAGGATCATGTCGGCGCTGGCGCGCGCCACCTGGGTTCCGCCGCCCATGGCGATGGAGACCCCGGCGGCGGCAAGCACCGGGGCATCGTTCACCCCGTCGCCGACCATTGCCACCACCGCACCCTCGCGCTGCAAACCGCGGACATAATCCAGCTTGCCCTGCGGCGTCATGGCGGCATGCACCTCGGTGATGCCAAGTTGCTGCGCGACCTGTTGCACGGCTTCCTCCTGGTCGCCCGATAGCAGCACCACCGTTTTCCCACGCTGCTGCAAGCCCTTGATGAGACTTGCCGCATCAGGGCGCAGCGTATCGCCCAGGGCGAACAGCGCCAGCCACCCATTTTCGCTGCCCAGCGCCACCACCGTTGCGCTTTCCCTCCCATGAAGCAGCGCATCCGGCACCGGGGTGCCGCACAGTTCGGCCACGAATGCAGGCCGTCCCAGACGATAACGCTGGCCGCCGATCCGCCCCTCGATCCCGCTGCCCGGCAAATTGGTGGTTTCCTCGATGCTGAACCGATCCTCGCAGTCCGCCGCTGCGGCAGCAATCGCATTGGCGATGGCATGCTCAGAGGCGCGCTCCAGCGCCGCCGCCATCGCCAGGCAGCGATTCCGGCCGATATCTCCCAGCGTGATCGTTTCCAGCAAGGACATCTTGCCACTGGTGAGGGTGCCGGTTTTATCGAAAACAAAGTGCGTGGCCATGGCCAGGGTTTCCAGTGCATGACCTCGGGTGGTCAGCAAGCCCAGGCGGGTCAGGCTGCCCGTAGCCGCGGTAAGGGCGGCGGGAGTCGCCAGGGACAGTGCGCAGGGACAACTCACGACCAATACAGCAACGGTAATCCAGAGCGCCCGTGCCGGCTCGATGAAATACCATGCCACGCCGGTGCCGGCCGCTACCAGCAGCAAGGCCAGCACGAACCAGCTGGCAACCCGGTCCGCCACCTGGGCCAAGGCCGGTTTCTCCGCCAGGGCGCGGTCGAGCAAACGCACGATGCCGGACAAAACGGTGTCTTGTCCCAAGCCTTCGATCTGCATTACCAACGGGCTATCTACATTGATGGTACCGGCAATCAGCTTCTCCCCCACGTTCTTTGGCACCGGCCGGCTTTCACCGGTCAGCAGCGACTCATCCACCCGGCTGACGCCCTGCGCCACCACGCCATCCGCCGGCACCGACTCGCCCGGGCGGACCAGCAGATATTCCCCTGAGCTCAAGCTGCTCACCGCCACCAGTTCATCTGTCTGGTCACCGGGATAAGCGGGGAGGCGGCTGGCCATGGCCGGCAGCATCTTGACCAGTTTTTCAGCCGCGTCCGCGGCCTTGCGCCGCGCACCCATTTCAAGGAAGCGTCCGGTAAGGAGAAAAAACACGAACATGGTGATGGAGTCAAAATACACTTCGCCGCCCCCCGTCACAGTCGAATATACGCTGGCAGAGAATGCGGCGCCGATGCCGAGCGCCACTGGCACGTCCATGCCCGCCTGGCGCAAGCGCAGGTCACGCCAGGCGCCAAGAAAGAACGGCCAGGCTGAATACCCGACGACCGGCAGCGTCAGGACCAGGCTGGCCCAGCGCATGATATTTTCTATCCAGGGCGGCATGGTGCCATCCCCGCCAGCTACATAGGCAGGAATCGCGTACATCATCACCTGCATCATGCCGATGCCGGCGATGAACAAACGTCGCAGCGCAGCCTGCCGCTCCTTGAGGAAAATCTGCTCCTGGCGGCCCGGGTCGAAAGGATGGGCGGTATAACCGATCTCCGCCACGGCATGAAGAATTTCGGACAGCTTGATGCGCGAGTTGTCCCAGCGAACCCGGGCACGATGGGTGGAATAGTTGATTTCGACCGACAGCACGCCGGGCAATCCGGAAAGGTGTTGTTCATTAAGCCAGACGCAGGCGGCACAGACAATCCCCTCCAGGATCAGGGATGCCTCGCGGACCTCTCCTGTCTCCTGGCGCACAAAGCTCTGCTGCACCTCGGGAAGATCGTAAAGCTTGGCCTGACGCAACCACTCCGGCACCACGTCCGCGGCATCTGGCGCTGCCGTACCTGATTTTGCCGTGCGGTGACGGTAATAATCGGCAAGGCCACCAGCCACAATGGCTTCGGCTACCGCCTGGCAGCCACGGCAACACATCTCCCGCGTCGCTCCCTCAATTTTCACCGGATAATGTGAACCTGTCGGAACAGGCTGTCCGCAGTGGAAACATTCGGACTCGGGAGCGGTATTGTCGGTTTGGTTAATTGCATTCATCAATGCAATATTGTAAGAGATTCGTCGCCATTAGCCTGAATGCTTCGTAAAAAATAAAAAAGGGCGGCCATTGCCGCCCCTTTATAAATTTCCGGGCCTTGGCATCGACGATGCACATGAGACCCGCTTTCCACCTGATTAAATCACCTCTCCACCACCTCAGCGAAGAGGAGAAGAGGACAGGACAATTACTTGCCTTTCAATTTCTTGATGCCAAGCGCACCGAGCACGTATTTTTCATACAAGGGCTCTGTCGTCCCTTTCTTCATCTTGCGGATAAAATATTTCTCGAAGGCGATCTTGGCCAAATGCACCCACTTGCCTTCCTTGTACCAGTTCACATTGCGCGGAGGAATCTGCGGCAATGCCACGAAAGCCGCACCGGTATCGCCGAAGTCAGCCAAGCAGATCGCGTTCCAGGTTGCCTTTTCATACGGCTCCTTGCCATCCAGCACGGCTCGGATATTGTGTGCGGCGGCGGTTACCATGGTTTCGATCATGTAGCCAGTCTTGGGCGCGCCGGTCGGAACCGGTGTCGCTTCGACCGGCGGAATGGCAACGCATACGCCCACGGAATAGATATTGTTGAATTTCGGGTTGCGCTGGTAAGGGTCAATCAGAATAAAGCCGCGCGGATTGGTCAGTCCTTCGATGCCGAATACGGCATCGACACCCTTGAACGCGGGCAACATCATGCTGTATTTAAACGGCAGTTCGTGCTCTTTCTTGACGTTGCCCATATCGTCATGCTCGGCCACGAACATTTTGCCGGCCTCGACCTTGGTGACCTTGGCATTGGTAATCCACTTGATGTGGCGGTCGCGCATGGCCGATTCCATCAATCCCTTGGAGTCGCCCACCCCGCCCAGACCGAGATGGCCGATATACGGCTCGGCGGTAACGAACGTCATCGGCACCTTGTCGCGAATACGGCGGCGGCGCAGGTCGGTATCCATGATGAAGGCAAATTCATAGGCAGGGCCATAGCACGATGCGCCCTGTGCCGCCCCCACCACGATCGGCCCTGGATCCTTGACAAACTGGCTCCAGGCTTCACCCGCCTTCAATGCATGGTCCACATTGCAAACCGAATGGGTATAGCCGTCCGGACCCAGTCCTTGCACTTCATCGAAGGCCAGTTTCGGGCCGGTGGCGATCACCAGGAAATCGTAATCGACAAATCGTCCATCGTTCAGTTCCACCTGGTTTTTTTCAGGGTGAACGCGCTTCACGGCGGTGGCAATGAAGCCGATATTCTTGCGCTCGAAATAGGGCATGACCGGGAATTGAATATCTTCTCGCGTACGCCAGTTGACCGCCACCCAGGGGTTGGAAGGGGTGAACTGAAAGCTGTCGCCATTGCCAATTACCGTCAACTTGTCCCCGGACCTCAGTTGCTCGCGCATCTCGTAGGCCATCGGCATGCCGCCGAGACCCGCACCCATGATTACAATATGTGCCATTTATTCTTCTCCAATGATTACCAGACAAAAATTTTCTTCATTGCTTCCAGTCCCTCGTCCACGAGTTGCTGAAGTTCCTCCGGCGCATCTTCGTTCTCATGCATCAACGTAACATAAGCCGAAAGCGACTTCAATGCGCAAGCGATCTTCGCCACCTCCTGAGCCGTTTCCTGGCTCATGGAGACGCCTGTCTGCAATTTCCAGATAGAATCCGTCATAGTCAACTCCTCAAATAGTAACAACATCATCATCAACATCCGGATTACCTTCTAGCAATCCTCATGCCAGCTCGCAACTGACTGAATTATATGACCATAAGACAAATCAATAACGAGAACATGTCATCATGTCATGTCATGTCGGCATTACCAGGCAACTGATTGATTATTAAAATCAATCAATCACATCAGGACACAAAATGCCATTCTGCATGATTCACCTCAATAAAAGTAACAAATTGTTTTATATTGAAAAACACATATAGCAAGCCATCGTTGCAAATGAAATCCTGTCACGTATACTGTCATGACATTTTGACAGACCGCAAACCGAGATGAATAACATTCCAGTTCAACTTCAATCCATTATCGACGCACAGGAAAATCCCTTCGTGCTGATTGACGCCAACTATCGCATCGTGGCCGCCAATCGCGCCTACTGCAAGCGCTATGCCACGGGCGAAAAACAGGTGGTTGGACACGCCTGCCATGAAATCTCTCACCATGTATCGGTGCCTTGCCACCTCAACGGCGAAACCTGCCCACACCAGCAAGTATTCGCCACCGGCTCAAGCCAGCAAGTGCTGCACACCCATTACGACCATCTCAACCAACCCGAGCATGTGCGCATCCAGGGAAACCCGATCCTGGGACTGAACGGCGAGTTGTTTCTTGGAGAAGCGATCTACCCTTTCGCTCCCGCCACGGCGATGGATTGCGACGAAATGCGCATGATCGGCAAATCTGCCGCATTCCTGTCATGCGTGGAAAATTTGACGCGCGTGGCCGAATCAGAAGCATCCATTCTGCTTTACGGCGAAAGTGGCGTCGGCAAGGAACTGGCTGCGCAATATCTCCACCGGCGTTCCAGCAGGGAAGGCAAACCTTTCATCGCGGTGGATTGCGCCTCCCTTGCCGAATCAATGTTCGAAAGCGAACTTTTCGGCCATGAGCGCGGGGCGTTCACCGGGTGCGTGGGACGGAAGCTGGGACTCTTCGAACTCGCCGACAACGGCACGCTATTCCTCGACGAGATCGGTGAAATCCCGCTCTCGATGCAAGCGAAACTGCTGCGCGTGCTGGAGAGCGGCGAGTACCGCCGCGTAGGCGGCACGGAAACGCTGCGCGCCGATGTGCGCATCGTCAGCGCCACCAACCGGGACTTGCTGGAAATGGTGGATCAAGGCCGGTTTCGTCTCGACCTTTACTACCGTATTGCAGGCATTGATATCATGCTGCCTGCCCTGCGCGAGCGTCGCAGCGATATCCCGGCCCTCGCCAAATCCATGCTGTCGCGCATGAATGGCGGACGCGGCTGCGATCTCAGCGAAAGCGCCCTGACACGGCTTGTCGCCTACGATTACCCGGGCAATGTGCGCGAATTGCGCAACATCCTGCAAAAGGCACTTGCACTCTGCGACAACGGTGTCATCACCGCAAAAGACATACGCTTCGACGCCAACAACGCTGGGCGAAGCGCTGTCGAAGCGCAACCTGCGCCAGCTTCCCATGCCATGGAAAAAATGGGCACGTCAATGGCGGAACTGGAGTCGAACCATATTTTTCGTCTGCTCGAACAACATAATGGACATCGACGAAAAGTGGCCGATATTCTTGGAATCAGCGAACGAACTCTCTACAGAAAGTTGATTCGCTATAAATTGAAGGGGTAAGGAAAGCACGATCCAGCCATGCCTGATGAATTGATGGTCGGGGTGAGAGGATTCGAACCTCCGGCCTCTACGTCCCGAACG
>JAQTLK010000020.1 GCA_028714955.1 Sulfuricella sp.
GTTGCGCGAAGCCATTTTCAACCGGCGCATGCTGATCTGCATTTTCACCGGCTTCAGTTCCGGCCTGCCGCTCTATATTCTCATCAGCCTGCTGCCGGCCTGGCTGCGTTCCGAACAGGTGGACCTCAAGTCCATCGGCCTGTTTGCCCTGATCCAGCTACCCTTCACCTGGAAATTCATCTGGTCGCCGCTCATGGACCGTTTTGCCTGGCCGCATCTCGGGCGGCGGCGCGGCTGGATGCTGGCGACCCAGGCGGCGCTGCTGCTTTCCCTGCCGCTGTTTGGCTGGTTCCAGCCCAGGCTGGACATCTGGGTCATCGCCTACCTCGCCGCCGCGGTGGCCTTCTTCGCCGCTTCCCAGGACATCGTGCTGGACGCCTTCCGGCGCGAGATCCTGCCGGATGCGGAACTGGGTCTGGGCAACGCCATCCACGTCAACGCCTACCGCATCGCCGGCCTGGTGCCCGGCTCGCTGTCGCTGATCCTGGCCGACCACCTGCCGTGGAGCAGCGTGTTCTGGATCACCGCGCTGTTCATGCTGCCCGGCCTCGCCATGACCCTCATGTCCAGGGAACCCGAGCGCGCCAGGGGCGCGCCGCGCACGCTCAGGGAGGCGGTGGTGGAACCTTTCCACGAATTCATCACCCGCGCCGGCTGGCGGCAGGCTTTGCTGGTCCTGGCCTTCATCTTCTTTTACAAGCTGGGCGACAGCATGGCCACGGCGCTGGCCACGCCGTTCTACCTCGACATGGGCTTCAGCAAGACGGAGATCGGCCTGATCGCCAAGAACGCCGGCCTGTGGCCCGCCATCATCGGCGGCCTGCTGGGCGGGTTGTGGATGGTCAGGCTCGGCATCAACCGCGCCCTGTGGCTGTTCGGCGCGGTGCAGGCGGTGGCTATCCTGGGCTTCGCCCTGCTGGCGCAGCGCGGCCATGACCTGCCGCTGCTCGCCGGGGTGATCGGTTTCGAGGCGCTGGGCGTGGGGCTGGGCACAACGGCATTTGTCGCCTTCATCGCCCGCGCCACCCACCCGCTCTATACCGCCACCCAGTTCGCCCTGTTCACCAGCCTGTCGGCGGTACCGCGCACCCTGTTCAATTCCGCCACCGGCTACCTGGTGGAACAGTTCGGATGGGTCAGATTTTTCCTGCTGTGCGCCTTGCTGGCGCTGCCTGGGATGTTATTGCTGGCGAAGGTCGCGCCGTGGAACGGCGATTTTCAGGGTGAAAAATCGTAATCGATAACCAGCGGGGCGTGATCCGAAAAGCGTTCATCCCGGTAAACCCATGCCTGCCGGGCGGTGGCGGCAACGCCCGGCGTGGCGACCTGGTAGTCGATGCGCCAGCCCACGTTCCTGGCCCAGGCCTGCCCACGGTTCGACCACCAGGTGTAGGCCTCGCCGATGGCATCGGGATAAAGCCGGCGATACACGTCCACCCAGCCCACCTGATCGAATACATGGGTAAGCCAGGCGCGCTCCTCGGGCAGGAAGCCGGAGTTCTTCTGGTTGGATTTCCAGTTCTTGAGGTCGATCTCCTTGTGCGCGATGTTCCAGTCGCCGCACAGGATGACTTCCCGCCCGCTGGCCTTGAGTTCGCGCAGGTGCGGCAGGAAGCGTTCGAGGAAATAGAATTTCACCTGCTGACGCTCATCCGAGCTGGAGCCGGAAGGCAGGTAGAGCGAGATTACCGACAAACTGCCGAAATCCGCCTGCAGGTAACGCCCTTCGGCGTCGATGTCGGCAATGCCCAGCCCTTCGATCACCGCATCCGGTTCGCGCCGCGAGTAAATACCCACTCCGCTGTAGCCCTTCTTCTCGGCGTAATGGAAGCAGCCGTGCAGGCCTGCCGGTTGGCGCATTTCCGGGCGCAGGTCGGCGGCCTGGGCTTTAAGCTCCTGGAGGCACACCATGTCGGCGCCCTGCCTGGCCAGCCAGTCGAAAAACCCCTTGCTGGCGGCGGAACGAATGCCATTCAGATTTACGGATATAATGCGCAAGATACGTCCTTGAAAATGATTGAACACCAGATTGAACATGACCGACTTCAGACAGGAATTCATCGACTTCGCGATTCAGCGCAAAGTATTGTGCTTCGGCGAATTCAAGACCAAGGCGGGGCGTCTTTCCCCCTATTTCTTCAACGCCGGCTTGTTCAATGATGGCGAGTCCCTGCAAAAGCTCGGGCAATTTTACGCCAAAGCCATCATCGCTGCCGGCGTTGAATTCGACATGCTGTTCGGCCCGGCCTACAAGGGCATTCCGCTGGTGGCGGCGGTCGCCATCGCGCTGGCCGAGCGGGGGCGCAACGTGCCCTTCTGCTTCAACCGCAAGGAAGCCAAGGACCACGGCGAGGGCGGCGCCCTGATCGGCGCGCCGCTGCGGGGCCGGGTGCTGATCGTCGACGACGTGATTTCCGCCGGCACCTCGGTGCGCGAGTCGGTGGAACTGATTCGCCTGCATGGAGCACAAGCCTGCGGCGTGGCGATTGCCATCGACCGCATGGAACGCGGCAGCGGCACGCTCTCGGCGGTGCAGGAAGTCAGCCGGAACTACGACATGCCCGTTATCAGCATCAGCGACCTGGACAGCCTGATCGGCTATCTGCAGGGCCACCCGGCAATGGCCGCGCGATGGGCGGCCATTGCCGCCTACCGCGAACGATATGGCATCAGGCAAGGATAATCCCATGAAAAAAATGACTCTTCTGCTATTCGTCGTCCTCTGTGCCGGCGTGGCCCAGGCAGCTCCGCTGAGAAAATGCGTCGACGACAAGGGCCACGTCTACTATGGCGATTCCATTCCCGCCGAGGTGCTGGAAAAATGCCGTACCAGCAGCGAGTTAACCAGCGAGGGCATTGAAAAAAAGACCACCCGCTACCCCACCGCGGAAGAAAGAAAAGCCCGGGAAGATGCGGCGGCACAGCAACAACGGGAGAATGAAAAAGCCCAGGAGCAGAAGCGCCGCGACAAGGCGTTGCTGGACACCTACGCCAGCGAAAAAGAGATCGACCTGTCGCGCGACCGCAACCTGCAGGCCACGCAAACCCAGATCGACAGCAGCCAGATGCGCGTCAAGTCCACGCAGGACCGCCTTGCCGAACGGCGCAAGCAGGCCGCTGGCTTCGCCAAAAACAGAAAACCCGTGCCTGCCTATCTGGACGAGGAAATCAGGGCCGCCGAGAATGACCTGAGAATATCCAGTGAAACCGTGGCGAAATGGCAGCAGGAATATAAAGCCATCCAGACTCGCTTCGAGGAAGACAAGAAGCGCTTCCGCGAGCTGAAGGGCCGCCCTCCCGAACAGCCGGCCAGTACCGCCAGATAAGGCGCAACGAACAAGTGGGCCGAGGCCCCGTTAACCCGCCTTCCCGGTTCGAATAGCCCCACTTTCTCACCGTCTTGCTTCTCCAGACGGGCGATGGGCTCTTCCCCCTTCTCCCCCTGGGAGAAGGGCCGGGATGAGGGTGCAGCGGTTCCGGCAGCCAGCCCGGCCGAGGTTTCCGGAGTTATTCGCTGCCGCGACGCTCAGCCGGCCAGCTTCCTTTTCATGAGGTCGTTGAGCTGCGCCGGGTTGGCCTTGCCCTTGCTGGCCTTCATCGCCTGCCCGACAAAGAAACCGAACACCTTTTCCTTGCCGCTGCGATACTCGGCCACCTGCGCCGGATTGGCGGCGATGATGTCGTCAATGATCTTCTCTATCGCCCCGCTATCGGAAATCTGCTTCAGGCCCCTGGCCTCGATGATCGCGTCAGCATCGCCTTCACCGCGCCACATGGCCTCGAAAACTTCCTTGGCGATCTTGCCGGAAATGGTGCCGTCCTGGATACGCCTGAGCAAGCCCGCGAGCTGAACGCTGGAAACCGGGCTGGCGCCGATGTCGAGATCGTGCCTGTTGAGCGCGGCGGACAGGTCGCCCATGAGCCAGTTGGCAACAAGTTTCGCCTCGCCGCCCAGTGCGGCCACCGTGGCTTCGAAATAATCCGCCAGTTCGCGCGCGGCGGTCAGCGCGCCGGCGTCATAGGCCGGCAGGCCGAATTGCGCCATGAAGCGTTCGCGCTTGGCCGGGGGCAACTCCGGCAGCGCGGCGCGCACCTGCTCGATGTACTCGTCGCTCACCGCCAGCGGCAGCAGGTCGGGATCGGGGAAATAGCGGTAATCGTTGGCTTCTTCCTTGGAGCGCATGGAGCGCGTCTCGTTGCGGTCGGAATCGTAAAGCCGGGTTTCCTGCGCGATCCGTCCACCGTCTTCGAGAATCTCGATCTGGCGCCGGACCTCGAATTCGATGGCCTTTTCCATGAACTTGAACGAGTTGAGGTTCTTGATTTCGCAGCGGGTGCCGAGCTTTTCCACGCCCAGCGGGCGCACCGAGACGTTGGCGTCGCAGCGGAACGAACCTTCCTGCATGTTGCCGTCGCAAATATCGAGATAGCGCACCAGGCCATGCAGGGCCTTGGCATAGGCCACCGCCTCCTGGGCGCTGCGGATGTCCGGCTCGCTGACGATTTCCAGCAAGGGCGTGCCGGCGCGGTTGAGGTCGATGCCGCTCATGCCGTGGAAATCCTCGTGCAGGGATTTGCCGGCATCCTCTTCCAGATGGGCGCGGGTGATGCGCACGGTTTTTTCCCGCGCCCCCACCTGTATCTGGAGCGTTCCGCCAGCGGCCACGATGGGAAATTCGAGCTGGCTGGTCTGGTAGCCCTTGGGCAAATCCGGGTAAAAGTAGTTTTTGCGTTCGAACACCGACTTGCGATTGATTTTTGCCCCGATGGCAAGGCCGAATTTCACCGCCTTTTCCATCGCCGCCCGGTTCATCACCGGCAACACGCCGGGCAGGGCGATATCCACCGCGCAGGCCTGGGTGTTGGGTTCGGCCCCATAAGCGGTGGCCGCCCCGGAGAAAATCTTGGATACGGTATTGAGTTGGGCGTGCGTTTCCAGCCCGATGACGACTTCCCATTGCATAAAAATGTTCCTGAATGTTTCCTTGTAAGGGGGCAGAAGTACGCCAGGCCAACAAATTGGAGCGGGTGAAGGGAATCGAACCCTCGTCGTAAGCTTGGGAAGCTTCTGCTCTGCCATTGAGCTACACCCGCATGACAGGGATTTTACGTTGCTTCCCGCCTTTACTCAACAGCGCATTTTCATGTATGGTGAGACGAATGACGTCAAACCGGATTCACGAGAACCATGACGGTTTTTCCGTTACTGAACGCGACGGGAGGATGCGCAAATGAGCGACATGAAAAGTCTTTTGCAACTGATGGTGGATGAAGGGGCATCCGACCTGCTGTTGACGGCCGGCATCCGTCCCCATGTCAAGGTCGAGGGGGCGACACGCCCGATCGACATGCCCGACCTGAAACCAGGCGAATCGAAAGCGCTGGCATACTCCTTCATGACCAAGCGGCAATGCAAGGAATTCGAGGAGGCCAGGGAATTGAACTTTGCGGTATCGGTCGACGGTATCGGCCGTTTTCGTGCGAACGTCTATTATCAGCGCGGCGAAGTCTCGATGGCCATAAGGCATATCAGGTCGAACATCCCGACGTTCGAAGCGCTCGGCGTGCCGCCGCAGGTGCGGGAGCTGTCCCTGCTCAAGCGCGGGCTGGTGCTGATGGTGGGCGCGGCAGGAAGCGGGAAAAGCACCACCATGGCAGCCATGGTTGATTACCGCGCCAAGCAGATGGACGGGCATATCCTGACCGTCGAGGACCCGATCGAATACCTTTTCACACATGGCAGGGCGGTCGTCGAGCAACGCGAAGTCGGGCTGGACACGCTGACGTTCGGGGACGCCCTGCGCAACGCGATGCGCGAAGCCCCGGATGTGATCGTCATCGGCGAAATCCGCGACCGGGAGACCGCCCAGCATGCGATCATGTATGCGGAAGCCGGGGTGCTATGCCTTTCCACCCTGCATTCCAGCAATGCGAATCAGGCAATTGACCGCATCATCAATTTTTTCCCCGAGGAAGCTCGCCGCCAGGTCTTGCTCGACCTGTCCCTCAATCTCAAGGGGGTGGTCGCGCAGCGCCTGCTGCCCGACACCAGCGGCAAGCAGGCGCTGGCGACCGGCATCCTGCTGCAATCGGCGTATGTTTCCGAACTGATCCAGAGCGGAAAGGTCGACGTATTGAAGGACGCGATCAAGAAAGGCACGGAAGAAGGCATGCAGGTCTTTGACGACAGCCTGTTCGGACTTTACAAGGCGGGGCGAATCAGCTACGAGGATGCGCTGCGCAACGCGGATTCGCGCACTGACCTGGCCTTGCGCATCAAGCTGTCCTGACCCCCTGCTGAGCATTGCTTTGACGCTACCATAAAAGCACCGTTATGATTCCTCTCCAGCGGAGGTTTCAAGGATCATGGCAGCGGAAAACAACACACTCATTCAGGCAACGGTCGAGCATCTTCGCCATTACGCCCCGTTCGACCGAATGGCGCGAGAAGATCTGGAGTGGCTGGCGGCGCGCCTGGAGATCGGCTACTACGCCAGGGGAGAGGTGGTGCTTTCGCCCGAGCAGGGCGATGCGCATCGATTTCTCATCATCAAGCAGGGCGTGGTCCAGGGCGAACAGGACGTCGTGCAGGCACAGGAAAACACCGCCTGGCTCGAACTGCACGAGGGCGAATGCTTCCCGCTCGGCGCACTGCTGGCCAAACGGCCCGTCACCAGCACCTACCGCGCCCGCGAAGACCTTTTCTGCTACGAACTGGGTAGCCAGGATTTCCACCAGCTCACTCGCCAGAGCGAAGCCTTCCACGATTTCTGCACGCGGCGCATCGCCAACCTGCTGGAGCAATCCAAGCGCGTCATCCAGGCCCAGTACGCCCAGACCAGCAGCGCCCAGCAATCCATGAACAGCCCCCTCAGCGCCATTCTCCGGCGCGAGCCCGTGACCTGTCCGCCCCAGGCTCCCGTCCGGGCCGCCCTGCAAACCATGCACGACCTCGGCATCGGCGCCATGATCGCCGTGGAGAACGGCATTCCGGCCGGCATTCTCACCCTGCACGACGTCCTTGACCGCATCGCCCTGCCCGGCGCCGACCTCGCGCAACCGGTCATCGACGTCATGAGCACCCAGCTCACCACGCTGCCGCCCCAGGCGCTCGCCTATGAAGCCGCCCTGGCCATGGCCCGTGACGGCATCCGGCACGTACTGGTCACCGACCAGAACAAACTCGTGGGGGTCATTTCGGAAAAAGACCTTTTCACCCTGCAGCGGGTCGGCCTCCGGCAAATCAGCAGCGCCATCCGCAACAGCCAGGGTCTCGACCAGCTCAAACAAAGCGCCCGGGACATTCGCCAGCTCGCGCACAACATGCTCGCCCAGGGCGTTGCGGCGGAACAGCTCACCCAATTCATCTCCACCCTCAACGACCTGCTCACCCGGCGCCTGATCGAGCTGGAATGCCAGGCGCAGGGCTTCCGCCCCGGCGCAGCGGGCGAGCCCGACATCTGCTGGCTGGCGCTGGGCAGCGAGGGGCGCTACGAGCAGACCCTCAACACCGACCAGGACAACGGGATCATCTTCAGCGTTCCGCAAGGCAGGACAGCCGAGGAAGTCCGCCGCACGCTATTGCCGCTGGCCGGGCGCATCAACGCGGCGCTGGATGCCTGCGGCTTTCCGCTATGCAAGGGTCAGGTCATGGCCTCCAATCCGAAGTGGTGCCTGTCGCTCGATGAGTGGAAGGGCACTTTCTCGGAATGGATTCACCGTGGCGATGCCCCGGTTTTGCTCAACGCCACCATTTTTTTCGACTTTCGCCCGCTGTACGGCCGTCATGAGCTGGCATACGAGCTGCGCGCCTGGCTGAACGCCAGGATCAAGGACAACCGCCTGTTCCTCCGGCACATGGTGCAAAATGCCCTGGGCAACCGTCCGCCGCTGGGAATGGTGCGCGATTTCGTGGTGGACGGCGGCACGCTGGACCTCAAGCTCAACGGCGTGTCGCCCTTCGTCGATGCCGCGCGCATCTTCGGCCTGGCCGCCGGCAGCGGGGAAACCTCGACCATCCGCCGCCTGCGCGCAAGCTGTGAAGCCTGGGACATGAAAAAGAATGACGTGGAAGGCTGGATCGACGCCTTTCTCTACCTCCAGTTGTTGCGCCTGCGCCTGCAACACGAACAGTCCGAAGCGGGCGCCGCCTTGTCCAACCGGGTCGATCCGGACAGCCTCAACGATCTGGACCGGCGCATTCTCAAGGAAGCGTTCCGGCAGGCACGCAAACTGCAGGCGGTGATGGAGAGATACTTCAGTTTTTAACGAAACTCGCGCAGCGAGACCTCGTCCCTCTCTCCCTCCTGGAGAGGGGCGAGGGAAACGATCATGGCGCCGTCAAGTTCAGCGAAACGTTATAGAATGCTCTCTTAATACCTAACCTAGGGAATTTCATGAAAAAGCTTTTCACCCTGTTGCTGGTCGCCCTGTTCAGTTTTGGGCTCGCCACCGGCGAAGCTGGCGCCAAACGCTTCGGCGGCGGCACGAGTTTCGGCAAGCAGCGCCAAAGCATTTCCCCGTCGGCGCCCAAAGCCCCCGCATCCGCACCGGCGGCGGGCGCGCCGGCCAAGCCCGGCGGCAAATGGCTCGGCCCCCTCGCCGGCCTGGCCGCCGGCGGTCTGCTGGCCTCCCTCTTCATGGGACACGGCTTCGAAGGCATCAAGATGATGGATATCCTGATAATGCTGGGCATCGCGGCCGCCATGTTTTTCATTTTCCGCAGCCTGCGCCGCAACAGCATGCCGCAGGCGTCACCGGCCGGTGGCATGCCATACGGCAGCGACCGTCCGGCCGGCCAAGCCATGGGCAGCGGCGCCCCCCTGATGGCCGCCGGCACGCGACCCGCCTGGTTCGAGGACGAGCCCTTCCTGCGCCAGGCCAAAGGCAACTTCATCCGCCTGCAGGACGCCAATGACAAGGCCGACCTCAATGACATCCGCGAATTCACCACCCCGGAAGTGTTTGCCGAGATCAGCCTGCAAATCCAGGAACGCGGCGGCAAGCCGCAGCATACCGAAATCGTGGCGCTCAACGCCGAAATGGCCGATGTCGTCACCGAAGGCGACTACGTCATCGCCAGCGTGCGCTTCTCCGGCCAGGTGCGCGAAGAACCGGGCGCCGGCGCGGAACCCTTCAATGAAATCTGGCACATCCAGAAAGCGCTCAACCAGCCCAACGGCAGCTGGTTCATTGCCGGCATCCAGCAGGTCTGAATGACGCCAGCATCGACGCGCCCTTCCCTCGCCCCCTTCTCCCATCGGGAAAAGGGGGCAATTCCCCTCTCCCGCCGGGAGAGGGGATAGGGGTGAGGGAACCCGCATAGGGGTGAGGGAACCCGCGTGGATACTGGCGCTGCAGCAGATTTCGTCAACCCAACTGCGGTTTCCCGATCGAATGCCTCATGCCGGCGCCTCGCACCCCCATGAAAATCGCCCTGATCCGCCAGCGCTACACCCCGTTTGGCGGCGCCGAGCGCTTCGTCGCCAACGCTGTGCGTGCGCTTCGCGCCGAAGGCGCTTCCCTCACCGTGGTCACGCGACAGTGGGAAAGCGATGGCGAGAGCGAATCCCTGATCTGCAACCCGCCCTACCTCGGCAACCTGTGGCGCGACTGGAGCTTCGCGCGCTGCGTTTGCGAGGCACTGAAAGAACGCCCCTTCGACCTGGTGCAGTCGCACGAGCGCATCGCCTGCTGCGACGTATTTCGCGCCGGCGATGGCGTGCACCGCGAATGGCTCAAGCAGCGCCGCCGCGTGCTGGGGCCGCTGGGCCGCCTGGGTGTCGCCGCAAACCCTTACCACCGCTATATTCTCGCGGCGGAGAAGAAATTGTTCCGGAGTCCGGGCCTCAAGGCGGTGATCTGCAACTCCCGCATGGTAAAGGAGGAAATCCAGCACTATTTCGGGCTGGCGGAGGAAAAACTCCACGTGATCTACAGCGGCGTGGACCTGGAAGCCTTCCACCCCGGACTGAAAGAACGGCATGGAAGCAAAATGCGCGCGCAATACGACATCCCGGAAAACGCGCTTCTTTTTCTTTTCGTCGGCTCCGGCTTCCAGCGCAAGGGGCTGCGCGGGCTGCTGCAAGCCATGGCGCGGCTTCCCGCTTCCAGCCACCTGATGGTTGTCGGCAAGGACAAACACCTGGCGCGTTACCGGGAACAGGCAAAAAGCCTCGGCCTCGCCGGCAGGGTGCACTTCGCGCGCGGGCAGGCCGATCCCGGCCCCTTCTACGGCGCGGCCGACGCATTCGTCCTGCCCACCCTCTATGACCCCTTCCCCAACACCGCACTGGAAGCGTTCGCCTGCGGCCTGCCGGTCATCACCAGCAGCAAGAGCGGCGCGGCGGAACTGGTCAGGGAGGGCGAGAACGGCTTCGTCTGCGACGCGCTGGACTCGGGCTGCCTGGCGTCCGCCATGGCCAGGCTGGCGGATCGGGCCACCCGCTCGCGGCTTGGCGCCGCTGCGCGGGAAACCGTCGCCCACCTGGCGCCGGAAAACATGGCCCGGCAATTGCTGGATTTGTACCGCAGCCTGATCCAATAGGCTAAGGCAAGCAGCCTCTGAAAATCCGCTATAATCCGCGTCTTGTTCCGCATTTCAAATACCGGCTTGCTTACCATTCATTACCATGATCCCGCCGCGACAGGGTGCCCCGATTGCGGTCAGGCAGACCTGACGTGACAAAAACCGAACTGAGCAGCAAGGCGCTGTATTTCAGGCTGTTGCGCTATATTCTGCCCTATTGGCGCGTCTTCGCCCTGTCGGTCCTCAGCACGATAGCGGTCGCCGCCACCGAACCGGCGCTGCCCGCCCTGCTCAAGCCCATGCTGGACGGCAGCTTCGTCAGCCGCGACCAGACGCTCATCAAACTGGTACCGCTGTTGCTGGTCGGCCTGTTCCTGTTGCGCGGAACGTTCACCTTCATCAGCAACTACACCATCAACTGGGTATCGACCCGGCTGGTGATGGATTTGCGCAACCTGATGTTCCACAAGCTCATCACCCTGCCCACGCCGTATTATGACAATGTCTCCTCCGGCTCGGTGATCGCCAATGTCGCCTTCAATGTCAATCAGGTGACCTCCGCCGGCACCAATGTCATCACCGTGCTGGTAAGGGACTCCTTCACCATCCTGGGCCTGCTGGGATGGATGCTCTATCTCAACTGGACGCTGACCCTGATCGCCCTGGTCATGACCCCGCTCATCGCCCTGATCGTCAAGCTGTTCAGCAGCAGGCTGAGGGAAATGGGGCGCAGCTTGCAAAACTCCATGGGGGACATCACGCACGTGCTGGACGAAACACTGGGCGGACACAAGGTAATCAAGACATTTGGCGGCCAGGATTATGAAAGGCGGCGCTTCCATGAAGCCGCCAACCGCAACCGCCTGTTCAGCATGAAGTACACCATCGCCGCGAGCGCCAACGTCCCTCTGGTGCAACTGCTCGCCGCCATCGCCCTGGCGCTCATCGTCTATATCGCCACCCTGCAGTCTTCCGCCAGCCAGACCACCGTGGGCGGGTTCATCTCCTTCATCACCGCCATGCTGATGCTGCTCGCGCCGGTCAAACGCCTCACCGGCATCAGCGAATCCCTGCAGAAAGGCCTGGCGGCGGCGGAAATCGTGTTCGACCTGCTCGACCGCGAATCCGAACCCGACAGCGGCACACTGGAAATCGCGCGCGCCAGGGGTGAGCTCGAATTCCAGCATGTCAGCCTGCGCTACGAGAAAGATGGCGCCTGGGCGCTGCGCGACCTCTCGCTCAGGATCGCGCCGGGCGAAACCGTCGCCCTGGTCGGCCAGTCCGGCAGCGGCAAGACATCGCTGGTCAACCTGATCCCGCGCTTTTACCACCCCACCAGCGGCAAAATCCTGCTCGATGGCCACGACATCGAAACCATCCGCCTCGCCAGCCTGAGAGACAACATCGCCTTCGTCAGCCAGGACGTGGTGCTGTTCAACGACACCCTCGCCGCCAACATCGCCTACGGACGCCAGGCCAGGGCGAGCGAAGCGGAAATCATGGCCGCCGCCGAAGCCGCCCATGCCCTGGAATTCATCCGGGAAATGCCGCAGGGCCTGCAAACCCTGGTGGGCGAAAACGGCGTCAAACTCTCCGGCGGCCAGCGCCAGCGCATCGCCATCGCCCGCGCCATCCTCAAGAATGCGCCGATCCTGATCCTGGACGAGGCCACTTCCGCCCTGGACACCCAATCGGAGCGCCATGTCCAGGCGGCGCTGGAAAACCTGATGCAGAACCGCACCACCATCGTCATCGCCCACCGCCTTTCCACCATCGAGAAAGCCGGGCGCATCGTGGTGATGCAAAAGGGGCGCATCGAGGAAATCGGCAGCCACCGCGAACTCCTGGAGAAAAACGGCATCTACGCCAACCTTCACCGTTTGCAATTCGCTGCCGAAACACCCCAGGAGACGCATTGATGCGCATCCTGCACACCGAATGGTCGGACGGCTGGGGCGGACAGGAACGGCGCATCATGAGCGACCTCGCCGGCATGGCCGGGCGCGGGCACCAGGTTTATCTGGCCACTCGCCGGCACTGCCGGATTGGAGAAGAAGCGCGCCGGGCCGGCATCCCCGTCATTCACCTGCCCATGCGCGGCAACCTGGACCTCGCCTCCGTCATGCGCCTGGCGGGGTGGCTGCGCAAGGAAAAGATCGACGTCGTCAACACCCATAGCGGCGTGGACAGCTGGGTCGGAGGCCTCGCCGCCAAGCTCGCCGGCACCCCCGCGCTGGTGCGCACCCGCCACCTTCACCTGCCCCTCAAGCGCGGCTGGCTGAATTTCGTCCATTACCTGCCCGACCGCATCGCCGCTTGCGGCGAAAGCACGCGCGATTTTCTGGTGGGCGAATGCGGTTTTCCAAGGCAGGCGGTCGTGAGCATTCCGACCGGCATCGACTTTCCGCGCTTCGCCCCCCAGCGGAAGCGGGCGCAAGTGCGCGCGGACCTGGCCCTGCCGCAGGACGCCTTCCTCGTCCTCATGGTCGGCATCATCCGCGCCGTAAAACGGCATGAAGTCGCCCTGCGCGCTTTGCAGCACCTGACCGGCCGCATCGACGCCCACCTGGCGGTCGCCGGCGACGGCCCGATGATGCAGGATATGAAACGGCTGGCGGAAGAATTGGGGATCGCCGGGCGCGTGCATTTTCTCGGCCACCGCGACGATGTCGCCGACCTGATGGGAGCGGCCGACTGCCTGCTGCTGACCTCGCGCTCCGAGGGCGTGCCCCAGGCCGTCACCCAGGCGCTCGGGCTGGGGCTGCCGGTGGTCGCCACCGCCGTGGGCGGCGTGCCCGAACTGGTGAAGGACGGGCAAACCGGGCTGCTGGTGCCGGCGGAAAATCCGGACGCGGCCGCCGCTGCGCTGGAACATCTGGCCCGCCATCCCGAAACCGCGCGGGAACTGGCCCGCAACGGACGCGCGCACGCGCTCGCCCACTACTCCCTGCAGGCCATGCTCGACAAAACCGAGCAGGAATACCGCGCCGTGCTGCGGGAAAAAGGGCGCGCATGAAACCCGCCCGCGCCGTGCCGGTGCTGATGTACCATCATGTCTCCCCGCACCCCGGGCTGGTGACCGTCTCGCCGCACACCTTCGAGCAGCAGATGGCGCGGCTGGCGCGGGGTGGATACACCGCGCTGACCGCCGGCCGCTTCCTGTCCTTCCTCAAGGGCGAGCGCACGGTGCCGGACAAAAGCGTGCTGATCACCTTCGACGACGGCTTTCTCGACAACTACGTTCATGCTTTCCCCGTGCTCCAGCGGCTGGGGCTGCATGCCGTGATCTTCGCGGTCACCGGCTGGATCGGCGAGGGCGACCCGCGCCCGCACGCCGGCGAGGCTGGCGGAGCAGGCCTGCCGGATTGCCCGAATCACAAGGAGTGCGCCCAGGCCATCGCCGGCGGCAGGGCGGACGACGTCATGCTGCGCTGGTCAGAAATCGCGCGCATGGAAGCCAGCGGGGCGGTGGAAATCCATTCCCACACCCATTCCCACCTGCGCTGGGACCAGCTCTACCCGGACCGCGACGTGCGCCTGGCGAAGGTGGAAGAAGACCTGCGCCGCTCGCGGGACGCCCTGCGCGCGCGGCTGGGCCGGGCGGACATCCACCTGTGCTGGCCGTGGGGCTATTTCGAGCCGGAATATCAGCTCATCGCCAGCGAGCTTGGATTCACCGCCCAGTACACCGTCGCCAAGGGGCTGAACCGTCCCGGCGACGATCCTCGCCACATCCATCGCATCGTGGTCAAGGACCGCGCCGGAAGCTGGCTGCCCAGCCGCCTGCGGATCTACCGGCAGCCCTGGCTCGGGGGGCTCTACCTCAAGCTGCGTGGGCAGTAAGCCGATGCGCATCCGTCCGGCCGAGAACCTGCTCTACCTGACCCTGCGGCTTTGCAAGGCGCTCGACCGCCGCCAGGCCGATGCTGCGGACTTGCTGCCCGATAAAGTAAAAAACATCCTGCTGGTCTCCTCCACCGCCCTCGGCGATGCCCTGCTCTCCACGCCAGCCTTCCGCAGCATCCGGCAGGCTTACCCCGCCGCGCGCATCAGCCTGCTGTTGAATGCAGCCTACCGCGAACTGTTCGCAGGCCACCCGGACATCGATGAGATCATCCCTTATCCCGGTGGCTGGCGGCGCTTTTTCCGCCTCGCCTGGGCGTTGCGCCAGCGGCATTTCGACCTCGCCTGCATCCTGCATGGCAACGAGCCCCAGGCCACGCCGCTGGCCTATCTTTCCGGCGCGCGCTTCATCTTCAAGCTGCCCAACACCAGCCGCTTCCGTTTTCTGCTCACCAACCGCGAGCCGGTGCTGACCTGGGACGATTTCGGCCACGGCATCGAGCAGCGGCTGAAAACCGCCGGGCTGGCCGGCGGCGCAGCGACCGACTTTCGCATGACCCTGCCGGTCAAGGCCGCCGCGCGGCACGAAGTGGCGGCCATCCTGCAGGCGCACGGCATCGAAGACGGCAGCCCGCTGCTCGGCCTGCAGCCCGGCGCCTCCACCACCAGCCGCCGCTGGGCGCCAGCGCATTTCGTCGAACTGGCCCGGCAATTGCTGGCCGCGCACCCGGAACTGCGCATCGTCGTTAGCGGCTCGGCCGAGGAAAGAACCCTGTGCCGGGAGATCGCCGCAGCCATCGGCGGCGAACGCGCATGGGCCAGCGCCGGCGAAGTACCCTTGCGCTTGCTGCCCGCACTCCTCCAGCGCTGCTTTACCTTCGTCACCGGCGACACCGGGCCGATGCACCTGGCGGTTGCCGTCGAAACCCCGGTTGTGGCCCTGTTCGCCGTTTCCGACGCGCGCCGCTCCGGGCCGGCTGGCGATCTCGACCGCCATATCGTCATCCAGAAAGCGCGCACCTGCGACCCCTGCCTGTCGAAACGCTGTCCTTACCCCTTGCCCATCTGCATGGAGAACATCACGGTGGACGAAGTGCGAGCCGCCGTCGAGCGCCAGTTGTCCGCATGCGCCGGAGCGCGCCATGGCGATTAAGATTCTTCTGCTCGACACCGGCAAGGAATGGGGCGGCGGCACCAACAGCCTGTTCGAGCTGCTGAAGCGCATCGACCGCGACCGCTTCGACATCACCGCGCTGTTCTACCACAACTACCCCAAGGGCGACTCTGACCTGCGCCGCGAACTGGACCGCATCGGCATCCCCCTCTCTGTCCTGCCGCCGCTGCGCCAGCCGCTCTGGGCAAAGGCCGCCAAGGAGCTGGCGCGGGGGCTGCTCGGCTGGCATCGCCCATGGCGCCAGCGGGCCGTGTTTTCCATCGAGATGGCCTGGCGCATCCGCCCCAATGCCCGGCGCCTGGCCGCCGTGCTGAAACAGGGCGGCTATCAGCTGCTCTACATGAACAACCAGCCGTCCTCCAATCTGGAAGGCTACCTGGCCGCCGAAACGGCCGGCGTGCCGGTAGTCCAGCATTGCCGCATCGACGCCACCCTCAATCCCCTGGAAATTTCCCTTGCCAACCGGGTCGCCCGGCGCATCATCTGCGTCTCTCACGGCGTGGCGGAATCGCTGGAATCCCAGGGCATCGCGCCGGGCAAATGCACGGTGGTGTGCAACGCCATCGACGGCAGCCAGGACCTGCCGCCCCCCGCACCGCTGCCGGCAGCCGCGGCCGGACGCCTGGTGCTTGGCGCGGTCGGCTCCCTGATCGCGCGCAAGTCGGTCGATCACCTGCTGCAGGCCGCCGCAACCCTGGTCGCAGTAGATAGACTGCCCATCCACCTGCTCATCGTCGGCGACGGCCCCTTGCGGGACAAGCTGGAAAAGCTGGCCGGCGAGCTCGGCCTGGCCGACCATGTCACTTTCGCCGGTTTTCAGAAAGCCGTATTCCCCTGGATCACGGCCATGGATATCCTGGTTTTGTCCTCGCCCAGGGAAGGGCTGCCGCGCGTCATCCTGGAAGCCATGCTGCTCGGCAAGCCGGTGGTCGCCTCAAATGTCATCGGATCGAGGGAACTGGTGGTCAACGGCGAGACCGGCCTGCTTTACGACTATGGCGATATCGAAGCGCTGACCGCCCGCCTGAAGGAACTGCTTGCGGATGAAGGCAAGCGGAGCGCCATGGGCGCGGCCGGACGAAAGCGCGTGCTTGCCGAATACTCGATCGCACGCTACGTGGCGGAAGTGCAGAATGTGCTGCAGGAAGCCGCGGCATGATTTACCTTCTGCTGACCTGGCTGCTCTCGCCGCTGCTCTATGTGCGCCTGGCGTTGCGGCGCAGCAGCCCTGAACCGCGCGAGATCCTGCTCATCCAGAGCGCCAAGATCGGCGATTTCATCTGCACCACGCCGCTGTTCAGGGAGATCAAGCGCAGGTATCCCGACTGCCGGCTTTCCATCCTGCTGCACCCGGTCAATGCGCCGCTGGCCGCCCAGAATCCCCACATAGACGCCACCCTGTGCTACCAGCCTGCCGATTACCGCGGCCTGCAAGGCAAGCTGAAACTGCTGCGCCTGCTGCAGGCCCACCGCTTCGACACCACCATCTGCGTCAGCCCCAATCTGGCCTTCCTGCTGATGCCCCTGTGGGCGGGCATACCGCGGCGGCTGGCCATCCTGCCGAATTACGCCAGTGCAAGCTACCGGCTCGCTGCGCCTTTTCTCAACGCAGGCGAACCCCATGTCTCAGGCCGGCTGGTGCTGGAAACGGAATTCCGCCTGTTGCGCGCGCTCGACATCCGGCCCGCCAGCCTCGACAAGGAAATCTACGCCACGCCAGACGCCGAATCGAAAGTGGCCGCATGGCTGCCGGCGACAATATCCCAGCGCAAACTGATCGGCGTCGGCCTGTCCAGCGGCAACAAACTGAAAGAGCTGGGAACGGAAAAGCTTTGCAGCCTGGTCCGGCCCTTGCTTGAAAATGCGGGCAACAGTGTAGTATTGATCGGCGCCGCCGCGGACCACGAGCAAGGCGAAGAAATCATGCGGACGCTGGGAAATGAACGAATTGCCAACAGCGCCGGCGCATTTTCCCTGGCTGAGTTGCCCGCATTGCTCTCACGCCTGGCGCTTTACATCGGGGTTGATTCCGGCATCACCTACATGGCCGACGCATTGAAGATCCCGCTCATCGACATCATGGGGCCTGCCGATGCCGACGATCAGCGGCCGACAGGGCGGCAAGCCGTGGTGCTGCGTTCAGAGCTTGCCTGCGCACCCTGCTCGCATGCTTTCAAGGCGCCTTATCAATGCGCGACTGGAACAAAAGCGTGCATCAGGGAGATCGCCCCATCACAAATTGCCAACCTGGCCCTGGATATGCTCAGCAACAAACTGCCTTTACCCGGCCCGGACAAACTGGAATCTCCCCGCCAATGAAAATAGCCGTCTTCAGCGACAATGGCATCGGCCGCTTCTTCGCCCAGCTGTTCGATGATGTTCCTGACGTTACTTTCTATATCTCGGAAAGGAACCGCGCCGGCCTGAATGTCACCCAGAGAGCACAATACCGGCTCTCCAACAAGGCGCAGTTGCGGCATATTCTTCGCTCGCCCGTCAAGGCGCTTCGGCGATATCGCTACAATCATCACGACAACAAGCTGGACTTTCATTACTTCGAACTCGAAGAAGCGGTAAAACGGAATCTTTTCGATGTCGCCATCACGGCGGGGGAAAGATCTCTCTACACCCTGTCAGGACTCAAGCAACAGTATTCGAATTTCAGGCTGATCTACTGGACGCCGTTTACCATCCCTTTCGTGGACATGTTCGCCAAACGGTCTTTCTATATCCGGGAACACGCTTTTCCCCAGGTCGACAAATTCATCGCCATTACCCGCACTTGCGCCGCCACCCTGAGATTCGAGGGCATAGCGGAAAACAGGATTGCCCAGGTTTACCCCGGCATCGATCTTGCAGCCTTCCGTCCCCGCCCAAAAGCCGAATCGTCCGCCCCCGGCGTCGACCCCGACAATTTCAACCTCTTGTTCGTAGGCAAGCTCACCAGCTGGAAAGGTTGCCACACCCTGATTTATGCGACCAAACTCCTGGCGGCCGAAATCCCCAACATCCATGTCACGTTCGTCGGCCGCGGGGCGCAACGCGACAACCTGATCAAGGCGGCACAACTGCTCGGGGTGGCCGGGCGCATCACTTTTGCCGATTTCGTCCCTTATGAGAAAATCCCCCTGTTCTACAATGCCGCGGATATTTTCGTGCTTCCGGCGCTTCCCGCCATCAACCTGGCGGAGCAGTTTGGCTATGTCGTCGCCGAGGCAATGGCTTCCGGCATTCCCGCGGTGGTATCGCGGGTTGGCGGCCTGCCGGAGGTCGTCGGCAATGATTCGCGCCTGATATTCACGCCGGGAGACTACCGGGAACTGGCGGGCAAGGTTCTTGCGCTATACCACGACAGTGCGCTCCTTGGCGAAGTTGCGCACGGCTGCCTCGACCGCGCAGTGGCAAACTATGACGCGCGCAAGAATGGCCAGAAGATTTTTGAAATATCAGAATCCATGGTAAACGAATGAAATGACCAGTTCCGCGCGCCAAATCCCTCGCCCCGCAGACGGCAGGCTAGCCCAGGCCATGCGCTTCCTCCTGATGGCGCTGGTGTTTCTCCAGCCGATCAACCATGTGAATGCGTTGCGGCTCATATCTCTTTATCTTCTTCTCGGGCTGTTTTGCGTTAGTCTCTTGCAGAAAGGGCGCGGCTTCCTCGCCGGGCTCGGCACGCCAGCCACCCTGGCCTTGCTGGCCCTCGCCGGCTGGGCCGTCATCGCCTCGGTCATCGGCCCTTACCCCCTGGAAAGCCTGAATGCCGCCAGAAAATCCCTGATGCCGCAAATCCTGCTGTTCCTGGTAATCATCAGCGAGTTTCGCTCGCCGGACCAGATAAAGAATCTATTCAAGGTCATCGTGTTCAGCTTCGTGGTCACCACCGCGCTTTCCGCCTGGGAGATTCTCCGTATTGGCATTGGCGCATTCAATGTCGGCATGCTAAACCACGGCATGTTCCTGGGCGGGTATGCCAGCAATGCCGGATTTTATTTCCCCTTCACGCTGCTCTGGCTGTTTACCCTGGCCGGCAACGCGCGAGCCCTGGTTAAAGCCATTGCCATCATTACACTCATTTGCAGCTATTTCATCATCCTGCTTTACAACTCGAGAACCGCCTTGATCGCGGTTTCCTTATCAGCCCTGCTGATTCCCTTGTTGACCGGTCGCCGCAGGACCATCCTGGTCATTGTCCCCCTGCTGCTGTTTATCGCGGCGGTTACTCTCTTTACAGGCGGGGAACTGGCCAAATACAAATCTCTCGGCAACCCGGAAACCTATGTCACCAACACGGGCCTGAGCATTCGTCTTTCCATCTGGAGAGGCGTAGGGGGCATCGTGCGCGAACGCCTGATCACGGGGTACGGCTATGGGTGGAAAAAACTTGCCTGGGTAGTCAATAACAACGGTTGGCTTGCGCGATGGAAAAACAATCCGGACCCGAACATTCTTGCCTATTACGCTCCGCAAGGCGCTGCAGGATATGGCAGAGTCAACCCGCATAGTTTATTGCTACAAATCCTGTTCGAGCTCGGTCTCGTCGGCCTGGCCCTCTACGCATCATTCTGGTTGAGCGCATTAAAAAGCATCGCGGCCAGAATACACGACAGGACCCGCGCACCAGACTTGTTCATGAGGGGGAGCCTGGGCGTGATACTGCCATTCTTCCTGCTGAACGTGACCAATGGCTACTGGGAGGGCACGCTCGCCAACATGATCCTTGTTTTTCTTGCATGCATACTGGCCCTCCTGCGGGCCGATGCAGGAAACTGACCGGCGCCCCAGATGAAGATCCTGGTCATCCGCCGCGACAACATCGGCGACCTGGTTTGCACCACGCCGCTGATCGCCGCCTTGCGCCGCCATTTCCCCGCTGCCGAAATCCGCGCGCTGGTCAACAGCTACAATGCCGCGGTGCTGGAAAACAATCCCGACGTCGACGCGATTCATGCCTACACCAAGGCCAAGCATCGCCCGCCGCATCAATCGGTCACCCGGGCATATTGGGAGCAGTTGAAGATGTTCGCCGGGCTGCGCCGCCAGCACTTCGATTACGCGATTCTTGCCGGCGCGCCGTTCCTGCCGCGCGCCCTCAAGCTGGCGCGCCTCATCAAGCCCCGCCACATCGTCGGCTTTACCGAGCCCGGCAAACGGGGAACGCGGCATATCGACATCGCCGTTCCCTATGGACCGCCCCGTCCGCTGCACGAGGTCGAGGACATTTTCCGCCTGCTCGCCCCGCTGGGCGTCCAGGGCCAGCCGCCCCATGCACGTGTCTTCGCCGCGCCTTCAGAAGCAGACCGTGCAAAATCGCGGGTCGAGGCACAAGCGTGGCGGCCCGCCCCGCTCCTGATCGGCATCCACATCAGCGCGCGCAAGCCCTCCCAGCGCTGGCCCGCGGAAAGCTTCGCCGAACTGATCCGGCAGCTACATCGAACCCAGGCTGCCACATTCATGCTTTTCTGGTCACCGGGAGAAAGCGACAACCCCCTTCACCCCGGCGACGATGCCAAGGCCGAGGCGATCATGCATACCCTGCCCGGCATCCCGGTCCTTGCCTATCCGACCCGCGAGCTCGGCCAGTTGATCGGCGGGTTGTCTATCTGTGATGCCATCATTTGCAGCGACGGCGGCGCCATGCACCTGGCCGCCGGCCTGGGCAAACCGCTTCTGTGTCTTTTCGGGAAATCCGATGCCACGCGCTGGCATCCCTGGGGCGTGCCCCACCGCGTACTTCAACCCGCGAGCCTGGATGTCAGTGATATCAGCACGAAAGACGCGATGACGGCTTTTGCCGCTTTGTTGCGCGAGGTCTCGTCACGAGCGCCAGAAGGCTGACATTGGCCTATTGGGCACTGCAATAACCGCCTTCCGCCACGCTCATCAGCACTTCCCGCGCGGCGGCCGCGTTCCCGGCGTCCACCGCCTGCCGCAACTGGCCCAGCAAACCGGCCAGTTGCGCGCTGTCCAGAAACGGCTCATCGGCGCGCATGATTTTGGGGTGGGACGTGCCCTTGGCATTGCTGCCGGCGATCAGCAATTCTTCATAAAGCTTTTCGCCGGGACGCAAGCCGGTGATGGCGATTTCGATATCGCCTTCCGGGTTATTCGCATCGCGCACCGAATAGCCCGCCAGGCGGATCATGTTGCGGGCAAGGTCGATGATTTTCACCGGCTCGCCCATATCCAGCAGAAACACTTCCCCGCCGCGGGTCAGGCTGCCAGTCTGGATGACCAGCTCAACCGCCTCATGGATCGACATGAAATAGCGCGTCACCTCGGCATGGGTGACCGTCACCGGGCCGCCGCGCGCGATCTGTTCCCGGAAAAGGGGAATCACCGAGCCGCTCGACCCCAGCACATTGCCAAAGCGCACCGCGCAGAAATGCTGGCCGGTGGCCTGCGCCAGCGCCTGCCGGGCCACATCCTGCACGATCAGCTCGGCCCAGCGCTTGGTCGCCCCCATCACGTTGGTGGGGCGCACGGCCTTGTCGGTTGAAATCAGCACAAAGGTTTCCACCCTGGCATCGAAAGCCGCCCTGGCCACGGCAAGCGTGCCCAGTACATTGTTGCGCACCCCCTCCAGCACATTGGCCTCCACCAGCGGCACATGTTTGTGCGCGGCGGCATGGTAGACAGTCTGGACCTGGTATTCCGCCAGCAGCCGTGACACCAGGCTGGCGTTTTCCACCGAGCCGAGACAGGGAATCACCTCGCAATCCGCTACCGAGCGCACCATCCGGTCAATCTGGTAGAGCGCGTGTTCGCTGGCCTCCAGCAGAACCAGCCGGGCAGGCAGCAGCGCGGCAATCTGACGGCACAGTTCCGAACCGATGGAACCGCCCGCGCCCGTGACCAGAATGTTCTTCCCGGCAATGCAGCGGCCCAGCAGGGCGGGATTGGCAGCAACCGGATCGCGCCCCAGCAGGTCGCCGACATCCACCTCGCGCACCATGTTCACCACATGACGGCCATTGGCGATATCGGCCAATGACGGCAGAATGCGCACCCGCAACAGGTGCTGTTCGAGAAAGGACACCACCGCCCGCCGCCGCGCGCTCGAGGCGGAAGGCAGCGTCACGATCACATCATGAATGTCGAAGTGCTCGATCAGCCACGGCAACTGTTCCGGCGCATAGACGCGCAGACCGGCCACATCGCTGCCCTGTAGCGCTTCATCGTCATCGAGAAAACCGGCGGGGAACATTTCCCTGCCCTGGCGCAAGGAAGCCGCCAGCAGCCGCCCGGCATTTCCGGCACCATAGATCAGCACCTGCCGGCCCTGAAAGCGTTCACGCAGGGGCACCCACAACAGCCAGCGCAACAAGAAGCGGCTGCCGCCCACCAGCAGCATTCCCAGCATCCAGTAGAGCAGCGGCACCGAACGGGGCAAGCCGGTATAACCCCGCATCTCGGTCAGAAAAGCCAGTGCCGCCCATAAAATGGCAGCCAGCGTCATCGCGCGCACCGTGGTCCATATCGCGTATTCGCCCATGTAACGGATCACCGAGCGATACAGCCCCGACTTCAGGAAGACCGGCAGGGCCAGCATAGGCGCCGCCAGCAACAGCAATACCTGGCGCGAATTGGGCACGAACCACTCTCCCAGGCGCAAGACGTAAGCTGCCCAGCCAGCAAAAAGCAGCAGCAGCACGTCGACCGCGACCATCAGCGCCTGCTTGCGCGCGCGCCCCATACCGACCAGGTGGCGATGTATGAAAGGAGAATTAAAACGGTAAGGCATGCTTGCTCAATCCTGTTTTCCCGCCCCAAGCGCCAGCAAGGCCACACCCAGCGGAACATAGGCCAGCGCCATGAAAATCCATGCCGCGCCGGGCCGCGCCAGGCAGGCCCACGCCAGCGGAGCCAGCCACAGCAGGTTAAATGCGATCGCCAGCAGTGTCACGCGCCGATGGCTGCCCCAGCGACGCGACAGGCGCTGGTAGGCATGGCTGCGGTGCGCCTCGAACCAGCGCTCCCCCGCCAGCATGCGGCGCAGCAGCGTGACGCTGGCATCGGCGACGAATACCGCCCCGAGTACCAGCCACACCGGGTAAGTAAGCCAGCCCTCGCGCACCGAAAGCAGGGCCAGCGCAAAAATCATGAAAGCCAGATAGGTGCTGCCCACGTCGCCCATGAAGATACGCGCCGGTGGCCAGTTGAGCAGCAGGAAACCCAGCGCCGCGGCCGCCACCGCCAGCATCCACAGCCACCCCGCCGTGCCCGCGACGCCCGGATGGAACCACGCCCCCAGCAGCGCCCCGGCCACCAGCATGAATAGCGCCTGCGAAGCAGCGATGCCGTCTATACCATCCATGAAATTGAACAGGTTGACCCACCACACGCCGGCAAACAGCAACAACCCGCCTACCGCGGGAGACCAGCCCCCGAGCGCCTGCAACAACAGGGCGCACAGCAACACCTGCGCCGCAAACCGCGTCCGCACGGGCAAATGCCGCATATCATCCCACAAACCCAGCGCCGCCAGCAAAAAAGCCAGGCCGGAAACCGGCCAGAATACACCGCCATGAAACCAGGCCAGCCAGATGCCCGCCGCGCTGCCGCCCAGCGCAACCCCAATGCCCCCGCCATGCGGCGTCGGCTTTACATGGGAAGAACGCCGGTTGGGCGCCTGCACCAGGCCCAGCCGTCCCGCCTGGCGCAACACCAGGCGGGAGCCCGCCCACGCCAGCAGTCCGGAGGATAGCAACAGCAGCAGAGCGTGTTTCATGACGGCAAATCCTTCGCCGCCAGCCGGAAAGCTCGGGGGACATAGCCCAGATCACGCTCCGCATCCGCATGGTCGAACACCAGATCGCGGTTCATCCGCTCGGCCATCGCCGCGCTCCAGTGGCGGTAACGCGGCAACAGGCGCATTAAGACTAGCACCAGGCGAAAAGCCCACAGCGGCACCATAACCAGCATCGGACGGCGCCGCAGCGCGACAAAAACCCGGCTTGCCATGTCGCGATAGGAAAGCGTTTCCCCGCCCGAAAGATTGTATGCCCGGTTCTTCGCTTGCGGCGAAACCAGTGCCGCAAGGCAGGCCGAAGCCACGTCCTCGGCATACACAGGCTGGCGCAAGCCACCAGCCCGACCCAGCAATGGGAAAAAACCAAAGCGGCGCATGAAACGTGCCATTTCGGCAATATTCCGGTCCCTCCCGCATCCATAGATCAGCGTGGGGCGGAGAATCACCCATTCCACCCCCTTGGCTTCGCTCCAGGCGCGCAATGCGCCCTCGCCTGTGGCCAGTCTCACGGCAATCGCCTGTTCGCCGGAATCGGATGAATCTCCCTTGGTAAACAGGCTGGTGGAGGAAAGCGCAACTACGCGCCGGGCACCACATGCCTCCAGCAGGTCAAAATATTGCGGCAGCACCCAGATCGGCGCAACGCAAATCCAATATTCGGTTTTCTCCCCCCCTTGCGGGAGACGCCCGGAAGGGAGTATCCGCCAAGTCACCCCGGCACTTTCCGATGATGGCTCGCAACGGGAGAACGCCTCAACCTGCCACCCCGCCCGCGCCAACAACGGCAGCAGAAGGCTTCCGACCAGGCTCGTGGCGCCGAGCAGGCCAACACGCCGCTCAGCCATGCCCGCCTCTCAGTAGCCGCCGGGCGGTGTAATACGCAGCCACCGCGCCAAAGCGCAGCCACACCCCGGTCGCGACCAGCCACATCAGCGCACCGGGATACTGCTGGCGGAAAAACTTGCGGTAGAAGCGCATCATGCCCCGATGTTTGTGCCACTCGACGAAAACCGGGCGCGCGCGGCTGCATGCGCCCCACTGGTGAACCACCCTGGCGCCGGGCACAAAAAGGATCCGCCAGCCCTTCCGGCGAAAGCGCATGCACCAGTCAAGGTCCTCGCAATGCAGGAAATAGCCCTCATCCCATAAGCCGACATCCTCCATGGCAGCCCGTTCAACCAGCATGCAGGCACCGGAAATCGCCTCGACCGCCACCGCTTCGGCTGGCAGTGGCGCCTCGTGCAGCAGAAAATCCGGAAACCACCCCGGAAACCTGCCGGCCAGCCGGGAAAGCCCGAACGCCCGCATGAAAGCACGTCCCGGAGTGGGAAAAACACGCCGTCCCCCAGGCTGCTCGGAACCATCCGGATTGCACAGCAGCCCGCCGGCCATGCCGGCATCTTCCGCAGCGGCGAGCGCTTCCATCAGGCATGCCAGCGCACCCGGCGCCAGCGTGGCATCGGGGTTGAGAAACAGGATGAACGGCTGCGTGGAGGCATGGACGCCGATATTGCACGCGGCGGCGAAACCGAGATTGGCGGCATTGCGCAGAATCTTGAGCCGGCTTTTATCCGGGCAAGACTGTTCCAGTAGCGCCAGGCTGTCATCGCCCGATGCGTTGTCCACCACGATGACGCTACGCGCCCCCTCTGCGAGCGCCGAGGCAACGCAGCCAGACAAAAACCCGCCCGCATTGTAATTGACGATTACAACGTCACAGGATGGGGATGCTTGCCCGATTACTCCGACTTCCACCGCAAATCCAGATCCGGCAAATAAGCGCCCCGCTTGATTATTCAACTCTCATGATTTCGACGCCGACTTCTTCATCGGCTTGCATGGTTGATTTTACAAGAAAAATCGGGGATGCTCCCGGGCTTTATTCAATAAGCACATACTCTTACCCATGATGAACACCAAAAAAGCCCATTTTGTCGCCGCCGGACTGGCGATTTTTTCTCCTTTCGTCACTGCGGCGGAGCCGCCGGAGCCGCAAGCTCAGACGGGAAATCTTGCCTATGTTGGCAGCAACGGGCGCATTGGCGTCGGTTATGACACCAAACCAAACTCCACGGTGAGGCCTACTGGGTCTTCTCGGAAGACAGCCTTGCCGCGTGGATAGGCGAGGGATGGGCCAGCGGATCGGCGGGCGGCCTTAAACTGAACTACCACTG
The DNA here is from genome assembly GCA_028714955.1 of Sulfuricella sp. Lineage (GTDB taxonomy): Bacteria > Pseudomonadota > Gammaproteobacteria > Burkholderiales > Sulfuricellaceae > Sulfurimicrobium. The sequence goes on from JAQTLK010000020.1 coordinate 26,469, forward strand.
GACCCCTGACGGCACAACGAAAAATGCGTCCAACCAGAGTCTACGCAAGCTTTTTGCGGCGCTGGACCAGAATAATCAACACGACCAGAAGCTCACCCTGGGCGGAGGGCTGGAGCAGGAAACCTGTTTTTCGACGCCTATGTTTCCACGGCGCTCAGCGGTCGCCGCGCCATCAGCGAAACAAGATCGACCCTGGGCGAAACGATTATTGCCGCCAAGCAGGATGAGCGCCAGTATTCCCAGGACGCCTCTATTTCATAAACCGCTATGAATTGGGCGGCAAAAGCCATCGCCCGGAACGCGAATACCGCCTCACCCAGGCACCGGCCAATACCGTCCAGCCCACCGAAACGTCTGTCGGACAAAACCAAAGCCAGGCAAAAACCGAAAAGCGCATGGTTAAAACCACGGCAGCCATGCTTTCCGACGCCTTTTTCAAAATCGACAGCGACAAGCTGACGCCCGAAGCCAGAACCGCTCTCGACCCGGTCATCACGACGCTTCATACGACGGGATACTCCGGCAACATTCGCCTCACTGGCCACACCTGTGATCTGGGCTCCGACCGGCATAACCAGAAACTCTCCCAGCTGCGCGCACTGGCGGTGAAAAAATATCTGGTCGAAACCGGACCGCTGATTTATTCGTCATTGCGAAGAGTGAAGCAACGAAGCAATCTGTGATTTGTTGATTTGCTGGAATCGAGATTGCTTCGCTACGCTCGCAATGACAGGGCCACGTAATAAATCAGTGGTTCCCTAAGGCAGAAAATTATATCCCGACCAAGGCAAACCCCTGCGTGGCCGTACTCCACCGCAGGATGAGATTGTAGGCCACACCCTGCACCACCACGTTGTTGAGACGGAATGTGTTTCCGTCCAGCACCGTGGCGCTCGACCCCAGCAGACTCACCTCAGCCGGGTTCGTAATGAAACTGCTCGGAAATCTCGCCACGCTGAACGTGGCCGAGGCATCCTTGTAATTTCCAGTATTATCTGTCGCCCTCACCATGAATGTGTGGGAACCCGCGCTCAGATTGCCATAATTGTATGCGCGCGAAAAACCCGAGTTCAGCGCGCCAGGATAGAAAGGATAAACCGCCCCAACGTCCGGTCGCGTTCCCCCGGACGGCAATACGGAAACAAACACCCCATCCATGTACAAATCCACCCGCTGAATCCCGTTCGGCGACACCACCCACCCGCGCACATTCGACACCCCGGATGCATTGCCGCCAGAAACCGGCTCCTCGAGAGTCAAAATGATGTCACTCGCCACAGTAGTAGAAGGATTTTCCATTACAGACGTATTAGCCGTCATAATGCCAGTCACAGAATCGATAGCGATAAGTCTGAATCCTTGGGCAGCCGTATTCCAGCGCAAGGTGAGATTGTAGGCCACACCCTGCACCACCACGTTGTTGAGACGGAATGTGTTTCCGTCCAGCACCGTGGCGCTCGACCCCAGCAGACTCACCTCAGCCGGGTTCGTAATGAAACTGCTCGGAAATCTCGCCACGCTGAACGTGGCCGAGGCATCCTTGTAATTTCCAGTATTATCTGTCGCCCTCACCATGAATGTGTGGGAACCCGCGCTCAGATTGCCATAATTGTATGCGCGCGAAAAACCCGAGTTCAGCGCGCCAGGATAGAAAGGATAAACCGCCCCAACGTCCGGTCGCGTTCCCCCGGACGGCAATACGGAAACAAACACCCCATCCATGTACAAATCCACCCGCTGAATCCCGTTCGGCGACACCACCCACCCGCGCACATTCGACACCCCGGATGCATTGCCGCCAGAAACCGGCTCCTCGAGAGTCAGGATCATCTCGTCGGAAACAACGGCCTGCTTTGCGGCACGCACCGCCCCCGCCGCATCAAGCAGCCCCGCGCCGCAATTTCCCGCATTAAAAAAACACCAGGTCCCAGTGGCAAAAGGGCGCACGCTACCCTGCATCAGCGCGGTCACCTGGGCCGGCGTCAGCGCGCCATTCACCGAAAGCATCAGCGCCGCCACGCCGGATACATGGGCGGTCGCCATGCTGGTTCCGCTCAGGGAATGGTAGGTATAGGACGCCGGCACGTTAGTACCGCTATCGTAAGTGGAGTCGATGGCGTCCGCTCCGCCTTCCGGGCCATTCCCGCCGGGAGCGGAAATCTTCACCCCCGCGCCATAATTGCTGTAACCGGTAATATCGCCATCGCGCGCATGCGCGGCGACGGAAATCACCCCGCTACAGTTGGCTGGCGAGCTGTTGGCCACATCCATATCCTCATTGCCCGCCGCCACCACAACCACCGCTCCTACGGCCAGCGCGTCATTGATGGCCGCCTGTCTGCTCACACCGCATGGCGCGGCAACTCCCAGGCTTAAATTGATCACTCGCGCCGGGTTGGCATTGGCGGGAACGCCAGGAACGCTGAGTCCGGCGGCCCAGCGAATGCCGTCATCGATGTCGCTGGAATCCCCGCCGCACTTGCCCAGCACCCGCACCGGCAGGATCTTCGCCCCCCATGTCACCCCTGCCACTCCCTGGCCATTATTGGAAGCGGCCCCCAGCGTCCCGGCCACATGCAGGCCATGCCAGGAGCTGGATTCCGCCGGCTCCCCGGCGCCGCATTCACCGGCAGCCACCCAGTCGCCCGGGTCGCGCGGATCGCTGTCGCGCCCATTGCCATCGTTGGCCTGCCAGGCATCGGTGATCATGTCATAGCCAGCCAGATAACGCCCGGCGAGATCGGGGTGAGGCAAAATGCCGGTATCCAGCACGGCCGCCACCACTCCGGCAGAGCCGCTGGTCATATCCCAGGCCCCCGGCAGGTTGGCCCCACCGGGCAGCTCAAAATAATTCCACTGTAGCGGATATAGGGTATCGTTCGGCGCCCGCATCGGTTTCTCGATCAGCACCGGCTCGGCATACTTGACCAGGGGATCGCGCTGCAGGCGCTCGACGATTTCGGCCATCTCGGCAGCGCTGACTTTGCGCGGCAGCATCAGCACAAACGCCCCGCTGGACATGGGACGCAAATAAGCCAGCGACACACCGGCAATCCGGCCCAGCCGCGCCAGCACCACCGCATCCAGCGTCTCATTCCGCTCCGCCGCGCGCCAGCTTGCCGGATCATTGAGCTTGACGACAATCCGGTCACCACCGCTGGCCGCGACCTGACCATTGCTTTTAGGCTTGGTCATATCCATCCGCGGCACCCCCGCTTCCGCCCACAACACATCCGGCATGAGGCGGATTCTGTTCACCAGCGCACGCGCCTGCTCCACGCTCAGCGGCGATGGCAGGTCAAACACCTGCCCACCGTTACGCGCAAGGCCGCGCGAAGTCAGTCGCAGGCCAGCCGCTGTGTTCAGACGCGCCATCTGCGCGTCGGAAACAGGCTGAATATCGTCGCCGGCGGCATCCCCCTGCAACCTGAGCACGATCTCGGTTATCGATGCCGTCACTGGGGATGCATGGATACCAAATTTATCCGCGGACGCCGAAAATGAGAAAACAGGCAGCAGAAAAACCGCCAGGCCAAACAAAAACCTCGGAAAATTCATCCCTCTTCCTCAATCAGAAATTACCGCCCGAGACAAAAGAAAACCAGGTGTTGGCATCGGTTCGATACCTCGCCCAAAGCAATGAAATTATCGCAGCAACCTGTCCTGTTGAAACGTGAAATTGTAGGGTGGAAAAAGCGCAGCGTTTCCACCAGCTTCGGCCTCGCACAGTGCAGGCAGCGGACGGTGGATACGCGCTACGCGCTTTATCCACCCTACTTGCCTCAACAATTAAAGTGCCGTTTAGCGTGAAACAGTACACTGGTATTATGTGCTGGCGCCGCGAAACAACAGCCGAGACGTCATAAAATTGATGCCCAGGCCAGCAACCGAACCGACAGCCACCCCCAACCACGGCTGCGCGCGCGCCAGGCTCCATGCCGTAATGGAGATAGCGAATGCCCCATAGTTCACCACAGCGCCAAGCACCATGAGGGCAACGTAGCGCACCCACTCCGAATGGGTGGCGGCGTGTTCGACCTCGAACGTATAACGCCGGTTCATCAACCAGGTAGCGCTGGCGGCAACGAGAAAGGAAATGATCCTGGCAAGGTAGGGGTTTGCCCCTATACCCGACACCAGGGATTGCAGGATGCCCGCATCAATTACAAAGCCAACCGCGCCGACTACGCAGAACCGAAAAAACTGGTTCAAGTATGTCCTCCCGGAGCCTCGATTCCCAAATAGACCAGTCTCTTCATTTCATGACGGCCGCGCGTAACGGTATCCAGAATCAAGCCGCAGACTGCCGAAAGCCCGCCCATCAACACCATGCCACTAACCAGAATAGCGGTCGGGAAGCGCGGCACCAGGCCGGTTTCAGCATAAGTCACAAACAGAGGCAGCGAAATCAGCAGAGCGGCGGCGCAAAGAAACAAGCTAATACCGCCAAAAAACACCAACGGGCGTTCCTGCCGAAAGAGCTTGAAAATGGTTTTCAGGATGCGAAACCCATCCCGGTAGGTATGGAGCTTGCTGGCTGATCCTTCGGGCCGGGATTTGTACGGCGTGGCAATTTCCTCGATCGGCATGCGAAGCTCAAGAGCATGCACTGTGAGCTCGGTTTCGATTTCAAACCCCGTGGCGAGCGCCGGGAAGGATTTTACAAAACGGCGCGAGAATACACGGTAACCTGAAAGGATATCCGTAAATCCCCGGCCGAAAAGCCGTGCGACGAATTCGGTGAACATCCAGTTGCCAAAACGATGGCCTGAGCGGTAGGCCGCCGTTTCATCGGTTACCCGCCCTCCAACGACCATGTCAAGTTTCTCGTGAATCAATCTTGCAATCATCTCCGGGGCACTTGGCGCGTGATAGGTATCATCTCCATCGACAAGCACGTAGGCATCTGCTTCCACGTCCGCAAACATGCGCCGCACAACATTACCCTTGCCCTGCTGCCGCACATGGCAAAC
>JAQTLK010000021.1 GCA_028714955.1 Sulfuricella sp.
GCTCGATGTTTGCCGCACGTATTCCCTGGGCAGGATCAGCCGCCTTGCCACCATTTCGTCCTTGGTATTGGTGAGCGTCAGTTCCAGCGTGGGGTAGGACTGTACGTAGGCGGCGTGATTGCGCAAGGTGCTGGTGAGCACCACGATATTGGGGCGGGTGGGGTCGGCATGCAGTTCGGAGGATTCGATGCTGAGCAGGTCGGGATTTTGCGGCAGGCTGATGCGGCAGTTGAGTTGTCTGCATGCCTGTTCGAGCATGGCGCGGGTGGGCGGGTAATTGGCGGCGATGCTGTCGCGCAGGAAATAAATGACTTGCCCTGTCAGTGCGGCCAGGAGCAGCAGGCTGGCCAGCACCCACGGCCAGGCGCGTCTGGGTTTGGGGGGCGGGCCATATTTTGGGCTGTCGGGGGAAACCCGGGTTTCAATGGCGAGGGGAGGCGGCTGGACCCGGACCACGCGGACTTTCGCCGTGGGTTCCGGTTCTGGCGCCGGCGGCCCGGCTTCGGGCTGCGCCGCCGGTTCGGCTTCGGGCTGCGGCGGGGACTCCGTTTGAGGCCATTGCAAGGGTGCGGCCGCTTCCTCGCTGGATTCGATATCCGGAAAAGCGTCCACCTGGAAATCGATCAGGGGCTCTTCCGGCAGGGCATTGTTTGCCTCCATCGGGAGGCTTGACGCTTCCGCTTCATTTACAGCTACAGCGGGAGAGGGTCGCGATGTTTCTTCATGAGGCGTCGCGGGCTGAGGGGCCTCGACGTCCGGGTGCAGTTCGGCCTCGGGTGTTTCCTCGGCCAGTGTTTCGTAGGCATTGAATACATGGCTGCAGCGGCCGCAGCGCACGTCGCCTTTGCGCGCGGCCAACTGTGCCGCCGTGACGCGAAAGCGCGTGTTGCATCGCGGGCAGGTGGTGATCCGGGTCATGCCTTCCTGACGCCTGACAGGCACACCCACCCTTCCGATTCGTCCGCCACTTCGATATCGAACCACTCGCGGTAAACCGCAAGGACGTCTTCGCCCTGGTGGGAAAGAATGCCCGAAAGGACGATCCGTCCGCCGGGCCGGGCGGCGTTGGCCAGCATGGGGGCGAGCATCTTCAACGGGTTGGTGAGGATGTTGGCGACCACCACGTCGGCTTTGACGGCGGGGGCGTCATCGGGCAGATAAAATTCGGCCGAGACCTGGTTCTGTCCGGCATTGAAGCGGCTGGCCTGAATCGCCTGGGAGTCGATGTCCACGCCCACCACCTTCCCGGCGCCCAGCTTCAACGCGGCGATAGCCAGGATGCCCGAACCGCAGCCGTAGTCGAGCAGGGTTTCGCCGCCGTGCAGGTTGCGGTCCAGCCATTGCAGGCACAGGCGGGTGGTGGGATGGCTGCCAGTGCCGAAGGCCAGCCCCGGGTCGAGGACGAGATTGATGGCGGCGGGGTCGGGCGCTTCATGCCAGGTGGGCACGATCCACAGGCGCGGCGAAATCGGAATCGGCGCGAACTGGGCCTGGGTCTGTCTCACCCAGTCCTGCTCGGCGACCGCTTCCACTTCGAAACCGGGGGGCGTGTCGAGTCCGGCCACTTCAGCCGCTGCCGCAACGATGGCGGGCAAATCGGCATCGGCCTCGAACAGGGCGTTGACCAGCGCGTCCTGCCATACCCCTGCCGGCGGCTCGCCCGGTTCGCCGAATATTTCCTGCTCTTCCGCGGTGCCGGCATGGGCATCCTCGATGGACACCGATAGCGCGCCCAAATCCATCAGGGCATCGCTCAGGGCTTCGGCGGTTTTGGCGTCCGCCGCGATTTTCAGCGCTTGCCAGGCCATGATGGGTTCCGCCTTATCCAAACGGGCATGGCAAAAGTGCCATATCCGATTATTAAACTTGCCATGCCCGTTTCCCCTACCCCTGCCCTCCCCCGCGAGCGGGAGAGGGGGACAAAGACTCGCTACGCGAATTTTACGTTAAGGATTCTTTTTTTCTTTCCGCCAGCTTGTGCTCAAGGTAGTGAATGCTGGCGCCCCCTTGCAGGAATGCAGCATCGTGCATCAGTTCCTGGTGCAGCGGAATGTTGGTCTTGATGCCGTCCACCACCATTTCCGAGAGGGCGGTGCGCATGCGGGCGATGGCCTGGTCGCGGCTGTCGCCGTAGGCGATCAGCTTGCCGATCATGGAGTCGTAGTGTGAGGGCACCACGTAGTTGTGGTAAACGTGTGAATCCACCCGGATACCCGGTCCGCCCGGCACGTGATACTGCGTGATGCGGCCCGGCGAGGGCACGCAGGTGAACGGGTCTTCGGCGTTGATGCGGCATTCGATGGCATGGCCGCGGTAGTGGATGTCTTTCTGCCTGTAGCGCAACTTCTCGCCTGCGGCGATGCGCAGTTGTTCCTGAACGATGTCCACGCCGGTAATCATTTCCGTGACCGGGTGTTCGACCTGCACGCGAGTGTTCATTTCGATAAAGAAGAATTCGCCGTTTTCGTAGAGGAATTCGAAGGTGCCCGCGCCGCGGTAGCCGATCTTGCGGCAGGCCTCGGCGCAGCGTTCGCCGATCTTGTCGCGCAGCTTGGGGTCCAGGCCAGGCGCGGGGGCTTCTTCCACGACTTTCTGGTGGCGGCGCTGCATGGAGCAGTCACGCTCGCCGAGGAAAATCGCGTTGCCGTGCTCGTCGGCCAGTACCTGGATCTCGATATGGCGCGGGTTTTCGAGGAACTTCTCCATGTAGATCATCGGATTGCCGAAAAAGCTTTGGGCTTCCGTGCGGGTCATGCTGACCGCGTTGAGCAGCGCGGCCTCGGTATGCACCACGCGCATGCCGCGCCCGCCGCCGCCACCGGCCGCCTTGAGGATGACGGGGTAGCCGACTTTCCTGGCGATCCTGATGACTTCGTCGTCATCGTCCGGCAGCGCGCCGTCGGAGCCGGGCACGCAGGGCACGCCGGAGGCCTTCATGGCGTCCTTGGCGGATACCTTGTCGCCCATCAGGCGAATGGTTTCGGGGCGTGGGCCGATGAAGATGAAGCCGCTGTTCTGCACCCGTTCGGCGAAATCCGCGTTTTCCGAGAGGAAGCCGTAGCCGGGATGAATCGCGGTGGAGTCGGTGACTTCCGCCGCGCTGATGACCGCCGGAATGTTGAGGTAGCTGAGGGTGGAAGAGGCGGGGCCGATGCAGACCGATTCGTCGGCCAGCTTGACATATTTGGCTTCCTTGTCAGCCTCGGAGTGAATGGCAACGGTCTTGATACCGAGTTCGCGGCAGGCGCGCTGGATGCGCAGGGCGATTTCGCCACGGTTTGCTATTAGGACTTTTTCTAACATATATGGCCGTTAACCAATGATGAACAGGGGTTCGCCGTATTCGACGGGCTGGCCATTCTCGACCAGGATGGCCTTGATGACGCCGCTCTGGTCGGCTTCGATCTCGTTGAGCAGTTTCATGGCTTCGATGATGCACAGGGTTTCGCCCGCCGTCACGTTCTGGCCGACTTCGACGAACGCCTTGGCATCCGGCGAAGAGGCGCGGTAGAAAGTGCCCACCATGGGGGATTTCACCACGTGGCCTTCGGGCTGGGCCGGTTCCTCGGGGGTGGCCGGGGCCGCGGGCAGGCTGGCCGGGGGCGGCGCGGCCATCATCTGCTGCTGCGGGAAATATTGCATCATTTGCGGTGCTTGTTGGCCATAGCGGCTGATGCGGACTTTTTCTTCGCCCTCGGTGATTTCCAGTTCGGCGATGCCGGAGTCTTCCACCAGGTCGATCAGTTTCTTGAGTTTGCGCAGGTCCATGATGAGCCCTTGTTTTGGTTTTAAGGTTGTGCCAGTGCGAATTCCAGCGCCAGTTCATAGCCCTTTGCCCCGAGGCCGCTGATGATGCCCACGGCGAGATCGGAAAAGTAGGAGTGATGGCGGAAGGGTTCGCGGGCGAAAACATTGGAGAGGTGAATCTCCACGAAAGGAATGTTCACCCCCGCCAGGGCATCGCGCAGGGCAACGCTGGTGTGAGTAAACGCGGCGGGATTGATGAGGATGAAATTCACCCCGTCGCGCCCCGCCCGATGAATGCGGTCGATGAGTTCGGCCTCGCTGTTGCTCTGGAAGGTTTCCAGGCTGGCCGGCGCTTGCCGGGCCAGATCCAGCAGGCGCTGATTGATGCTGTCCAGGGTATCGCGCCCATAATGTTCGGGTTCGCGGCGTCCCAGCAGATTCAGGTTGGGGCCGTGCAATACCAGTATTTTTCGGCTCGCTGAGGACATCAGGCCACCCGTCGGTATGTTTTTCATAGAGCGCAAGTTTGCCGTAAATGGGTACAAATTGTCCAGTTATTGCGCTTATATGGCGACAACTTGCGGGTTGACGGCCAGCGAAATGACAGCGTGATTGCGTTGATTCAGGCTGGGCGGCCGTGCTTCCGGGTGTTGGCGCTTATTTGAGAATGCCGTCCAGGTTGGCGAGAAACTTGTCCAGGCTGTCATAGCCGATGATGCGGCCCATTTCCTTGCCGGAGCGATCGAAAAAAATGATGCCCGGTGGGCCGAAGAGGCCGAATTTCTTCAGCAATGCCTTGTTATCGTCGCTGTTGGCCGTCACGTCGGACTGCAATAGAACCACATCCCTGAGCCTCGTCTGCACGCCGGCATCGCTGAAGGCGAAGCGCTCCAGTTCCTTGCAAGACACGCACCAGTCGGCGAAAAAATCCAGCATCACGATTTTTCCGTTGCTGCGCTGCAGGCGTTGATCCAGTTCGGCCATGCTGTTGATCTTCTCGAAGCGTACCGTGCTGCTTTCTGACGCGGTCGCCGCACTGCCGCCGCGCAGGCCGGACAGCGGTTGCAGGATGTCGCGTCCGCCCGAAAGCGCGCCGACCAGCAGGGCGATGCCCGCGATCAGCGCCACCACGCCGACGCCTTTCCAGAACTTGGACCAGCCCTTGGCCGGTTGCGGCAGGGGGTCGAGGGCGTGAAGATAAATCGCCGATACGATCAGCAGCGCCGCCCACAGCAGCATGTGCGCCACCGCCGGGATGACGGGGGAGATCAGCCAGATCGCCACGCCGAGCAGCAGCACGCCGAAGAATGCCTTGACCGCGTCCATCCAGCCCCCTGCGCGCGGCAGCAGCGCCCCGGCGGAAAGCCCCACGGCCAGCAGCGGTGCGCCCATGCCCAGCGCCATGGCGAACAATGCCCAGCCGCCCAGCCACACGTCGCGGGTCAGGCCGATATAGGCCAGCGCCCCGGCCAGCGGCGCGGCCACGCAGGGGCCGACGATGACCGCCGACAGCGCGCCCATGATGAATACGCCGGCCGCGTTGCCGCCTTTCATCTTGTTGCTGGCATCGTTGAAACGGGTTTGAATGAAACTTGGCATTTGCAGCTCGTAAAAGCCGAACATGGAAAATGCCAGGAGTACGAAAACAAAAGCGAACACGCCCAGCACCGCCGGATTTTGCAGGGCGTTGGACAGCAGTGTGCCGGACAGTCCGGCGGCGATGCCGGCGGCGGCATAGGTGATCGCCATGCCCATGACGTAGGCGAGGGACAGGGCGAAAGCGCGCAACTTGGTAATCTGGTGGCCCTGGCCGACGATGATGCCGGACAGGATGGGAATCATCGGGAACACGCAGGGCGTGAGCGCCAGCAACAGGCCAAAACCGAAGAAACTCGCTATCACCAGCCAGAAATTGCCGCCTTTGAGCAGGTCGGCGATGCGCGAGGAATCGGAGGGCTTGGCCGTGGTTGCTGGCGTGGCTGTCGCAGCAGGCGGGCGAGCGGCTGCCGGCACGTTTTCCTGCGTGTCCCGTGCGGGCAGGGTCAGGGCGAAGGTTTTCAGGATCGGCGGATAGCATACGCCCTTTTCGCTGCATCCCTGGTAGCTGGCAAGCAGGGTGATCTTCCTGTCCGCTCCCTTCAGGCGAACCGTCGCTTCAAAGGGGTGATGGTAAACTTCGGTGGCGCCGAAGCTGGGGTCGTTCTTGGTTTCTCCCTTGGGAAGTTCCAGGGCGGCGATGCTGCTGTCTGTCGCGTCCTTGAGGGTGATCCTGATCTTGTCGCGATACAGGTAATAGCCCGGAGCGGGGGTGAAGCTGGCAGCCAGGGTTTGTCCATCCTTTGCGCTTATCGTCAGCTTGAAGGCTTGGTCGGGATCAAGAAATTCATCCTGCCTGGCCCCGCCCAGGCCGGCCAGCGATGCCAGCGCGGCCAGTCCGCCGGAAGCCGCTGGCGCCGGTTTTGCGGCAGGAGGCGCCGGCGATGCGGCGGGCAGGGTGAGTTGTGCCGTCTGGGCAAAGGGGGGGTAACACACCCCGGCTTCGGCGCAACCCTGCGCAACCACTTTCAGGGTGATGTTCGGGCTTGTCCCGGCGGCAAGCTTGACCGGGAGCTTGAAGGAAAAGCTCTGGTGATAGGCTTCCACCTTGCCGAAATATTCGTCCTGTTTGATTTTCCCCGCCGGGAACCGGGCCGTGCCCAGGGTCACGCCGGCCGGTTCGGCGGAGAACTTGAATTTTTCCCGATAGAGGTAATATCCATCGGCGATCTGAAAATGCACTTCGATCGTTTCCGCATCCAGCGCCTGGGCGGACATCCTGAAAGCCTGTTCCGGTTCCAGCAGGTCTCCCTCTCCGGCATGGGCCAGCAGGGCATGCAGCATGAGCAGGGCGATGGTCAGCAAGCGTATCATGAATCTATTCCTTGTTCGGTTTCCGCCGCCACCCAGGCGAGGTACTCGGGCAAACCGGCGCTGATTGGGACTGCAATAATTTCTGGAAGTTCGTAAGGATGGTGCTGCCTGATTATGGCCTCGACCTTGCCGTAATGGGAAGCCAGTGTTTTAATCAACAGCGGGATTTCCTCGGCGGTTTCGATCTTTCCCTGCCAGCGATACACCGAGGCACAGGGTGCCAGGAGGTTGACACAGGCGGCCAGGCGCCCGGCAATCAAGGCTTCCGCCACGCGGCGTGCGCTGTCCTGGCCGGGCAAATTGGTAATGACTAGAAGAGGTTCCACAACACCATGCGCGTATTGTTAATTTTATTCATTTTACTCGGTTTCCCGGCGCTGGAGATTTTCGTGCTGGCGAAGCTGGCCGGCGTGATCGGCTGGTGGTTGCTGTTGTGGCTGATTCTGTCCGCTTTTGTCGGCTGGACGTTGATCCAGGAAGAAAAGCTGGCCATGTTCGGCCGCCTGTTTTCCGCCCTGCAGTCCGGCCAGCCGCTCGGCTACGCCATGCTGGACAGCATGCGCACCCTGCTCGCCGGCGTGCTGCTGATATTCCCCGGCGTGGTGAGCGATGTCATGGCGCTGGTGCTCCTGCTGCTGCCGCGCCCCAAGGCGATCCCCGGCAGCAGCCCGGCGCAGGAGGAAACCATCATCGAGGGCGAATGGCAGCGGGAAGAGGACAAGCGCCTGAAGTAATCAGCGCCGCGTCAGCATCAGGCCGATTTCATCCTGGTTGTTGATTTTCGCATCCAGTTCGACGAAATTCCTGTTCACCGTGGCCTGGATCCTGTCATCGACCAGGTACACCGGCCATTCCTCGCCGCGCATGCGCAGCAGTTTCAGCAGTCCATGCAAATCCTCGATGCCGGGCGGAAGCCTGATTTCTTCCATGGTTTCGCCCACGCGCTCGGCGAGGGTGGAAAAATATAAAATCCTTGCCATTGTTGACTCCTTACCATTTGACGACATGTACATTGGATAACGTGCGTCCGAGGAAACGCTCGCCGATGGTCTGGAAGCGCAGCGGCACGTCGGTGACGTAAAACTGGTAGTCGGGTTGGCCGCGTTGCGGGTTGGCGAGCTTGAGTTCGCCCAGCAGGGCAGCGGTTTCTTCCGCCATGGCTTCGGCCGAGTCCACCAGCTTCACGCCTGGCCCGACCGCTTCCTGCAGCAGGGGCTTGAGCAGCGGGTAGTGGGTGCATCCCAGCACCAGCGTGTCGATATCCTGCGCCAGCACCGGCTTGAGGTATTCCTGGGCGGTGAGGCGGGTGACCTGGTGGTCGAGCCAGCCTTCTTCCACCAGCGGCACGAACAGCGGACAGGCCTGGGAAAAGATGCGCACGTCCGGCTCGTACTGGTGAATGGCGCGGGCGTAGGCGTTGCTGTTGATGGTGGTGGGTGTGCCGATGACGCCCACCTGCCGGCGGCTGGTGGCGGCGATGGCGCCGAGCGCGCCGGCGTCGATCACGTCCAGCACCGGCACCGGGGAGAGGTCCTTGACCACCTGGGAGGCCACCGACGCCATGGTGTTGCAGGCGATGATGAGCAGCTTGACCTCTTTCTGCAGCAGGAATTCGGCGATCTCGCGGGTGTAGTGGGCAATGGTTTCCACCGATTTCACGCCGTAAGGCACGCGCGCGGTGTCGCCGAAATACACAATGTTCTCGAATGGCAGGCGCTCCATCAGGGCGCGCACCACGGTAAGGCCGCCCACGCCGGAATCGAATACGCCGATGGCGTTGTTGGGGTTATTCCGCATCCGGTATTCCTTCCAGTCCTTGCCTGACGCCGGGGTAGCGCAAGCGCACGCCCAGTTCCCGCTTGAGGCGATCGTTGGCGATGCGGCGCGATTCATTCATGTACGACAGCATGCCGGGGGAGATCTCTTGTTGTGCCTCTTGCCATGAGATGCGCCGCGGACGCTCGATCCGGTAATGATCCGCCACCAGGTCGAAATAGTCCGCCATCTTCATCGGCGTATCGTCAGCGGCATTGTAAACCCTGCCGGGGAGGCCATGTGTCAAAGCGGCGGCGACGATGCGTGCCAGATCGTCGGCGTGGATGTGGTTGGTGTAGCCGTCGTCCTCGGCGCGCAGTGCCGGGATGCGCTGTTTCAGGCGTTCCACGGGCAGGCGGCCGGGCGCATAGATGCCCGGCACGCGCAGGATGCTGACCCTGACGCCGTTGCGTTTGCCCCAGCGCCGCAGGCTGGATTCGGCATCGGCGCGGCGTATTGCGCGGGGGGTGGCGGGGCGGGGGGCGCGGGCTTCATTCACGTGCTCGCCCCGGCAGTCGCCATAAACACCGGAGGTGCTAATGTAAATCAGGCGCCGTGGTAGAATTTTACCCTTTGCCAGGGCCGCAAGCAGGTGGCGCGTGCGCAGGTCGCGCTGTCCGTGGCGTTGCGGCGGGGCAAAGTGCAGCACGGCATCTGCCAGCCCGGCGATCCTCCCTAGCGTGGCAGGGTGGTCGAGATCGCCGGGGATGGGTGTCACACCCTGGCAACGCGCCCGCTCCAGCGCATTTTCGCTGCGCGTCAGGGCAAAAATGCGGTAGCGCGAGGACAGCAGGCTGGCGGCGCGCGCACCGATGTCGCCATAACCAACGATCAGAATTTTTTTCATTCGTTTCTTAATCAGGGTGCTCCCATGTCATTTCAAGTCACCATCAAACCCAGCAATCACCAGTATCAGGCCCATGAGCACGAAACCTTGCTGGAATCGGCCCTGCGCGAAGGCTTTGCCTTGCCCTACGGCTGCCGCAACGGTGCCTGCGGTAGTTGCAAGGGGAAAATCCTGGAAGGCCGGGTGGATTACGGCGCTTACCAGGAAAACGTACTTTCAGAAAACGAAAAACACGCCGGAATGGCCCTGTTCTGCACCGCCAGGCCGCTCACCGACGTGGTGATCGAGTGCCGGGAAGTCGGGGTCGCGCGCGACATCCCGATCAAGACCATGCCCTGCCGCGTGCAGAAGATGGAAAAGGTTTCCCACGACGTGATGGTATTGTATTTGAAGCTGCCGGCCAACGAGCGCCTGCAGTTTCTCGCCGGACAGTACATCGACATCCTGCTCAAGGACGGCAAGCGGCGCAGCTTTTCCCTCGCCAACGCGCCGCACGACGACGAATTCCTGCAACTGCATATCCGTCACATCCCGGGCGGCCTGTTCACCGACGTGGTGTTCAACGGCATGCAGGAAAAAACCATCCTGCGTTTCGAGGGGCCGCACGGCAGCTTCTTTTTGCGCGAGGACAGCGACAAGCCGGTCATCTTCATGGCTGGCGGTACCGGCTTCGCGCCCGTCAAGGCCATTGTCGAACATGCTCTGCAGGCACACTGCAAGCGCGAGATGGTGCTGTACTGGGGAGCGCGCAGCCTGCGCGACCTCTACATGATCGATCTGCCGCGCCAGTGGTGCGGCGAACACGCCAATTTCGCCTTTGTTCCCGTTTTGTCCGAACCGCTTCCCGAGGACAACTGGTCGGGCCGCACCGGGCTGGTGCATCAGGCGATACTGGATGATTTCGCCGATCTGTCCGGCTACCAGGTCTATGCCTGCGGCGCGCCGCAAATGGTGGAAGCCGGGCGGCAGGCTTTTGCCGCAAGAGGGCTGACGACGGATGAGTATTTCGCGGATGCGTTCACTTTTTCGGCAGCTTGACCTGTATGAGCGTTTTCGTTTTGCCCCTCCGCAATCCGCTGGTTTCATCCTGATTTGAACAAGGTTTTGAGCGTTAGCGGCTGCGCGCGCCAGTATTGTTTAGGCGCCTCCACCTGGGCGCCAAGTTTTGCCGCCGCGTGCCATGGCCAGCGCGGGTCATATAGCATTCCCCGGCCCAGCGCCACCATGTCGGCCTGCCCTGACGACACGATAGTTTCGGCTTGTTCCGGCGCGGTAATCAGGCCCACGGCAATCGTCGCCATGCCGGTTTCGCGCCGGATTTCAGCGGCGAAGGGAACCTGGTAGCCAGGCTCGGCCGGAATCTGTTGCAAGGGAGACAGCCCGCCGCTCGAAACATCGATGAACGCGCACCCCCTGCGCTGCAGTTCCCTGGCGAAAACGATGCTCTGCTCGATGTCCCATCCGCCCGCTACCCAGTCGGTTGCGGAAATCCTTATGCCCACCGGCGTGTCATGCGGCACGGCACCACGCATGGCCTCGAAGACTTCAAGCGGAAAGCGCATGCGGTTCTCCAGCGTGCCGCCGTACTGGTCTTTGCGCGTATTCGACAAGGGCGACAGGAATTGGTGCAGAAGATAGCCATGTGCCGCGTGGAGTTCGATGACGTCGATACCCAGTCGATGCGCACGTTGCGCGGCGGTCACAAAATCGTTGCGGATGCGCTGCAATCCCTCCTTATCCAGTTCAAGCGGAAGCGCGTCGTTCTCGTTATAGGGCAGGGGGGAGGGCGCAACTGTCTGCCAGCCGCCGCGTTGCGGCGGAATTGACCGGCCGCCTTCCCACGGCGTCTGGGTGGATGCCTTGCGCCCGGCGTGCGCCAGCTGCATGGCGATGGGCATTGACGAGTACTGGCGAATGGAGCGGATGACACGCGCAAGCGCGGTTTCCGTCTGGTCGGACCATAAGCCGAGGTCGCCCGGCGAGATGCGGCCTTCCGGCACCACCGCTGTTGCCTCGATGAACAGCAGGCCGGCGCCGGAGAGAGCCAGTTGGCCAAGGTGGATCAGATGCCAATCGCTCGCCTGGCCATGCTCGGCTGAATATTGGCACATGGGCGAAATGACGATGCGGTTGCTCAAGGCCACGTTGCCCAGAGCGATGGAAGAGAAAAGCTGGCTCATGATAAATACTCCCAAGTTAATCAATTACGAGCACGACCGATGCTGGCCGCACAACGTAATTTCAAATTGGACAGCCTGAATATTGGAAAATCCGCTTCTGGTGGAATTTTTTGGTGCAGTTTTTTAAGCATGGCTTGTAATTGATAATTGTTATCATATATAATGAGAACAATTATCAATCTATGATGATTCTGAATATCAAACAAGGAGCTATTGTGAGCACTATTCAAGGCGTTTTTCTTGCTTTCCGCAATGTTGCTGTCCTGGCCATGGGTGCGGCAGCGGTCATTTGCGCTTCCGTCAGCCAGGCAGCGGAAGCGGAACACACGCTGGTCATCCAGGATCATCGCTTTCAGCCGGCAGAGCTCATGGTGGCGTCAGGCATGAAGATAAAACTGTCGGTCGAGAATCGGGACCCCACCCCGGAAGAGTTCGAGAGCCATGACCTCAATCGCGAGAAAGTGATTGCCGGCAAGTCGACCGCTACGATCTACATCGGCCCGCTTGTTCCAGGGCGCTACCGATTTTATGGCGAGTTCAACGAAAAAACCGCCCAGGGTGTGATCGTCGCGCGGTAAGAGGAGATTCGAAATGTTTGCCACTGCTGTCATCGTGTTTCGCGAAGTACTGGAGGCCGCCATTATTATTGGCATCATTGCCGCCGCGACAAGTTCCGTGGCGGGCCGCAATCGTTGGCTGATGGCGGGGTTCGCGGCCGGTCTGGCCGGATCCGCGGCGGTTGCCGCGTCGACGGATGCCATCGCGTCGATGGCGAGCGGCATCGGCCAGGAACTCTTCAATGCCGCCGTGTTGGGTGTCGCGGTGCTGATGCTGGCATGGCACAACATCTGGATGTCGTCGCACGGTGCCGCCCTGGCCGCGGCTGCCAGGAATGTTGGCAATGCCATACAGGATGGCCGGCAGGAATGTTCGGTTCTGCTGGTCGTCGTCGGATTGGCGGTGCTGCGCGAAGGCGCCGAAACGGTTCTTTTTCTGTATGGCATCTCCACCTCGGATGGCTCGGGGACTTCGTCGATGCTGCTGGGCGGCATTGCCGGCATTGTCGGCGGCGTTACTGCGGGCTATGCCATTTACGCCGGGCTGTTGCGCATACCGCTGCGCTGGTTTTTCGCCGCGACCGGCCTGCTGGTATTGCTTCTGGCCGCCGGAATGGCCGCTCAGGCGGCACGTTTCCTGATCCAGGCCGATATCCTGCCCAGCCTTGCCGCTCCGCTGTGGGATACCTCGGCGGTGCTGCCCGAGCGCTCCGTGCCTGGCATGTTGCTGCATGGCCTGATCGGGTATGACCCAAGGCCGGCCGGCATGCAATTGATATTTTATGTTTTCACCCTGGCGGCCATTGCCTTGGGCATGAAGGGGGTCAGCCATTCTCGCCGGGCAAATAACCAGAAAGGAAATACTCGATGAAAAGGATCGTTGCCTTAACGCTTTGTGCTGGAGTGCTCTCCCCGGCAGCCGTATTCGCCGGAGCAGCCGATTACGTCTATACCCCCACCGTCGAGCAGGGCGAAAAGGAGGTCGATTTCAAGTTTGGCTCTTCGCCTTCCGGCGATGTCAGCCGTGCGGCCAGCCTGGGGTTTGGGTATGGGGCGAGCGATTACTGGTTTACCGAGGTATATCTGAAAACCGAGCATGAAGGCGTGGCGCCAAGGCTGAATATTCTGGAGTGGGAAAACAAGTTCCAGCTGACCGAAACCGGAAAATATCCGCTGGACATTGGCTTGATTACCGAATTCGAATTTCCCGTCAACCGTGAGGGCGGCGCAGCGAACGAGTTCAAGTTCGGACCCTTGTTCCAAACCGAGTTCGACAGGTTGCAATTGAACGGCAACCTGCTGTTCGAGCGAAAATTCGGTGGTGACGGCGACCCGGACGATGCGCCGAATACTACCGTTTTTCAGTACCAGTGGCAGGTCAAGTATCGCTGGAAAGAAGCATTCGAGTTCGGTCTGCAGGGATTGGGCGAACTGGGCGAATGGAACCACTGGGCGCCGCATGACGCGCAGGAACACAAGCTCGGCCCCGCCATCTTCGGGAAAATTGCGCTTGCTGGACAGCAGTCCATCCGGTACAACGCGGCCTGGCTGATTGGGACAACCTCAGCCACGCCTGACAATACCTTCAGGCTGCAGCTGGAGTATGAATTCAGATAGTTTTCGGGAACAACCCGATGGCGGCCCTGTTTCGTTTACGTGAAACTCGCGCAGCGAGACCTTAGTCGAGAGCCGCGCTGATCCAATGCCCGATCGCCTTGCTCACGATGATGACTGCGGCGGCAACCAGCAAATGCTTGGCGATTTCGAGCAGGACCCCGACCTTGCGTTCGCGCGCCACCATGAAAGTCAGTGCGGCAAGGAGCGACATGCCCCAGACGATTATGCTTTCGACGGCAATCGAAATTGGCAGGAATCCGACCAGCAGGGCGAAGCTGAGGCAAACCAGCAATCGCGTGACAAAGTTCGTCACCGTGCCGGCGAAGGCTTCTTTTTGCTCAAGCTGTTCGGATTCCTGAAAAATATGAATGCTCAGCGAGTCGGTCAGATTGTCGGCGAGCGCGGCGACGAGCAGGGCGCTGACAGCCACGGATTTCGTCGCTCCCGCCGCGTCGAGTCCGCTGACCAGTGCCATGCTGGTAACGATCGCGGCGCTTCCTCCGTAACTTATTCTGCTTGTCTTGAGCATGGATAGGCGCGTCTTGCTCAAGCGTTAACGCCTTGCGTGCATCTCTGCGTTCAGTTCGTCTATCACCTCTGCCCAGTCTGCGTCCTCAAGAATTTCCTCGCTCAGGAATGCTGCCTGTGCCGGCGTCCAGAAAGGCGCTTCCGCCAGCGCAACGCCACTCGCCAAAGGACGGTGCGTTTCGATGAAGTGCTCGATAGAAGCCTGGTCAGATGGCAAGCCCAGTTGCGCGAATAAATCGCTCATGGTGTGGATAGGCGTTTCCATGATGTACCTCGTTTCAACTCGATACCACGCAATGACACGCGACAGACTTGCTGTGTGGGATATCCAGGATGATTTTAGCCGGGTCAGAGAACAAGGGGTGCGGCTGGAAGCGAAAAATGGGCGGTCCGCGGGCCGCCCGTCAGGAATTACTTGCCCTTGCTGCTGGCCACAGCTTCTTTCAGCTTGGAACCCACCTTGAATTTGACTACCCTCTTGGCCGGGATTTTCAACGCCTTTCCGGTCGCCGGGTTGCGGCCAGTGCGTGCGGCACGCTCCTCAACGGCAAAGGTGCCGAAGCCGATCATCTGCACGTCGTTGCCACTCGTAAGCGCATTCTGGACAACGGCCATGAATGCATCGAACATTTCTCCTGTCTGGGATTTGGAGTGTTGCGTAATTTTGGCTACAGCATCAATCAGTTCGCCTTTATTCATGTTGTGGACTCCCAAAGTTTATGGTTGAAAAGCAATGAAATTACGGAATATTTGATACGCTCAAGCCAAGCCGACTTCGGCTCATGGCTATTCATAACTTTAAATGATTTTCGACAAAAAAACTTCTGTGAGGCGTTCTTGTTGGACCTTATTTCGGATTTTCGCGGCATTCCGCGCGCAGCATGGTTCCGTACATGGGAAGAAGTGCTCACCGAACTGCCGCGCGACTTGATCGCGCTGGACTTCAGGCCACAAATCCCCTGTCCCGCGTCGCCGAAAGTATCGCCTCGACTGCCGGGTGCTTGATGCGGCGTTCGCTGGAAATGGCGTAGTAATGTTCCTGTACCCCCTGCATCCAGCCGACTGATTCGGCGTTGAACTGCTCCGCCACGTCGCTTGCCAGCGCGGCCGGCGCGGGGAAAAGGCCATGCCCGGTGCGGCCGAAAGTCATCAGCAGGGCGCTGTCCTCGAATTCGCCGGCAATCTCCGGGCGGATTGACTTGGCCTCGAACCACTGATCCAGCCTGCCGCGCAGCGCGTTGTTACGGGTTGGCAGAAGCATGGGGGCGCCATTCAGGCTGTCCGGAAAGCCGGGACGATAACGTTCGGCCAGGCTCCGGCTGCCATAGATCATGATGTCCCATTCCCCTAGCGAATGCCCAAACACGCGCAGGTTGCTGGCGGGGCCGACCGGTCGGTCGGTCAGCACCACATCGAGCTTGTGCAATGCCAGGTCGGCCAGCAGGGATCCGAATTCTCCCTCATGGCACACCGGACGCACTGCCACCGGCAGGCGCAGAGCGACATCAAGCAGCCGGTAGGCAACCAGTTTGGGCAAGGCGTCTGAAATTCCCACCACCAGGCGGAGCGCGCCGCCGCTGTTGCCGCCCAGCAAGTCTTCCACCATTTGTTCGCCCAACAGAAAAATCTGGTCGGCGTAGCCCAGTACCTGCCGTCCCGCCTCGGTCAGCACCAGGCCGCGCCCTTGTGGCGCGAACAAGGACCTGCCCAGCGCTTTTTCCAGCAAGCCGATCTGCCCGCTGATGGTTTGCACCGCGACGCCCAGGCGCGCCGCCGCACCCGTCACGCTGCCTTCCTTGGCGGCCACCCAGAAATAGTGGAGGTGTTTGTAGTTGAAGGCGAGAATTTTCATTGTTCGGTTATGTCGAAGTAACAGTCAATATTTTATCGATTTTTCGGGAGCATCGCAGGGTTTAGAATGGCGCATCGAGTAACGGATGATGATTATTGATGAAGCCGCAACTGTCCTTTTTCTACGGTTCCTTCCTGTTTTGCACGCTGGCCGTGGTTGCTGCATATTTCCTTGGCGGCATTCAGGGCGCCATCACGGTGGCTTTCCTTACCGTGCTGGAAACCTCGCTTTCCTTTGACAATGCGGTCGTCAATGCCACCGTGCTCAATAACTGGAATGCCGTCTGGCGTCGCCGCTTCCTGCTGTGGGGCCTGCTGGTCGCGGTGTTCGGCATGCGGCTGGTATTTCCCCTGCTGATCGTCGGGGTCGTTGGTGACATGGGGCCGTTCCGGGCGCTGGACCTGGCGCTCCATGCCCCGGCGGAATATGCCCGGCAGATTTCCTCTGCGCATCATCAGATTGCCGCTTTCGGTGGTGCTTTCCTGATGATGGTGTTCCTCGGCTTCTTCGTTGACCGCCATAAAACGGAGCACTGGCTGGCGGTGCTGGAAAGACCTTTGACCCGTCTCGGCAAGATGGAGGCGATTGAGGCGGCGTTCACCCTGGCCCTGTTGATGCTCATGGCAAGCCTGCTGAATGCCGGCCTGCGCGGCGATTTCATTGTTGCCGGCGTGTGGGGCGTGGTCACTTACATTCTGGCCAAGGGTCTTGGCGCGCTGGTTGGCGGCGAGGAGGGCTCGGTTACTCCGGTGATCCGCCAGGGCGTGGGCGGATTCATCTACCTGGAATTGCTGGATGCAAGCTTTTCCTTCGATGGCGTGGTCGGGGCTTTCGCGATGACCAACAACCTGTTCATCATCACCCTGGGCCTGGGCGCCGGCGCCATGTTCGTGCGCAGCTTCACGCTGCTGCTGGTCGAACGCGGCACGCTCAGCACCTACCGCTACCTTGAACACGGCGCGTTCTGGGCCATCGGCGCGCTGGCGGCGATCATGCTGGCCGGCGCCAAATACCACATTCCAGAAGCCGTGACCGGCATGGTGGGCGCGACGCTGATCGCGCTCTCGCTGGGCAGCTCTATCCTGTCCAACAAGCGTAGGGACGCTTTGGAAGCAGACTAGATCCATTCAACTACAACAGGAGATTTGCCATGAAACGCATCATTTTGTTCCTTGCCACCAACCTGGCCGTCATGCTGGTGCTGAGCATTGCCGCCAGTCTGCTCGGGGTCAACCGCTACCTTACCGCCAACGGACTGAGTCTCGGCATGCTGCTCGGCTTCGCCGCTGTGATAGGTTTCGGCGGCTCTTTCATCTCGCTGCTCATGTCCAAAACCATGGCCAAGTGGAGCACTGGGGCACGCGTCATCGCCCAGCCGCAAACCCAGGCCGAACACTGGCTGGTGAACACCGTTGGCCGCCTTGCCAGGAATGCCGGGTTGCCGATGCCCGAAGTGGCCATCTATGAAGGTGAAGCCAACGCCTTCGCCACCGGCGCGAGTCGCAACCATGCGCTGGTCGCCGTTTCGACCGGCCTGCTGCAAACGATGAGCGAAAGTGAAGTGGAAGCCGTGCTGGCGCACGAAATCACCCATATTGCCAATGGCGACATGGTGACGCTGACGCTGATCCAGGGCGTGGTCAACACCTTCGTCATCTTCATCTCGCGCGTGGTCGGCTATTTCGTCGACCAGGCCCTGCGCAAGGACGGCGAGGAAAGCAGCGGCCCCGGTATCGGCTACATGGTTTCGGTGTTTGTCTGCGAGCTGCTGTTCGGCATACTGGCCAGCATGATCGTGATGTATTTTTCTCGCCAGCGCGAGTTTCGTGCCGATGCGGGTGCCGCCAAGCTGCTCGGCAGCCCGCGGCCGATGATTGCAGCATTGCAGCGCCTGGGCGGAATCGAGGCCGGCGCGTTGCCGCAGAACGTGGCGACTTCCGGTATCGCCGGACGTCCGGGCTGGATGTCACTGTTTTCGAGCCATCCGCCCATCGAGGAGCGGATCGCTGCCTTGCGCTAGGAGCCTGTCGGACATATGATGAATCGGCTGCGAATCCGCCTGGGCGGTCCATATTTCACCGCTTTCTTGGTCAATAGAATGACTATTGACCTGCAAAACCGGCTAATGGGGTTAGCAGGGATGGGCGGTTTTATCGCCCAACTCGCAAACGGGGTAGGCAGGGATGGGCGGTTTTATCGCCCAACTCGCAAACGGGGTAGGCAGGGATGGGCGGTTTTATCGCCCAACTCGCAAAATCTGTCCTCGCCCAACCGAATTCTGCGAGCAGCCGCTTTGCGGCTTGCCTGCTAAAATCGTTGCGCTTCGATCCCCATAAGTCCGACAGGCTCCAAGAAATTCACCTTAATGACCTGCCTGGAGTCGAGCAATAATACCCGATTGACTTTGTCAACTATTGTGCTATATTGAAATATAGCAATTGGCCATTAAATTCCCGCTAACCATGGCGGGTTGGTCATGAGCCCCAAATCGCGCGACGCATGGTTCGCGTATGCATGACACATCAACTCGGTCTGCCCCAATCAGGACAGGCGGTCAAGGAGATGAAAATGAAAACAGCTCACATCAATTATTCAGGCATGGAATTGGACTACCGGACGGCAAGCAGTCTCGCCACCTCTTTTGCCGACAAAGATCCTCTCATCATCGAACCGGTCATGGTCGCCTGGCATGACAAAAAAGCGTCCAGAATGTCCCCCGTGATAGAGGGCGGGGATATCAACACGCGCTGGCACGATTATGGAGAAAGCCACGGAGGGAAGCTGGAAGTCGATATCAATGGCGAATTCGATTTCATTTTCGCCGACTCCAGCGCTTATGAGCCATATGGCCCCAGCCCTTACATCAATTTGCACGATAAGCGCGGCAATGAATACCTGTGTCAGATCAACGCCCTGCGCGACCCGCACAACCCCTCTCGGGAAGCCTGCGTGGAACTGGATGACTGGACCAGCAAACTCACCTGAAACCTGGCACGTGGCTTGAGTATGTCGGCCTGTTGCATGACGGGCTGGCATTCTGCCAGGCAGGGGCGAGCACCTGTTAGTCAGGGGACTTGCCGCAACACTGCTTGAATTTCTTGCCGCTGCCGCAGGAACAAGGATCGTTGCGCCCAATCCTGGGGGATTCGCGGCGCACGGGTGCGGGTGGATTACGCCGTGCCCGCCAGAAGCGGTAGATGTCGTGAATGGTGGCCGGGAATGCCTCTTCAGCTTTGGCGAGCGCCTTTTCTTCCTCTTTGCTGCTTAGCCAGGGCTCCTTGTTTTTCTGGGCGTCCTCCTTGAGCATTCCGCTCAGAAGAAAGAAGACTTCCATTTTTTCGCTCAGGTCAGGAGCAAACTCATCGGCCGCCTCGAACCAGTTCAGCTCGCCAACTTGCGCGCCATAGACATAACCTTCACACCATGCGGCATAATCCAGCCGCTCCTGGTTATCCTCAAGGCCATAAAGAAACAGCTCGAAATCTTCATTAGCGGATAGCGCCGAGGCAATCGCGTCATGGAACTTCATGATCAGGCCGGTCACTTCATCGGCTTGCGCGGCAGACTCGTACTCGGGCGACTCGCCCAGTGCCAGAGGCATCCAGATACCAGGGGGGATGGTTTCCGGCCCGCTCAGCGTGGCGCAGAGAAATCCTTGCAGGATGTCCAGCGGCATGGCTTCGTTCCTGAAGACATCGGAGGCGAGAAGACTTTCCAGGCGGTTCAGTTCCTGTGTGCTCATGGTGGTATTTTGCATGGTGGGCTCTTTGCAATTTCAGGGAAATACTGATTCGTTCCATTCGCGGTGGCCTTGTCGAGCCATGCGCCGCAAAAACCGTACAATCCGCCTCGTAGCGGTGTCACCCGGCGGGTGAAACGATCATTCAGGAAGAAACTTGTCGGATTCATTGCCCTATGCACGCCATGAAGCGGTCAACTGAGGTTTCCAGGATGGCTAAATCAGCGTTCCACTGGTTCAGTAATGAGGCGGGTTCAGTAATGAGGCGGGCGTTCGTTAATGACGCCGTTCCCCCTTGCTGCAGCCTCGGACAGTTCCTTGACATGGTCGACCAGGGAATGACAGATTGCTTCCAGGCGGGCGATTTTCTTTTGCTGCTGATAGACGGCCTTGTTCAATTCCTGAAGCAGGTCTTCCTGAAAGGCGATCTTGCTTTCAATATCAACTAAACGGTCCTCTTGCATCATTTTTTGCGCCTTATGGCCGCGGGCCGTTGTTCCCTCGCAATTTGTAGCAAGCAAATCAACCCGGACAACACATTATCTCCCGCCTCATCCATGCCCGGCAAGCAACTTCGTCTCGGGTCTCGTCCCCCGCTCCCGCCGGGAGTGAGGGAAACGCTCATGGCGCAGCACTATTTAATGATTTGGGGCGACACTGCGCCATGACCCAATTTTTCTTTATGGCTCGCCAATTTCAACTTGTGGCCGGCGCGGCGTCCGTCAGGAAAAGGCGACCTGGAGCGTGGTAATATCCCGCCTTATTTCCGGATTTTTTCCTTGCCCATGCTTTCCAAACTCAATTCCCCGCAGCGCGAAGCGGTCAGGTATCTCGACGGTCCGCTGCTGGTGCTGGCGGGCGCGGGCAGCGGCAAGACGCGCGTCATCACCTACAAGATCGCCTACCTGATTGAGGACTGCGGCATCAGTGCCGGCAATATCGCGGCCATCACCTTCACCAACAAGGCGGCGCGGGAGATGCAGGAGCGCGTCGGAAAACTGCTGCAGGGCAAGGCGGCGCGCGGCCTCACGGTCACCACCTTCCATTCCCTGGGGCTGCACATCCTGCGCCAGGAGGCCAGGCGCCTGGGCTACAAGCCGCGCTTTTCGGTGCTCGACGCTTCGGACAGCGCAGGCATCCTCAACGACATCCTGAAAACTACGGACAAGAAGGAAATCAGGCGTGCCCAGTCAGTCATTTCCAACTGGAAAAACGCCATGCTTTCGCCTGCCGCTGCGGCAGAGGCGGCACAGGACGAAACCGGGCGTCAACTGGCCAAGATTTACCAGACTTACCAGGATACCTTGCGCGCTTATCAGGCGATGGACTTCGACGACCTGATCCGCTTGCCGGTCGAACTGTTCGAGAATGTTCCGGAAGCGCTGGAAAAATGGAGCAACAAGTTGCGCTATCTGCTCATCGACGAATACCAGGACACCAACACCTGCCAGTACAGGCTGGTCAAGCTGTTGAGCGGGAGCCGTGGCGCCTTCACCGCGGTGGGCGACGACGACCAGGCGATCTACGCCTGGCGCGGGGCGAACGTGGAGAACCTGCACTTGCTGCAGAATGACTTCCCCAACCTGCAGGTCATCAAGCTGGAGCAGAACTACCGCTCCACGGTGCGCATCCTGCGCGCCGCCAACACCCTCATCGCCAACAACCCCAAGTTGTTCGAGAAGAGGCTGTGGAGCGACCTGGGGCTGGGTGATCCGATCCAGGTTATGGCGGCCAAGGACGAGGAGCAGGAGGCGGAAAACGTGGTGATGCGCCTGCAGACGCACAAGTTCCAGAACCGCACGCGCTTCGCCGATTACGCCATCCTGTATCGTGGCAACCATCAGGCGCGGATTTTCGAGCAGCAGCTGCGCAACGAGAAAATCCCCTACCTGCTCTCCGGCGGGCAGTCGTTTTTCGATCGCACAGAGATCAGGGACATCATCGCCTACCTGCGGCTGCTGGCCAACAGCGATGACGATCCGGCCTTCATCCGCGCGGCGACCACGCCGCGGCGCGGGATCGGCACGGGGACGCTGGAAAAGCTCGGCAACTACGCGGCGGAGCGCCACATCAGCCTGTTCGCCGCGGCCTTCGAGGCCGGCCTGGAGCACCAGTTGGGCGCAAAGCAGCATCACCCGTTGCTGGAGTTCTGCAACTTCATCAACAACCTGACCGACCGTGCCGAGCGGGAGCCTTGTGCGGAGATCATGGCGGACCTGCTCAATGCCATCGACTACGAGGCCTGGCTGTTCGACCAGGAAGAGGACCGCGCGGCGCAGAGCAAGTGGGACAACGTGCTGGAATTCGTGGCCTGGATCAATAAGAAAGGAGAGGAGGATGGCAAGACGGTGATCGAACTGACCCAGACCATCGCCCTGATCAATATTCTGGATAGCCGGGAAGATAGCGATGTAGACGCTGTTCGCCTTTCCACCTTGCATGCCGCCAAGGGACTGGAATATCCATACGTGTTCCTGGTGGGGGTGGAGGAAGGCATCCTGCCCCATCGCGAAAGCATCGACAACGGCCACGTCGAGGAAGAGCGGCGCCTGATGTACGTCGGCATCACGCGCGCGCAGAAGGGGCTCGCTCTCAGTCACTGCAACAAGCGCAAACGGGCCGGAGAATGGCAGAAATGCGATCTGAGCCGCTTCATCGGCGAACTGTACCAGGAGGATTTGCGCGGCGCGGGGCGCGGCGAGACCGACCCCGGTGCGCAAAAGGCCGAAGGTTCGGCGCGGCTGGCCCAGATCAAGGCAATGCTGGGAAAATGAGACTGCCGTGATGTAATAGAGGCATTGTGCTTTCGCGCAATGCCTCATGTTCCGTGAAGACGTTTATTTGGGAGCGGTAAACTTGGCACCGCCGGCATCGGCCATGTAAGCCACGGCACGCTGCATTTCCTGATCGGAAAGATCCGCCGCGCCACCGCGCGCCGGCATGGCACGAATGCCCTCGATGGCATGCTTGACCAGCGTATCGTAGCCTTGAGCGATACGCGGAGCCCAGTCGCCTTTGTTGCCGAACTTGGGAGCATTCAGCGCACCCGAGGTATGGCAGGCAGTGCACACGGCATTGAATACTTCCTCGCCGCTTTTTACCACTTTGGGGGCGTTGGCGTCTGCCACTTTTTCTTCGCCCACAGGCTTGATGCGTTCGGCCACGGTCTTGGCCAGGGTCTCATCCGTATCCTTGTCCACATGGCTGTGCTGGATGCTCAACACCAGTTGCACCACCAGAAAAATGGTAATCAGCGGGGGGATCAGGCCGCCTGCGCTGGCTAAGACGACTTGCATCGGTGTGGTTTTTGACTTTTCTTCGTGATGCTTGCTCATTGCGTTGACCTTCAAACTTGAATTCAGTAAAGTTGGCAATTATAACGATATTTGTCAACATTAACATCTATCGAGCGACTATTCCATCTTCCCATAAATTAGTTTTATTTGCATGGCGCAATAACTGGCCTAGAATACAGCCCCTTTTGTTTTAACTTCAAATACAGCATGATCAGGATCGATCTTCCATTATTGCGACTCAAGGATAAGGCGCTGCTTCCCATCGTTCAGGGCGGCATGGGCGTGGGCGTCTCGGCGCACGGCCTGGCCGGCGCGGTCGCCGGCGAGGGCGCAATCGGGACCATAGCCAGCATTGACCTGCGGCGTCACCACCCCGACCTCATGGAACGGTCCACCCACCCGAAAACCAGGGAAGCCATGGACCAGGCCAATCTTGCAGCGCTCGACCGCGAAATCAAAGGCGCGAAGCAAATTGCCAATGGCAATGGCATGGTTGCGGTCAACGTGATGAAAGCGGTAACGGAACACCCGCAACTGGTGCGCCAGGCTTGCGAAAGCGGTACTGATGCCATCGTCATGGGTGCTGGCCTGCCCTTCGACTTGCCGGAAATGACCCACGACTTTCCCGCTGTCGCCCTAATCCCAATCCTGTCCGACGTGCGCGGCATCAACGTGGTGCTGAAAAAATGGATGCGCAAGAACAGGCTGCCGGACGCTATCGTTATCGAGCATCCGCGCTATGCCGGCGGCCACCTCGGCGCCCCGAAACCGGATGACATCATGGACGCGCGCTTCGACTTCCCCGGTGTGCTGGAGGGGGTGTTCAAGTTGTTCAGGGAATTTGGTATCGAGCGCGAACGCATTCCGCTCATCCCGGCTGGCGGCATCAATTCCTTTGACAAGGTGAGGAACCTGCTCCGTCTTGGCGCCAGCGCGGTGCAGGTCGGCACGCCGTTCGCCGTTACCGTGGAAGGCGATGCTCATCCCAACTTCAAGAAAGTTCTGGTCGAAGCCAAGCCGGAAGACATCGTCACTTTCATGAGCGCCGCCGGCTTGCCCGCCCGCGCCGTGCTGACGCCCTGGCTGAAGAACTATATGCGGCGCGAGTTCAAGCTCATGCGTTACGCCAACCCGGCCCGTTCGAAATGTGCCGCAGTGCTTGACTGCCTGTCGGATTGCGGGTTGCGCGACGGAATTGCAAAGATGGGACAGTTCTGCATCGATTCCCAGCTCGCTGCCGCCTTGCGTGGCGATATCGATAAAGGCTTGTTTTTCCGGGGTTCGGAAAGCCTGCCTTTCGGGGAAGCCATCAGGTCGGTACGGGAATTGCTTGAATATTTGCTTACCGGGCGCAAACCCGCAATGGCCTGTACATCATCGGCTGCCTGACGATCCCCTTATAACTTATTGATGCTCAAGCGCTAAGCACGTATACTCCCGGTGAAATTTCTACCGCTCGCCAAGGGCGCAACAACATGATCAAACAACGCACCTTGAAAAACATGATCCGGGCAACCGGAGTTGGTTTGCATACCGGGAAAAAGGTCTGCCTCACCCTGCGCCCAGCCGCCCCCAATACCGGCATTGTATTTCGGCGCATCGATCTTCCCCAGCCGGTGGAAATCAAGGCTGCGCCAGACAGCGTGGGCGACGCGCGCCTGTCATCCACGCTGGAACGCGATGGCGCCAAGGTGTCCACGGTGGAGCACCTGATGGCCGCCCTCGCCGGCCTGGGCATCGACAATCTCTATGTTGACCTTTCCGCAGCCGAAGTGCCGATCATGGACGGGTCCGCTTCGCCGTTCGTGTTCCTGCTCCAGTCCGCGGGAATCGAAGAACAGAACGCAGCAAAGAAATATATCCGCATCAAGAAGGCCGTGGAAGTGCACGACGGCGACAAATGGGTGCGGTTCGAACCCTACAATGGCTTCAAGCTGAGCTTCACCATCGCGTTTGATCACCCTGTTTTCGAAACATCGAGCCAGTCCATCACGCTGGACCTGGCCCAGGCATCCTTCGTCAGGGATATTTCTCGCGCCCGCACCTTCG
The DNA here is from genome assembly GCA_028714955.1 of Sulfuricella sp. Lineage (GTDB taxonomy): Bacteria > Pseudomonadota > Gammaproteobacteria > Burkholderiales > Sulfuricellaceae > Sulfurimicrobium. The sequence goes on from JAQTLK010000021.1 coordinate 25,138, forward strand.
GCTTCATGCAGGACGTGGAAACCCTGCGCAGCCACGGGCTCGCCCTTGGCGGCAGCATGGACAACGCTATCGTGATGGACGAATACCGCGTTCTCAACAGCGATGGCCTGCGTTATGAAGATGAATTCGTCAAACACAAGGTGCTTGATGCCATCGGCGACCTTTACCTGTTGGGCTACCCGCTGATTGGCGCCTTCGCCGCCTTCAAATCCGGCCATGCCCTCAATAATAGCCTGTTGCGTACCCTGCTCGCCGATGCGGAGGCATGGGAGTTCGCCACTTTCAGCCAGGCGGAAGAAGCGCCAGGCCTCCTGACCCGCCTGTACAACCAAACGGCATGATTGACCTCCGGCGTGCCGCTGCTGGCCCAGCCATGGCAGAGCGTATCATGCTAATTCTCGTGCCGCTCCAGCATGCGCTCCAGCGCTTGCCGGAGCGGCGATGCCTCCAGCCGCTCGGCTAGTTGACGCAAGCTGTTCATTCCCGCAGAACCAAGCTGCGGGCGCCCGACTGGCTTTTTATCCGGTGCCGGGCGGTGCACTTGCACGCGCACCTGAATTGCAGTAACCTCAAGGCCCTTTTTTTTGAATTTATCCAGTAAAGTTGGCGCAATCTGCCGTACCTTGGCAGCAATGGCGCCATTATTTGCATAGAGCACCAGAACCTGGTCCTGCACGCCGCCAACCTGGCATGTTTCAGCTAAAGGCCGCGGTGCGACCTGCTCCCAATGCCGCTGCAATGTGCGCATGCGCTCGGCCTGGCCGGCCAAGGCGGCAAGGGTGGCCGTTGCGCCGAAATAGGATTGGAGCTTGCGTGCGCTCATGAAGGGTTGTGCCTCGTGAACATTATTTTCGTTTCGGATCGCCTGGGCAGTGGAAAAAACATCACGCTCGGCCACCGCCATGCCGTGATGCTGTTGCTGGGGTGGATGCTGTTGCCGGTTAGCATCGCTATCGGCCTGTATTATTTCATGCTTTCTCAAGGCGGAATACCGTCATCGCAGTATCGGGCACAAAATCGTGTTTATCTGCAGGAAAACCTCAACGCCATGGCCGCGCGCCTGGGGCAACTGCAAGCCCATGCATCGCGCCTGGACGCATTGGTGGACTTCATGGCCGAAGTCGGCCCGCCCATCAAAGCAGCAGCGGGCGGGGTGGTGGTTTACTCAGACAATCACCCCCAATATGGTAATATGATCGCGATAGATCATGGCAACGGTCTGATTAGCCGCTATGCCCATGCCTCGAAGCGCCTTGTCGGGGTGGACGATATCGTCTTGCAGGGACGGAAAATAGGCGAGGTAGGTGGCACCGGCCGCTCCACAGGCCCTCATTTGCACTTCGAGATATTGAGCAACGGCACGCCGCAAAACCCGGCGCGTTACCTGCAAGTCCCTGGATAGGGAACAGCGGGAGGCGAATCATGCCTCCCAATTTTTTGCGCCTTATTTTTTATTGAAGCGTTCATGATTACCAAGCTCGTCAGAAAAATTTTCGGCAGCCGCAATGATCGGCTGATCAAGCAATACACCCAGACCGTTAGCGTCATCAACGCGCTCGAACCATCCATGATCGCGCTCAGCGACGCAGAGTTGCGCGCCAAGACGGACGAATTCAAACAGCGCCACATTCAGGGCGAATCACTCGATGACCTGCTACCGGAAGCCTTTGCGGTGGTGCGCGAGGCCAGCAAGCGGGTATTGGAGATGCGCCATTTCGACGTGCAGCTGATTGGCGGCATGGTGCTGCACTACGGCAAGATAGCCGAAATGCGCACCGGCGAAGGCAAAACCCTGGTCGCAACCCTGCCTTCCTACCTCAATGCCCTGTCGGGAAAAGGCGTGCACCTGGTGACAGTGAACGACTACCTGGCGCGGCGCGATGCGGAATGGATGGGGCAATTGCACAACTTTCTCGGCCTTTCGGTGGGCATCAATCTGCCGCAAATGTCGCACGAGGAGAAGCAGCAGGCCTATGCGGCCGACATCACCTATGGCACCAACAACGAATACGGCTTTGATTATCTGCGCGACAACATGGTGTACCAACCCACCGAACGGGTGCAGCGTGGCCTCAACTATGCCATCGTCGATGAGGTGGACTCGATCCTGATCGACGAGGCGCGTACGCCCCTGATTATTTCAGGGCAGGCCGACGACAACGTCGACCTCTATTACCGCATCAATGAGCTCGCACCCAAGCTGGTCAAACAGGAAAAGGAGGATGGGCCGGGTGATTACAGCGTGGACGAAAAAGCCCACCAGGTGCTGCTTACCGAGGCCGGCCACGAAACCGCCGAGGCACTGCTGACCCAGGCTGGTCTGTTGCCAGAAGGCAGCAGTCTCTACGACGCAGCCAATATTGCCCTGATGCACCACATGTACGCGGCGCTGCGTGCCCATGCGCTGTACCATCGTGACCAGCACTACGTGGTGCAGGATGGCGAGGTAATCATCGTCGATGAATTCACCGGTCGCCTGATGGCCGGGCGGCGCTGGTCGGACGGCCTGCACCAGGCTGTAGAAGCCAAGGAGGGCGTGCAGATCCAGCGCGAGAACCAGACGCTGGCGTCGATTACCTTCCAGAACTATTTCCGCATGTACAACAAGCTTTCCGGCATGACCGGCACGGCCGATACCGAAGCTTATGAATTCCAGCAGATCTATGGCCTGGAAACCGTAGTGGTTCCCACCCACCGCGGCATGATCCGCGAAGATCGCATGGATCAGGTTTTCCGCACTGCCAAGGAGAAACACCAGGCAGTCATCAACGACATCAAGGAATGTTACGGGCGCGGCCAGCCGGTACTGGTGGGCACAACCTCGATCGAAAACTCTGAGCTGCTGGCGACGATTCTGGACCAGGAAAAGCTGCCGCATGAAGTACTCAATGCCAAGCAGCACGCCCGCGAAGCGGAAATCGTCGCCCAGGCGGGGCGCCCCAAGGCGATCACCATCGCCACCAACATGGCCGGCCGCGGTACCGATATCGTGCTGGGCGGCAGCATCGAGCGGGGCATCCATGCCATCCGCAGCGATGAAACCTTGAGCGAAGGCGAGAAGAGCGCCAGAATCTCCGCGCTCAAGGCGGAATGGCAGAAGGTGCACGATCAGGTACTGGCCAGCGGCGGCCTGCACATCATCGGCACCGAACGCCACGAATCGCGCCGTGTGGACAACCAGTTGCGCGGCCGTGCCGGGCGTCAGGGCGACCCTGGATCGAGCCGTTTTTACCTGTCGCTGGAAGATCCCCTGCTGCGTATTTTTGCCTCCGACCGCGTCGCTTCCATCATGGAGCGCCTCAAGATGCCGGAAGGTGAGGCCATTGAGCACCCATGGGTCACGCGTGCCATCGAAAACGCCCAGCGCAAGGTCGAAGCACGCAACTTCGACATGCGCAAGCAGTTGCTGGAATATGATGACGTCGCCAACGATCAGCGCAAGGTCATTTATGCCCAGCGCAACGAATTACTGGAAACAGAGGATATTTCCGACACCATTCGCGCCATGCGCGAAGATGTCATTGGCCAGATTTTCAGCCAGCACGTCGCCCACCAGAGCATGGAGGAACAGTGGGATGTGCCGGGCCTTGAGAAGGCATTGTCCGGGGAACTGCAATTGCAGTTGCCGCTGACCCAGTGGCTGGAAGAAGATGCCAAGCTGGGCGAGGAGGGCTTGCTGCGTCGCATCGTCGAAGCCGCCCACAACCAGTATCAGGCAAAACAGGAACAAGTGGGCGCTGAAGTGCTGCATCACTTCGAGCGCGCCGTCATGCTGCAGAGCATGGATACCCACTGGCGCGAACACCTCGCAGCACTGGATCATCTGCGCCAGGGCATCCACCTGCGCGGCTATGCACAGAAGAACCCAAAGCAGGAATACAAGCGCGAAGCTTTCGAGCTGTTCTCGGCCTTGCTGGAGCGCATCAAGACCGAAGTCACCCAGATCACCATGACGGTCCAAGTAAAGAACGAGGACGATGTGGCTGCCGTGGAAGATCAATTGGCGGCCGCCGACAACATTCAATATCACCATGCCGATTACGCAGAGGCGCTGGGGCAGGATGATGAAAATGAAATCAAGGGCCCGGAAGGCAAGCATGAGCCCTTCATCCGTGGCGGCGAAAAGGTGGGACGCAACGATCCATGTCCGTGTGGCTCGGGCAAGAAATACAAGCAATGCCACGGAAAACTGAGCTAGCCGTTCATGACTGAGGCATCGCAAGGCGCGGTAAGGATAGGCCTGGTCACGGTGAGCGACCGCGCATTTCAAGGCGTCTATGAAGACCAGGGTATTCCCGCTCTGCGGGCCTGGCTGGATGCGACACTGTCCATGCCGTGGCAGGCACTGACGCGCCTGGTGCCAGACGAGCAGGAACTGATCGAAGCCGTGCTGAAAGAACTGGTGGATGAACAGGGGTGCTGCCTGGTGCTCACCACCGGCGGCACTGGGCCCGCGCCACGCGATATCACCCCGGAAGCCACCCTGGCTGTGGCGGATCGCGTGCTCGACGGTTTCGGCGAACAAATGCGCGCGGTGAGCCTGAAATACGTGCCGACCGCGATTCTCTCGCGCCAGTTGGGCGTAATCCGCAAACATGCCTTGATTCTAAACCTTCCCGGTCAGCCCAAGGCCATCAAGGAAACCCTGGACGGCGTCTTTGCCGCCGTGCCCTATTGCATCGACCTGATTGGCGGCCCTTACCTGCAGACCAGGCCGGACGCCTTGCAGGCATTCCGCCCAAAATCTGCATTGCGTCCATGAGGGCCATGCAGCCCGGAGGAAAATGACATGAAAGGAATGGCCGCCAGTTCCATGGAAAAAAGTTGATGGAGGCGATTGAAATCGTTACGGGAGACGACCTCGATAGCGCTGTCATCTGGCTCCACGGCCTAGGTACCAACGGCCACGATTTCGCCCCCATCGTGCCAGAGCTGGGCCTGCCATCAAGCATGCGAGTGCGTTTCATCTTCCCGCACGCACCGCTGCTGCCGGTCACCATCAATGGCGGCCACGCCATGCCCGCCTGGTATGACATAAGAAGCCCCGACCTGCGCCAAAACGAAGACGAGCAGGGAATCCGCAACTCGCAGCGACGGCTCGAAGCACTAATCCGGCACGAACTTGAACGCGGCATCGCTTCCACCCGCATCGTTCTTGCCGGCTTTTCCCAAGGAGGCACCATCGCGCTCCATACCGCGCTGCGCTACGGCGTCCCTCTGGCTGGCGTGCTGGCGCTTTCCACCTATCTGCCGCTGGCCACCTCGCTGGAAGTGGAAGCCAACCCCGCCAACGCCGCGCTAACGGTATTTATGGCTCACGGCACGGCGGACGACGTGATCCCCCTCGCTCAGGGCGCGGCAT
>JAQTLK010000022.1 GCA_028714955.1 Sulfuricella sp.
AAAACATAAACAGCCATGCTGCTTGAAACAAAATCCAAATGGCCCCATGTTTATTCCAGTCGCTGGCAATTGGCGCAAAAATCAATTAAAGTGACTTTCATAATTAATAATTACAGCGATCTGGAGAAAAAATGAGCGCTAAAGGGCAAATGTTACAAGACCCCTTCCTGAATATTCTGCGCAAGGAGCATATTCCGGTTTCCATCTACCTCGTCAACGGCATCAAGCTGCAGGGTCAGGTGGAATCCTTCGACCAGTACGTCGTGCTGCTCAAGAACACTGTTACGCAAATGGTATACAAGCATGCCATTTCCACCGTCGTGCCCGCGCGGCCGGTGACTATTCCCTTCGAACATCCCGCAGACGCAGTTTGAGCAGTTTTCTCGATGTTTGACCGTCCCGGCGGCGCGGATACCGCGGTATTGGTCAGTATTGATTTCGGTGAAGCGGACTATGTCGACAGCCGGGAGGAATTGCACCGGCTGGCTGAAAGCGCGGGCGTGCAGCCCGTGGCGGTGGTCGAGGGAAAACGCTCTCGTCCGGATGCGGCTTTTTATGTCGGCAGCGGAAAAGTGCAGGAGATCGCGGAAGCGCTGCAGCAAACCGGGGCCGGCCTGGTGATTTTCAACCATGAAATTTCGGCGGCGCAACAGCGCAATCTGGAGCAGCGCCTGGAAACCCGCGTGGTCGATCGAACCACGCTGATTCTCGATATTTTTGCCCAGCGTGCCCGCAGTTCCGAGGGCAAGCTCCAGGTGGAGCTGGCGCAGTTGCAGCACCTGGCGACGCGCCTGATCCGCGGTTGGACCCACCTGGAAAGGCAGAAAGGTGGTATCGGTTTGCGCGGGCCGGGCGAAACCCAGCTCGAAACCGACCGCCGGCTGCTGGGCAAGCGCGTCAAGCTGCTCAAGGACAAACTCGATCGCCTCAAACGCCAGCACCAGGTGCAGCGCCGTTCGAGGGTGCGCGGCAAGGTGCTTTCGGTGTCGCTGGTCGGCTATACCAATGCCGGCAAGTCCACGCTGTTCAACCGGCTTACCCATGCCACCGCCTACACCGCGGACCAGTTGTTCGCCACGCTCGACACCACCTCGCGCCGCCTTTATCTGGGCGAGGCGGGCGAGGTGGTGTTGTCCGATACTGTCGGGTTCATCAAGCATTTGCCGCATACCCTGGTGGCAGCCTTTCGTTCCACGTTGACCGAGGCGGTGGAGGCGGATTTGCTGCTGCACATCGTAGACGCCGCCAGTTCCAATCGCGAGCAGCAGGTCGATGAAGTCAATGCGGTGCTCGGCGAGATTGGCGCCCATGCGCCGCAGATCATGGTGTACAACAAAATTGACGTGAAAGGCCAGGCACCGGGCTTGGAGCGGGATGAGTATGGTAGAATCGTGCGCATTCACGTCAGCGCGCTGAGCGGCGCGGGAATGGAGTTGATCCGGGAGGCGTTGCTTGAATATGGCGCCAAGAGCCAAGTTCCAAGTTTGGAAGCAAATGTCGCGCCACAACATTCATCAGATGCGTGGTGATTCCGAATTTGGAACTTTGTTCATGAAACCTGAAGAGTAAATATGGCTTGGAACGATCCCGACTGGGGTAAAAAGAACAACGGCGGCCCGCCCGATCTCGATGAGCTGTGGCGCAAATTCAACCAGAAGCTGGGCGCCATGTTTGGCAGCAAGGGCAGGGATCCCTCCACGGGAGGCGGCATGCCGACGGGCGGCCAGGCTTTCGGCGGCCTGAGCATCGTGGTTGCGCTGGTCATTGCCGTGTGGCTCGGCAGCGGTTTCTACATTGTCAACGCCGGCGAACGTGGCGTGGTGTTGCGCTTCGGCAAATATGTCGAAACCACCGAGCCTGGACCGCGCTGGCACCTGCCCTATCCCATCGAGAGCGCCGAAGTGGTCAACCTGGAGCAGGTGCGTACCGTCGAGGTGGGCTATCGCAACACCGTCAAGAGCAAAGTGCTGAAAGAATCGCTCATGCTCACCGATGACGAGAACATCATCGATATCCAGTTTGCTGTTCAATACACCCTGAAAGATCCCAAGGCCTACCTGTTCAATAATCGCCATCCCGATGATGCCGTGATGCAGACGGCCGAAACGGCGATTCGCGAGATCGTGGGCAAGAGCAAGATGGATTTCGTGTTGTATGAGGGGCGTGCCGAAGTTGCGGCCAAGGCAGCCAAGCTGATGCAGGAAATACTTGACCGCTACCAGACCGGCATCGCCATCAGCAAGGTGACCATGCAGAACGCGCAGCCGCCGGAACAGGTTCAGGCCGCCTTCGACGATGCCGTCAAGGCAGGACAGGACAGGGAGCGCCAGAAAAATGAGGGGCAAGCCTATGCCAACGATGTGGTGCCCAAGGCCCGCGGCGGCGCTGCGCGCCTGCTGCAGGAAGCCGATGGCTACAAGCAGCGCGTGATCGACAACGCAGAGGGCGATGCTTCACGATTCAAGCAGATCATGGCCGAATATGACAAGGCGCCAGGCGTCACCCGCGAACGCCTCTATCTGGATGCGATGCAGCAGATCTATACGGCGACCAGCAAGGTGCTGGTCGACCAGAAGGGCAGCAACAGCATGCTTTACCTGCCGCTCGACAAATTGATACAGCAATCGGCTCAAAATGCTCAGAATCCTGCTGGCGAGGTGAAACCGGCGGTGGTTCCGGAAGCGGTTTTGCCTGACGGCACATTGCGCAGCCGTGATGCATTCCGCAGCCGTGACCGGGAGGCCCGTCCATGAAAAAGCATATCAGTGGGGTGTTGATCGCGCTGCTGGCGTTGATCGCTTTCTCCAGTCTGTCAATGTTTACCGTCAACCAGTGGCAGAACGTAATCGTGCGCCAACTGGGTGAAATCGTGTCCATCAAACAGCAGCCAGGACTCTATTTCAAGGTGCCGTTGCTGCAGGATGTGCGCTTCTTCGATACCCGTCTGCGCACGCTCGATCCTTCTGAATCCGAACGCTTCATCACCTCGGAAAAGAAGAACGTGCTGGTGGATTATTTCGTCAAGTGGCGCATCGTCGATGCGAAACAGTATTTCGTCAGCGTTGCCGGCGATGAAACGCAGGCGGAAAAGCGTCTTACGCAAACGGTGAATGATGGCTTGCGCGCGGAATTCGGCAAACGTACCGTGCATGATGTGGTTTCCGGCGAGCGCGATCAGATCATGGAAATTCTGCGCCAGAAGGCAGACATCGATGCGCGCAAGATCGGCATACAAGTCGTGGATGTGCGCCTGAAACGGGTGGAATTGCCCCAGGAAGTCAGCGAATCCGTATACCAGCGCATGGAGGCCGAACGCAAGCGCGTTGCCAACGAACTGCGCTCGCAGGGTGCCGCCGAGGCGGAAAAAATTCGCGCCGACGCGGATCGCCAGCGCGAGGTGATCCTTGCCGAGGCTTATCGCACGGCGCAACAAACCAAGGGCGAAGGCGATGCCAAGGCGGCTGCCATCTATGCCGCGGCTTATGGGCAGAATCCCGAGTTTTATTCTTTCTACCGCAGCATGGAAGCCTATCGCCAGAGTTTCAAAAACAAGTCTGACGTGATGGTGCTGGAGCCGAATTCAGAATTCTTCCGCTACATGAAGAATTCGACTGGCAAGGCGGCAACGAAGTAAGGGGCCGCAAATGAATTTGCTGGCCGCTTTTGCGCTCATGCTGGTGATCGAGGGCATCCTGCCATTCGTGGCGCCTGCCATGTGGCGCGAAACCTTCCGCAAAATGCTCGAATTCTCCGATGGCCAGCTCCGCTTTGTCGGCCTGGGCTCGATGCTGGGCGGCCTGTTGATGTTTTTTTTGGTTAAATGATGCAAATCTGGTTACTTCCTGAATACATCGAGGACATCCTGCCGCCCGAGGCGCGGCGTATCGAGAACCTGCGCCGTCTCCTGCTCGACCTGTTTCACGTGCATGGCTACCTGCAGGTCATCCCGCCCCTGCTCGAATACTTGCCCTCGCTGCTGACCGGCACCGGGTACGATATGGACCTCAAAACCTTCAAGGTGGTCGATCAGCTCTCCGGGCGCATGATGGGGCTGCGTGCCGATATTACGCCCCAGGCGGCGCGTGTCGATGCGCACCTGCTCAATCGGGGCGGCGTGGTGCGGCTGTGTTACGCGGGCAGCGTGCTGCATGCCAAGCCTGATGGCATGATGCAGACACGCGAGCCGTTGCAGATCGGCGTCGAGCTGTTTGGTCACGCCGGCATCGAAAGCGATATAGAAATCCAGCAATTGATGCTGAAAGCGTTGCATCTGATTGACCTGCAAGGCATCCATCTGGATATTGGTCATGTCGGTATTTTCCACGCCCTGATGGCGCAGGGCGGTGTTCCTGCCGAACTCGAAGGCGCACTGTTTCAGGCGCTGCAAGGCAAGGATGTGTCCAGCATCGGCGAATTGGCATGCGATCTGGATGCCGTCACCCGTGATGCGATCCTGTTGCTGCCGCAGCTTTACGGCGGCATGGAAGTGCTGGACCAGGCGCAGAAAAGCCTGCCCGATTATCCCGGGATTCGGCATGCCCTTGCGGACTTGCGCAGCATCGCTGCCGGCGTTGGCGAAATGGCGGAAAGCATCGCCTTCGATCTGGCCGAATTGCGCGGCTACCATTATCACAGCGGCGTGGTGTTCGCCGCTTATCTTCCCGGTCAGGCGCACGCGGTTGCCAAGGGGGGGCGATACGATGAAGTGGGCAAGGTCTTCGGCCGCGCGCGGCCGGCAACGGGCTTCAGCATGGACTTGCGCGTGCTGTGCGGCGCGCTGGGACCCGCCGCTGCTGCGCCCGCCATTCTTGCGCCGCATGTCGCGGACGCTGCATTGCAGGATAAGGTCGAGGCGTTACGCAGCCAGGGTGAAGTGGTTATAGCGGAACTGCCCGGACATGAGGCAGAGCGCGACGAGTTGAATTGCGACCGCATTCTGGTTTTGCGCGACAATCAGTGGAAAATAGAAAAAATCAAGTCTTAAGGGTTGAATAACATGACAAAAAACGTAGTCGTAATCGGCACGCAGTGGGGCGATGAGGGCAAGGGCAAGATCGTGGACTGGCTCACCGATCACGCCCAGGGCGTGGCGCGTTTCCAGGGCGGCCACAATGCCGGTCACACGCTGGTCATCAATGGCGAGAAAACGGTGTTGCACCTGATTCCTTCCGGTATTTTGCGCGACAAGGTGGAGTGCTACATCGGCAACGGCGTGGTGGTGTCCCCCTGGGCTTTGATGGAAGAGGTGGACATGCTGGAAAAGGCCGGGGTGCCGGTGCGCAACCGCCTGAGGATTTCCGAAGCCTGCCCTGTCATCATGCCGCATCACGTGGCGCTCGATCAGGCGCGCGAAGCCGCCAAGGGCGCCGGCAAGATCGGCACCACCGGGCGCGGCATCGGCCCCGCCTATGAAGACAAGGTGTCACGTCGCGGCATCCGCATCCAGGACCTGTTCCACCGCGAACGCCTGGCGGCGAAACTGGGTGAAATTCTCGATTATCACAATTTTGTGCTGAAGAACTATTTCAAGGCGGACATCGTCGATTTCCAGAAATCCCTGGATGACGTGCTGGCGATTGCCGAGCGCATCAAACCCATGGTGGCCGACGTGCCTCGCCTGCTGTTTGAGGCCAACAAGGCGGGCAAGAATATCCTGTTCGAAGGCGCGCAGGGGGCCTTGCTCGATATCGACCACGGCACTTACCCTTTCGTGACCTCCAGCAACTGCATCGCCTCCAACGCAGCGACCGGTTGCGGCGTGGGTCCACAGATGCTGCACTACGTGCTGGGCATCACCAAGGCCTACACGACCCGTGTCGGTTCCGGACCGTTTCCCACCGAACTGTACGATGCGGTGGACAAGCTCGATCCGGACGGCAAGCACATGGCCGACCGCGGCCACGAATTCGGCGCCACCACGGGACGCGCGCGCCGTTGCGGCTGGTTCGATGCCGCTGCGCTGAAGCGCTCGATCCAGATCAATGGCGTGACCGGACTGTGCGTCACCAAGCTGGACGTGATGGATGGCATGGAAACGGTACGGCTGTGCGTGGGTTACAGGATCGATGGCGGGACGACCGATATCCTGCCGGTCGGAGCGGAATTGCTCTCACGCTGCGAGCCGATCTACGAAGACATGCCGGGTTGGAACGAAAATACCGTGGGCGTAAAGCGCTACGACGATCTGCCTGCCAAGGCGCGTGCTTACCTGGCGCGCATGGAAGCCATCTGCGGCGTGCCGATCGATATCATCTCCACTGGCCCCGAACGGGAAGAGACGATCGTGTTGAGGCATCCGTTCGAGTAAACAAAAAGGGCGGGTTCCGAAAAACCCGCCCTTTTATATTTGGTGCCCAGAAGAGGACTCGAACCTCCACACCTTGCGGCACACGGACCTGAACCGTGCGCGTCTACCAATTCCGCCATCTGGGCTTCAAGAAACGCGAATTCTATAGGAAACGAAAATTTTGTCAAATCAAAATAGCAAAACCGCCAAGAAAGGCGGAAAACCGCAGGACCCATACTACGAACGCGAAAGCCGGAATTATGAAAAGCCCCTGCCAAGCCGGGAATTCGTGCTCGACATCCTGGCGCAACAGGGCGCGCCGGTCAGCGATGAGCAGCTGGTCAAGCTGCTTGGACTGAACGAGGAAGACGCCGAGATTTTCAGCCGCCGTCTCAGGGCAATGGAACGCGATGGGCAGATCATGCGCAACCGCAAGAACGCCATCTGCCTGGTGGAAAAACTTGACCTCATCAAGGGTACGGTGCAGGGCCATCCGGACGGTTTTGGCTTCCTGGTCCCCGATGACGGCAGCCCTGACCTGTTCCTCTCGGGCAAGCAAATGGACAAGGTGCTGCACGGCGACCGCGTCATGGCGCGGCAAATCGGGGTGGACCGGCGCGGGCGTCCTGAAGGCAGCATCGTGGAGGTGCTGGAGCACGTCAATACACGCTTGGTCGGACGCTTGCATGTCGAGCATGGCATCCTGTTCGTGACGGCGGAAAACAAGCGCATCAGCCAGGAGATATTGATCGAGCCGGGTTCGGATCAGGGTGCCCAGGATGGCCAGGTGGTGATGGTGGAACTGGTCGAACAGCCCTCCAAGCATAACCGCCCCATCGGACGGATTGCCGAGGTGCTTGGCAACTATGCCGACCCTGGCATGGAAATCGAAATCGCCTTGCGCAAGCACAACCTGCCCAGCGAGTTTCCCGAAGCGGTAGCGGAAGCGGCCAGAAAGCTCAAGCCCAAGGTGCAGAAGAAAGATTACGAAGGGCGCGAGGACGTCCGCGACCTGCCGCTCGTCACCATCGACAGCGAAACGGCGCGCGATTTCGACGACGCAGTGTTCTGCAAGCCGCTGGGCAAGGGCTGGAAACTGCTAGGCAAGGGCGGCTGGAAGCTGTATGTGGCGATCGCCGACGTGAGCCATTACGTGAAACCGGGCGAACCGCTCGACCAGGAGGCGATCGAGCGCGGCAATTCAGTGTACTTCCCGCGCCGTGTCATCCCGATGCTGCCGGAAGAACTCTCCAATGGCCTGTGCTCGCTCAATCCCGACGTGGAACGCCTGTGCATGGTGTGCGAAATGGACATCAACAACAGCGGCGAGATCAAGAAATACCGCTTTTACCCGGCCGTGATGAATTCCCACAAGCGTTTCACCTACACCACCGTGGCCGAAATGCTGGCTGACCCAGAGGGCAAAGCGGCGCAGGAGAATGCGGCCTTGCTGCCAGATGTCCAGGAACTGGAAAAGCTTTACCGCGTGCTGCTCAAGGCACGCGCCAAGCGTGGCGCGATCGATTTCGAGACCATCGAAACCCAGATGATATTCAACGCCCAAGGCAAGATCGAACGCATCGTGCCGGTACATCGCAACGATGCCCATCGCCTGATCGAGGAGTGCATGCTGGCGGCCAACGTGTGTGCTTCCGAATTCCTTAAAGAGCACAAGCACCCCACCTTGTACCGCATACACGAGGGGCCAACGCCGGAAAAACTGCTCAATCTGCGCGAATTTTTGCGTGAATTCGGTCTGGAACTGGGCGGCGGCGACGATCCACACGCCAAGGATTACGCCAGGCTGCTGGCGAAAATTCAGAATCGCCCCGATGCGCAACTGCTGCAAACAGTGATGCTGCGATCCCTGCGCCAGGCCGTGTATAGCCCGGACAACGTCGGCCATTTCGGCCTGGCTTATGAAAACTACACCCATTTCACTTCACCGATTCGCCGTTATCCCGATCTCCTGGTACATCGCTCCATCAAGGCGGCGCTGAAAAACAAGGAATACAAGCCCGGCAAGTGGGATGAGCTCGGCATGCATTGTTCCATGACCGAGCGCCGTGCCGACGAGGCCACGCGGGACGTGGAGTCCTGGCTCAAGTGCTATTTCATGCAGGACAAGGTGGGCGAGATTTTCAGCGGCCGCATCAGCGGGGTAACAGGTTTCGGCGTGTTCGTCGCGCTGGACGACATTTACGTCGAAGGCCTGGTGCACGTAACTGATCTGGGCGACGAGTATTTTCATTTCGATGCCGCAAAACACCAGATGCTGGGCGAGCGCAGCGCCACGCGCTTCCGGCTCGGCGACCGGATGCAGGTGAAGGTCGCGCGGGTAGACCTCGAAACCAGCCGGGTCGATTTCGTGCCGGTGAAGGAAGAAAAACGTCCTGCGGCTGCATCCGCCAAGCCGCGAGCCGCCAAGTCCCGGTCCTCCCAGCAGCCAGGCGCAGCAGGAAGCGCCCGGAAGCCTAAGCCCGCGACTGCTCCGCGCCGCAAGACGAAGCCAAAAACCGTCCAGGAATGATGGTGCAGTCCGTTCTGATTTACGGCTTTCACGCCGTTACCAGCCGCCTGCGCCAGAATCCGGCCAGCGTGCTGGAAATTCACCTCGATGAGGGGCGTCACGACCAGCGCTCGCGCGATCTGCTGCGGCTTGCCGAATCTCATGCCGTGCGCGTGATCCAGACCTCGCGCCAGCGTCTCGATGGCATGGCCCCGGAAGGCCGTCATCAGGGCGTGGTGGCAAAGGTTGCGGCGGTGCTGGCCTTGCCCCATACCCTGGACGGCGTGCTGGAAAATTTGAGCGAACCGGCTTTGCTGCTGGTGCTCGATGGCGTGCAGGATCCGCACAATCTGGGCGCATGCTTGCGCGTGGCGGACGCCCTGGGCGCGCACGCCGTGATCGCCCCCAGGGACCGCGCCGCCGGGCTGAATCCCACGGTGCGCAAGGTCGCCTCGGGCGCGGCCGAAACCGTGCCGTTCATCACGGTGACCAATCTGGCGCGCGCCTTGCGCGAGCTGCAGGAACTGGGAATCTGGGTGGTGGGAATGGCGGGCGAAGCGGAAAATGACTTGTTCGGCATGAGGCTCGATGGCCCTCTGGCGCTTGTGCTGGGCGCGGAAGGGGAGGGCTTGCGCCGCCTGACGCGGGAAAACTGCGACCAACTGGCACGGATTCCCATGTTCGGCACGGTCGAGAGCCTCAATGTTTCGGTGGCGGCAGGCATTTGCCTGTTTGAGGCGCGCCGCCAGCGCAGCAGGCAGTTCTCTTGAGCGCCGAGCAATCAAATGATGTCGTGATGTGACAAGAATCATGGGGCGAGCATAATGCTGCCGCAGGCCGCCCAGCGCCGTTGCTGGGCCGGTTGGCGTTTTCGTGGTATCTTCCCGAACTGATTTTGATCCGACGGAATGGCATGAAGAAGCCCTGGGTACCCTTTCTGCTCGCATTTGTACTGCCCCTGATCCTGATCTACTGGTGGTGGGGCGGCTTCAACAAGGCGAGCTTCGAAATTGCGCAACGCGGCCCCTACCATTTCGCGTACATGACCCAGGAGGGGGATTATGCGAAATTGCCGGACAGGCAGCAGGAAGTGCTGGGGCGCTTGGAGCAGCAGGGAGTCGCTGCCGGGACACCGATCACCCTGCTGCTGAATGATCCCCGCACCACCCCCAAGCGCGACTGGAGCGCACAGGTCGGCTATCTGGTGGACGCGCATGCCAGGGTCAGCGAGCCGCTTGCGATCGGCGATATTCCCGCGCGCCGGGTGCTGGTGGTAAAGGTCAAGGCCCAGCTTCTGCTGGCGCCCGGCAAGGCCTATGCGGCGCTGGTGGATTATCTCGATGAGCATCACATGAAACTCAGGCCACCGACCGTGGAACTCTACCGGGATGGCGTGCTGGCTGTGGAAATGAGCCTCTAAAAGGGCCGCCCATGAGTTTTCTCGCTTTGCTCGCTGCGCTTTTGTTCGACTACTTCCGGCCGTTGCCGTCGCAGTTTCGCGCTTACCCCTGGTTTTCCCGATATGTTCGTTACCTTGAACATCAATTCAATGCCGGTTCACATCGGCATGGCTTGCTGGCCTGGCTGCTGGCGGTCATGCCATTGACGGTGCTGGTGACATCGGGGTATCTGTTTCTGAGCCAGCTCAATGGGCTGCTGGGATGGCTGTGGAGTGTGGCCGTCCTGTACCTGGTCGTGGGATTCAGATACCTGGGCGAGAATGCCGCCGCTCTCGCAACGGCCTTGCGCAGCCAGAATCTGGATGAGGCGCGCCGGCAGTTGGGGCAATGGCTGATGCGCGACACGGCAGCCCTGTCTGGCGGTGAAGTCGCCAGGTTGGGGATAGAAGAAGTTTTGCAAAGTGCCTACCGGCACCTGTTTGGGGTGATAATCTGGTTTGCGCTGTTCGGGCCGGGCGGCGCGATATTCTATCGGCTGTGCCAGATCCTCGGCCTGAAATGGGGCGAGCTGGACGAACGGGAATTCGGTGATTTCGGCAAGGTGGCGGCGCGGGTATTCGCCTGGATGGAGTGGATTCCGCTGCGTATTACCGCCATCAGTTTCGCCATCGTGGGCGACTTCGAGGATGCCATGTATTGTTGGCGTTCGCAGGCCGGGCAGTGGGCGCAGCACGGCATGGGGCTTATCCTTGCCAGCGGGGCGGGCGCCATGGGCGTAAAGCTGGGAGAGCCCATTCCCGGCCGTGACGGCATCGAGATCCGTCCCGAACTTGGGCTGGGCGATGAAGCCGATGCGGATTATCTCGATAGCGCCGTGAGCATGGTGTGGCGTGCGCTGGCGTTATGGCTGGTGTTGTTGTTATTACTTACCTTGGCGCGATGGACAGGCTCCTAGCCTTTTAACTTGAATAGAAAGAAAATCATGAAAATTACAACCATAGACCTGATCCGCCACGGCGAACCCGTTGGCGGCAAGAAATATCGCGGCCAGACCAATGACCCGCTGAGCGAGAAAGGGTGGGGGGAAATGTGGGCGGCAGTGGGCGAGCATCACCCGTGGCAGCATATCGCGACTTCCCCCCTGTCGCGCTGCGCGGATTTCGCTCATGCCCTGGCGCAGAAATGGCAGATTCCGGTGAGCGAGGACAAGCGCCTGATGGAAATGGGTTTTGGCGAATGGGAAGGCAAGACGCCGCAGGAACTGATGGAGAACGACCCCGACACGCTGTTGAAATTCTGGCGCGACCCCTTGCATCACCACCCGATCGGCGCAGAGTCGCTGACTGAATTCGCCGCTCGCATCAGCGCGGTATGGCATGTGCTTGTCAAGGAGTACAAGGGCGAGCACGTGCTGGTGGTGGCCCATGCCGGCGTGATTCGCATGATTATGGCTTATGTGCTGGGCATGCCGATGGACCATCTCTTCCGTATTCAGGTAAGCAACGCTGGCATCACCCGGATCCATATCGAAGGCGAAGGACTTACCGCGCTCCCGAGCCTTGAATTTCATAACGGGGCGTTATAGAACGAACAGCACAGAATTATAATCATCCCCTGATTTCAGAGTTGGACCGAATGAAAATTGCCATAGCTCAAATCAACTGCATCGTTGGCGATCTCGACGGCAACGCGGCCAGGATACTTGATAATGCGCAGCGTGCCCGGGCGCTTGGCGCCGATGTCTTGCTGACGCCGGAATTGTCGCTGACCGGCTACCCCCCAGAGGACTTGTTGTTGCGGGACGGATTTTATGCTGCCTGCGATCGCGCCCTGTATGCCCTGGCACGGCAGGTCGAGGGACTCTCCGTGGTGGTGGGCCATCCCCACATGGAACACGACAGGCGCTACAACGCCGCTTCGGTGCTGCGGGACGGCAAGGTCGTGCTGACTTATCACAAGCAGAAACTTCCGAACCATTCCGTATTCGATGAAGTGCGCTATTTCTCTCCTGGTACCGAGCCGGCCATATTCGAGGCGGGCGGGGTTAAATTCGGCATCAATATCTGCGCTGATATATGGGAAGAGGGGGCGGCGGGCTGCGCGCTCGATGCGGGGGCTGAAGCGCTGCTGGTGCTCAATGCCTCGCCCTACCACATGGACAAGCAGGTATCGCGCTACGAGGCCGTGCGCGAGCGTATCGGAGAGTGCGGGGTCGCCGTGTTTTATGCCAACATGGTTGGCGGTCAGGACGAACTGGTGTTCGACGGCGCATCGTTCGTCATGGATGCCAGAGGCACCCTGGTACACCAGATGCCCGCATTTGAAGAGTCGCTGCGGCTGGTGGAACTGGAAAATGCTTGTCCGCAGGCCGGGGAAATCGTCCCGGCGTATTCGCTGGAAGAAAACGTTTATCGCGCCTTGTGCCTCGGGGTGCGGGACTACGTGGAGAAAAATGGCTTTCCCGGCGTCGTGCTGGGCTTGTCCGGCGGAATCGATTCCGCCCTGGTGCTGGCTGTCGCCGTCGATGCCTTGGGCCCCGACAAGGTGCGGGCGGTGATGATGCCCTCCCAGTACACCGCGGACATCAGCCTGCAGGATGCCGAAGCCATGGCCTCGATCCTGGGCGTCCGCTACACCGAGATTTCCATCAAGCCGGTATTCGATGCTTTCCTCAATACCCTGGCCGATGAATTCGACGCCCTGCCATTCGACACCACCGAGGAGAACATCCAGGCGCGCATTCGCGGCACGCTGCTGATGGCGCTGTCCAACAAATACGGCTCGATCGTGATTACCACCGGCAACAAGAGCGAGATGGCGGTGGGCTATGCCACGCTGTATGGCGATATGGCGGGCGGCTTCGCGGTGCTCAAGGACGTGCCGAAGACACTGGTTTATCGTCTTGCGCGCTATCGCAACAGTCTTGGCCGCGCCATTCCGGAGCGTGTCATCACGCGGGCGCCCTCGGCCGAATTGCGCCAGAACCAGACCGATCAGGACAGCCTTCCTCCCTATGAAATCCTGGATGCCATCATGGAGGCCTATGTCGAGCACGACATGTGCCCGCACGACATCATTGCGCAGGGATTTGCGGAGGGCGATGTACGGCGCGTGGTGAAACTGATCGACCTCAGCGAGTACAAGCGCCGCCAGTCGCCGGTTGGCGTGCGCATTACGCCGCGCGGGTTTGGCAAGGACCGGCGCTACCCCATCACTTCAAAATACCGTCCGTGGACTGAATAGAACAACCAGGAGACAAGAAATGAAAAAGATCGAAGCCATCATCAAGCCATTCAAGCTCGACGAAGTTCGCGAAGCACTGTCTGAAATCGGCGTAACCGGGCTGACCGTGACCGAGGTCAAGGGTTTCGGACGCCAGAAGGGGCACACCGAACTTTATCGCGGCGCGGAATACGTGGTGGATTTCCTGCCCAAGGTGAAGATCGAACTGGTCATCACTTCCGCCCAGGTGGATGCGGCCCTGGAAGCAATCGTCAATGCTGCGCGTACCGGCAAGATTGGCGATGGCAAGATTTTCGTGACTTCGGTGGAGAAGGTTGTCCGCATCAGGACGGGCGAAACAGATGAAGCGGCGATTTAACGTGAACCTCGCGCAGCGAGACCCTCCCCCCTTCTCGCCGGACTGAGCGGCCTTGCCGCCAATCCCTGCGGGGACACCCCTTGCGGGCGCGCCTGAAACCGCATTTTAACCGTGGGGCAGACAAAGGGCATTGAAATCCCTCTGTGCCGCGTGGTTAATTGCTTTTTTTGAGTTTAACCCGGATGATCCATTAGGGCTTAAAACAGTTAGCCGAATTACCACAGGCGCCACCAGGGCTTCTTGCTCTGGGCCGCGCCATTGAGAAATTTGCTGTTCGGGTAGTTCTTGTCCAGTATCCGGCGCGTATCGTCGCGCAAGTCATTCAAGCCCATGGCATCGTAGGATTGCACCATGATTGCCAGCGCTTCTTCCGTGGCGGGTGTCTGGGGGTATTCCTGCAGCACGATCTGGGCGCGGTTTACCGCTGCCACGTAGGCGCCGCGCCGGGCGTAGTAGCGCGCGATATGCACGTCGCTGGCGGCCAGGGTGTTGACCAGATATTTCATCCGGGCGGCGGCGTCCGGGGCATATTTGCTGTTGGGAAAGCGCGTGACCAGTTCCTTGAACGCCTCGAATGAATCCTTGGCCGCCTTGGGGTCGCGTTCGGAGAGATCCTGGTCGGCAATGGCGCCAAGCAGGCCCAGGTCCTCGTTGAAGTTGGCCAGCCCTTTCAGGTAATAGGCATAGTCGACGTTGGGATGATTGGGGTGAAGCTTGATGAAGCGGTCGCACGCGGCGATGGCCGAAACCGGTTCATTGTCCTTGAAATAGGCATAAGCCTCTTCAAGCTGCGACTGTTGCGCATAGCGGCCATAAGGGTAACGCGCCTCGAGTGTTTCAAAATACTTGATGGCTTTGGCGTAGTTGCCATCGTTCATCTCGTTCTTGGCTTCACTGTAGAGTTTTTGCGCCGACCAGCTTTTGGTTTCATCCTGGACTTCGGGAAGCAGTCCGCAACCGGCCGCCAGCAACAGCAGAATTAACGCTAAACTACGCTTCATGACTGAATCCGAGAAAAATTTGACCGATTATAACCGAAACGCCCCCCAACTCCAGCCCCATTCACCCCTGCTTCTGGAGATTCCCTCCGGCTGCAGCGGCTTGCGCCTGGACCAGGCGCTCTCGACACTGCTGCCGGAATATTCGCGCAGCCGCCTGCAGACCTGGATCAGGGAGGGCCACGTCAAGTTGAATGGTGCCGTCGTGATTCCCCGGCAGGTCGTGTGGCAGGGTGACCGGGCCGAGGTGGAAACGCAACTGGCGGCGGAAGAGATCGCTTTCCACGCAGAAGACATCGCGCTCGACATCGTTTACGAGGATGAATCACTGCTGGTGATCAACAAGCCCGCCGGCCTGGTGGTTCATCCCGGCAGCGGCAATTGGCAAGGCACCATGCTCAATGCCCTGCTGCACTACATTCCCCAGTTGGCCGGGATTCCACGCGCCGGCATCGTGCATCGCCTCGACAAGGACACCAGCGGCTTGCTGGTGGTGGCAAAAACCCTCACCGCGCAGACCGACCTGATTCGCCAGTTGCAGGCGCGTACGGTGAAGCGCGAATACCTGGCCGTAGTGCAGGGCGCGCCAGAGGAAACGGGGAGCGTGGAGGCGCCGCTTGGCCGCCACCCCACGCAGCGCATCAAGATGGCCGTGGTGCAATACGGCAAACCGGCGCTGACGCATTTCGTCGTGGTGGAACACTTCGCGCACTATAGCCTGGTGCGCTGCCAGCTCGAAACCGGCCGCACGCACCAGATTCGCGTGCACATGCAGCACCTGGGTTTTCCCCTGCTGGGCGATCCGGTCTATGGCGGCAAGGGCATGAATGTTCCAGTCCCCTTGCGCGAGGTAATCAGGGGCTTCATGCGCCAGGCCCTGCATGCCGTCCGCCTCGGCCTGATTCATCCCGTCAGCGGTGAGGCGATGGCATGGCACGCGGACATGCCCGCCGACATGGCCGGGTTGCTGGAAGTGCTGCGCAACGAAGATCAATGTGAGGTAACCGCAAAAACCGCACACTCCCCCTCGTCCAACTGAGGTTTCCAGGATGATTCATGACTGGCTCGTTCCAGATTGGCCCGCTCCGGCCAACGTGCACGCGCTGGCGACAACGCGCCACGGCGGCGTGAGCGTGGGGCCCTACGCCAGCCTCAATCTGGGCGACCATGTCGGGGATGACGGCGCCGCGGTGGCCGTCAATCGCCGCATGCTGCAAGCCCGCCTGCCAACGCAGCCGGTGTGGCTGAAACAGGTGCATGGCAGCGGGATCGCGGATGCCGGCCATGTCCTGGGCGTGCCTGAGGCCGATGGCAGTGTGGCGCGGCTGCCAAACATAGTATGCGCCGTACTCACCGCGGATTGCCTCCCCGTTCTGCTGTGTGACCGGGCCGGCACGGTAGTGGCCGCGGCGCACGCCGGTTGGCGCGGCCTGGCGGATGGCGTGATTGAAGCCGCGGTGAAAGCGATGGCGGTCGAGGCGGGAGAAACCCTCGCCTGGCTCGGCCCCGCCATTGGCCCGCGGGCCTTCGAAGTGGGCCCAGAGGTGCGGCAGATATTCATGGAGCACGACCCCGCGGCAGCGCTGGCCTTCATTCCTTCCGCCCATGCAGGGAAATGGCTGGCGGATATCTATTTGCTGGCGCGTCAGCGTCTGGGACGCATGGGCGTCACGCAGGTGTTCGGCGGCGCTTACTGTACCTTCAGCGACGAGGAACGCTTTTATTCCTATCGTCGTGATGGCGTTACAGGCCGCATGGCGTCACTGGTTTGGCTGGCAGCCTGTCGGGACTGAAGGAAGGGCGTTGCTCAACGGCAAGAAAATCACGCCCCTGCCGTTAAAACAGCCCGCACGCTCACCATGCCTGATTCCGGCAATGCTTCGATGGTGCATGATTCCATGCGTATTCCGTGATTCTTTTGCAGATTTGCCGCCATCGCTGTCCAGGCGTCAAATGAAACGCTTGCCATGGCCATATTGGCGCGCCCTTCATCGAGCAGGTTGACCTGCAAGGTTTTGCTGTCCAATCCGGCTTCGTTAACCGCCTGCTGAATGGCGGACTTGATTGCCCCGCCGCGGGGCGGGGGCGCGATGGATGCCCTGAGTCGGGCGACTTCCTGTGCCTGGCGCTGTATTTGCGCCGCATTCGCCCTTAGCTGGGGAAGGCTTGCGCGCAGTTTGTGGCGCTCCATGGCAATGGGCTGCCACAGGTAGGCGTAGCACAGCGCGGCCAGCAGGCCGGCGGCGCCCCATGAGATGAGATGGCGTTCGCGTGGAGCGAGTTGTTGCCACCAGGAGGTCGCGGTTTTCAGGATCATTTGCCTATCGTCAATTCGGTTTCGAGGCTGCCGGGACCGCTGTCGCCGGAAGTGAATCTGGCTTGCGGCAGGCTGGCGTGCAGGCTTTCCGCAGCGGCCGTGTTGGGCAGGGCAAGCCTCATTTTAAGCTTTCCCTGCTGGTATTCGAGGCTGCGCAGCCGTGCTACGCTGCCCAAGTGGGGCGCAACCCGCGCCAGCAGGGGCAGGAAATCGTTCTCGTCCGCCATGCCGGCGCTGTGGCGCAACTCGGCCAGGTTGCGGCTCATCTGCAGTGGCGCATCGACGATCGCCTTTGCATCCGGGAATGCCTGGCGGAAGTGCTGTTCCATGGACGTGGCGAGGCGGTATTTTTCAAACCTGAGCATGGCCCAGTCGCCAACCGTGAAGAGCACCTGCAAACCCAGAATCAGGCTGGTCAATATGAATGCCGGGCGCAGGCGCGGCAGCCAGTCGGCGCGCGCGCTTCTGGCGGAAAATTCGCCTTGCAGCAGGTCGATGCCATGCGCTGCCGAGGCCGGCCATTGCCATTCGCCGGCGGCTGTCACGGGAATGCCCAGAACGGATGACCAGGCGTCCATATCCGGTGCGTTGGCGCCATCGAGGTAGAGCTGGATCGAAGCGGGTTTGTGCGCGCCTGCGATGGCCAGCGGGAGTGCGGCGGGCGGCTGCCGCGCATCGCCGCCGTCGAGCGGAAAGCCGCTGTGCGCGCCCTGCCGCACGAAGCCGCCCGTGCCGCGCCAGACCAGGGTCCATGCGTCTTTCCCGCAGGACGCAAACAGCGTTTCAGGCTCGGCACGCACGGGTTCGAGGCCGTTCGCGCGCAGCTTGTCCAGCACCTGGCGCAGCCATGTCCGGTCCACGATGGCGATGGATGCTTCGCCATTCTCCTGCACCTCGCCAGCCGCCACATGAACGTTTTCCGGGTCCGCCATGATGCGGTCTTCAACCGCGTAGGCCAGGGCTTGCATGAATTTTTTGCGGTTCTGCGCCGGCAGCTGCACGCTGCTCAGCAACACCCGGCTGGCGGGCACGACAATGCGGCATTGCGTGGCTGCCGGCATGGCGTCGAGCGTCGCTCGCCCACTGCGCAGCGGCTTGCCGTTCTCGTCGCGCAGCAGCCAGGCGAATAATGTCGCCGTGCCGGCTTCTTCCTGCTGCGCGGCCGGCCAGTTTTCCGGGATGTGAATTTCCAGTTGGGCCATCATTCCTCGATCTGTTTTAGCCACATGATTGTTGTCCTGCCCTCCGCCGATCGTTCCAGCAATGCCTGGTAGCCTGCCTGCGCACGCCCGTGGCGCGCGCGCGCGGTGGCGATGAAAAAAGCGCTGTTGACATTGTAATCCTCATCGCGCAACTGGATACCCTCCGCCAGGTGTTTGCGGAAATCGGCCGGGTCCTTGAAGTAGCCATTGGTGCGCAATTCGACCAGTTTTCTTGCCTCCGCCAGCGGCAGGCCTGCGCACAGGGAGGCCAGCACTTCCGCGGGGGCGGTGTTGACGTTGATGGTGGTGGCGAGCGGCAGCGCCACCACGAATGGCCTGAGCCGCTCGACCTGGTCCTGCCCGAATCCCTGCACCCGGTACAGATCACTGACGTCGTTCAGCATGCGGTTGGCGGCGCGGTAGGGCGGATCGAGCGCCAGGTATTGCATGTCCTCGGCGCCGCCCGGATACGTCACTTCGCTATCCTCGTCCATCCAGTCCAGCAGGGCGTTGATCAGGGTCGGGTCGATTTCGAGCGCGATCATCAGGCGGGTCAGGATCACCACATCGTTTTGGCTGACTTTGCCGTTGCGTACCAGATTGTTGAGGTTGAACAGTCCCTGGGCATCGCGTATCGTCCCCGCTACCGTGCCGCCTTCCGCCGCGAGCGGCGGCAGCAGTGTAGCCCACTGTTCGCCGTTGTGGTCCACCTCGCGCTTGTCTTCTTCCAGCACGGCGCGGCCCCAGTTTATCGCCGCGCGGGCAATCCAGCGTGCCTGGGCCTGGTCGTCGAGATTTTCGACCTGGCGCAGCCACAGATAATTCTGCCACATCATGAACGAGGCCGTGGTGGCGGCCAGCGCCACGATCAGCATGGCGGTAATCACGGCCGCGCCGCGCTGTTCCTTTCTCATGGTAGCGCGAAAATCCGTTGCACGGTTTCGCCCGAACGCAGCGTGATGCCGGCCTCCACCGCGGCTGGCAATCCCTGTCTCTGGTCCGGCAACGGCCATTGCGTTTGCCAGTTGCCGTTGCGGTCGAGGTAGCGCAAGGTGAACCTTATGACGTCCTTCAGCGCCGGATTGATTTCCGGGCGGCTGCGCGGTGCCTGGTCCAGCGCCGTCCACGTCAGCAACTCCAGCGTTTCGCCATGCAGCCGGTAGCCGACCCGCTGGGGCGCGGACAATAGGCCCGTTTGCCCGGCGTAGCCGCTCCGGGTGAAGGCGAGCTGTGCGTCGTCTTCCCCGACGGCCAGGGCATTGCCCGCCAGCGCGGGGAGGGCGAGGCCCGCCGTGCCGCGCACTGGCCGGTCGAGCACCGCTTCCAGGTCATTCTCCAGACGCGCATAAAACAGCGCCACGCTGCGCCATTTGCGGTTTTCCTGGTCGATGCGTTCGCGGGCATCGAGCATGGCGCTCAAACCCCGGTAGGCGGTTGCCGCCATGACGACGAATATCGCCAGCGCGACCAGCAGTTCGATCAGGGTGAAGCCCCTTGCCAGGCGGTGATGGGTGATGGGGGATGGGGGATGGGTAAGGTCAAAAACGGGGTGCAAGCGATTTAGCCTGTCAGGTTTCCAACCCATTACCCATAACCCATTCCCCATCACCGTGTAGCTCCCTGCGGCGAAGCGAGGTAGCCCACCAGGCGCGCGGCTTCATGATCCGGTGTGCTGGCCGGATAGACGGCGACCTCCATGCGGCGAAACCGGGCGTTGGGGGTTGCGCTGACGCGCTCTTCCCAGCGCATGGGCAGGCCGCCCTGCTCCGTTTCGCCCGATTTCGTTCCGACATCCGGCCAGTCGCGGCGCGCAGCATGTTCGGCAAGACGGTTTTGCGCCACCCAGTTTGCCAGCAGGCGCTGCTTCAGCGTTTCGCTGCTGGAAATGGACATGCTGGATGCGCGCGCGGCAGCGGCCAGGGCGATGGCCAGGATGGCGAGCGCCACCAGCACCTCGATCAGGGTAAAACCCTTGGCAGCCCTGCTCATCGGTCAGGATGTACCCTGGTCCACTTCGATCTGGCCCATGGCCGTTCCCTTGATGACGATGCGCAGATCCCCTGAAGCCAGGGAGAGCAGAAACGGCAACATGACGCCGGAAGGAGTGAAGATGATTTTTTGTGCTTCCCCGTTCGCGACTTGCTGATCGACGCGCAGGTCATTCACCGTGATTGCGCCAGACAACTGGCGCGGGTGGAACAGTTCGCTATCGTCATGCGCCTTCCATGGGCGGGTGCCGTCCGCGCCGGGTTCTGCCTGGCGTTGCCAGAAACTGTAGCGCTGTCCCTCGGCGCTGAAAGCGATGCTGCTTCCGCTGCTCATGGCTTCATCGCGCGCCTGTTCCAGCAGCAGGGCGAGACGCTGCGCTTCGGTTGCAAGCGCCTGGCGCGGATCAGGCGCGAGGTTGACGCCGATCATCGCCACGACGATGCCGATGACGACCAGCACCACCAGCATTTCGATCAGCGTGAAGCCGCCGGTGAGGCATTGGGGCGCGAGGGGTGAGGAGTGAGGGACAAAAGCCGGCGGCGCACTTTCGACCCTGTTCCTCTCCGGCAAATACATCACAGCATCCATGACCCGATATCGGCATCGTTGCCTTCGCCGCCTGGCGCGCCGTCCGCTCCCAGGCTGAAGACATCGATCTCGCCGTGCGTACCGGGTTGCAGGTAGAGGTAATCATGTCCCCACGGGTCCTTGGGCAGGCGGTCGAGGTAGCCGCCTGCTTTCCAGTTTGGCGGCAGCGGGGCAGTGGCGGGCTTTTGCACCAGCGCTTGCAGGCCCTGGTCGGTGCTGGGATAGGCGCGGTTGTCGAGGCGATACAGCTTGAGCGCCTGAACCAGCGAGGCGATGTCCTGCTTGGCGGCAACGACGCGGGCTTCATCGGGGCGGCTCATGACCTTGGGCACCACCAGCGCGGCGAGAATGCCGAGGATGACGATGACTACCATGATTTCGATAAGGGTGAAACCGGCGGGAAGGCGGTGAGGGGTGAGGGGTGAGGGGTGAGGAGTAAACCCTCCGTGCTTACCCGTTTCCATGCATTTCACTGATCGGCTGGTCAGCCACGTTCCATTTGCAAATGCCTCACTCTTCACTCTTGGCTCCTTACTTGATCAATTGATTCATTTCGAAAATCGGCAACAGAATCGCCAGCACGATGACCAGCACCACGCCGCCCATGAGCAGGATCAGCAGCGGTTCCAGCAGGCCGGTGAGGACCGCCAGGCGCTGCCCCATCATCTGGCTTTGCTGGCGGGCGGACTGGTCGAGCATCTGGCCCAGCTTGCCGCTGGCTTCGCCGCTGGCGATGAGGTGGATCATGGAGGGAGGAAACAGCTTCCCGCGTCCCAGCGATTTGCTCAGGGAAGCGCCTTCGCGCACCATTCTGGCCGCTTCTTCGACAGCATGGCGCAGCGGCAGGTTCAGCACCACGTTGGCGCCGGCCTGCAGCGCGGCCAGCAGCGGCACGCCGCTGTTGGCGAGGATCGCCAGGGTGCTTGCCAGGCGCGCAGCGTTGGCGTCGCGCACGAAGCGCCCCAGCGCCGGGACGCGCAGCAGGAATAGATGGAAACGGAACTGGAGTGCCGGATTGCGCAAGGCCCGGTGCGCCGCCCATGCCGCCAGCGCCAGCCCGGCCAGCCAGAACACGCCGGTGGCGCGGAGAAAATCGCTCAGGCCGATCAGCGCGCGCGTCAGCCAGGGCAGGGTCTGGTGGCTGTCGCGGAACACCGCCACCACTTGCGGCACCACGTAAGTCAACAATCCGCCCACGACCAGGATGGCGACGAACGTTACCACCACGGGGTAAATAAAGGCCAGGAGAATTTTCTGGCGCAGCGCGTGGCGCTCCTCGATATAGTCGGCGAGGCGCTGCAGCACCTGGTTCAATTGTCCCGAGTCTTCACCCGCCTTGACCAGCGCCAGATAAACGGCGGGAAACACCTGCGGATGGGCCGCCAGCGCCTTGGACAAAGGCTGGCCAGCCAGCACCTGGCCGCGGATGGCGGCAAGGATCTGGCGCGAACGCTCGTTCTCGGCCTGTTCGATCAGGGCGTTGAGCGTTTCTTCGATGGTCAGCCCGGCGCCGATCAGGTTGGCCAGCTGGCGCGTGAGCAGGGCCAGTTGGGCGGAAGACAGGCCGCGCCGCCATCCGCCGGCTTTCCTCTGCGCGGGGCCGGCAGCGCTTTCCAGCAGGGCTTCGACACGCAAGGCGACCCTGTTCTGTTCGCGCAGCGCTTGCCGCGCCTGGCGTTCATTGTCGGCCTCCAGCACGCCCTTGTGCAGGCGGCCCGCGGGGTCGAGCGCTTCGAATTTATAGCCGGGCATGGCTGGTTTTGTCGTTTAATAGGGCGCAATAAGCGCAGCGCATTGCGCCGATATTCCCATCTACGGGCTTCATCCGGGCTACGTTTCTCATCAATCCTTCGTTACCCGCAACGCTTCTTCCAGCGAGGTCTCGCCATTGGCCACGTAGCGCGCGGCATCCTGGCGCAGGCTGGCCATGCCGTGCTGCTGGGCGTAATCGCGCATGGCCTGTTCGGTGGCGCCGTCATGAATCATGCGGCGCAGCGGTTCGTCCATGCTGAGCAGTTCGTAAATGCCGCTGCGCCCCTGGTAGCCGGTGAAGTTGCACGACGGACAGCTTTGCGGGGCATAAAACGGCGTGTCCGGCGCGAGGCCGGCCAGCTTGAGTTTGTCCAGGTCGGCTGGAGTCGGCGCATAGGGCTGGCGGCATTCCGGGCACAGGCGGCGCACCAGGCGCTGGGCCAGGATGCCCAGCATGCTCGATGCCAGCAGGTAAGGCTCGATGCCCATGTCGATCAGGCGCGTCACCGCGCTGGGAGCGTCGTTGGTGTGCAGGGTGGCGAGCACGAGATGGCCGGTGAGGGATGCCTGGACGGCGATTTGCGCCGTTTCCAGGTCGCGGATTTCGCCGATCATCACGATATCCGGGTCCTGGCGCAGAATGGAGCGCAGCGCGCGGGCGAAAGTCATCTCGATGCGCGGGTTTACCTGGGTCTGGGCGACGCCGTCGAGGTCGTATTCGACCGGGTCTTCCACCGTCATGATGTTGAGCAATTTGGTGTCGAGTTGCGACAGCGCGGCATACAGCGTGGTGGTCTTGCCTGAGCCGGTGGGGCCGGTGACCAGGACGATGCCGTGCGGCTGGTGGATGAGGCGGTCCAACTCTTCCAGCGTGTCGGCGCGCATGCCGAGGCGTTTGAGTTCCAGCCGTCCGGCCTGTTTGTCGAGCAGGCGCAAGACCACGCGCTCGCCGTGGGCCGAGGGCAGGGTGGAGACGCGCACATCCACCGGCCGTCCGCCCAGGCGCAGGGTGATGCGGCCATCCTGGGGCAGACGCTTTTCGGCGATGTCGAGCTGGGCCATGATCTTGATGCGTGATACCAGCGCCGCATGCAGCGTGCGTTGCGGTTCGAGCATGTCGCGCAGCACGCCATCGACGCGGAAGCGAATCACGGAGCGGGTTTCGAAGGCTTCGATGTGGATGTCCGAGGCGCCGGCGCGCAATGCCTGGGTAAGCACGGCGTTGATGAGGCGGATGATCGGCGCGTCGTCTTCCATTTCCAGCAGGTCGGCCACTTGCGGCAGGTCCTGCACCAGTTGCTGCAAGTCGACGTCCTGGGAGAGGTCGTCCATGAGCTGCGCGGCATGGTTGTCGCCGCGCGAGTAGGCCTGTTCCAGGCAGCGCTCGAATGTTTCCGCGTCGATCACCCGTGGCTGCAGCGGTGCGCCCAGCACGCGCCGCGCTTCGGCCAGCGCCAGTGCCTGCGTGCCCTCGCGCACCAGCACTTCGTAGCCCGCGGCGCCATGATGCGTAACGATGATGCCACGGTTCCTGGCGATATGGTAAGGCAGCAGCCTGGCCCAGTGCGGGTCAGGGTGATGCTGGTGCTGCAACCCGGCGGCTGACTTCATGCTAAAAACCCTGGTTCTGAGCCACGGAGAATACGGAGAAAGGCAATATTGAGTCTTCTTATGGAGTTATCCGACGAATGTATGCCAAACGACGTGCAATCCATTGCTGCTGCTCCGTGCTCTGCGCGAACGCCGTGGTTGACCGCTTTTTCCAGGTTCATGGCTGCGGCTTGACGAGTTCGGCGGCTGCCGGCTGAGGCTTCTGGTCCGGCAACAGGGGTGTGGCGATGTTGGGCAGGAACAGGTGCGTGCCGGTGGCGACGTTGTTCTGCTCGTTGCGGATGTAGTCGTAGCGATCGCCGGTGAGGGAGGTCGCCGCAGAGGCATTGCGCAGAATCTTGGGCCGCAGGAATACCATCAGGTTGGTTTTGACATGTTTGCGTGATTCATACTTGAAAAGGCTGCCCAGCACGGGGATATCACCCAGGCCGGGCACCTTGTCCAGCCCGTCGCGCACGTCGTCCTGGATCAGTCCGCCGAGGACGATGATCTGGCCATCGTCCACCAGCACCGTGGATTCGATGGAGCGCTTGTTGGTGATGACGCCGGCAGCGTTGCTGGTGTCCTGGATGCTGGAGGCTTCCTGGTAGATCTGCATCTTTACCGTGCCGCCTTCGGCCACCTGGGGCTTGACCTTGAGCGTCAGGCCGACATCCTTGCGCTCGATGGTCTGGAACGGGTTGACCGCCGCTCCCGGCGCCGAGCCCGCGGATTGGGCGTAGCTGCCGGTAATGAAGGGCACGTTCTGGCCGATGACGATCTTGGCTTCTTCGTTATCCAGCGTGAGCAGGTTCGGCGTGGAGAGAATGTTGGCGTTGGCGTCCGATTCCAGCATCCTGGCCAGCGCGGTCAGATTGGTCACTTCCTTGCCGCCGATCGTGAGGCGCTGGAGAAATCCGAGGTTGAAGCCGGTGCCGGGCAACAGGGGGGTAGCCGAGGTTGCCGCGGCAGCCAGGCCGATGATGTTGTTGCCGCCGGTGCTGAAGTTGGTGCCAGCAATGACGGCATTATTGTTGCTGGAGCTCAGCGGCGCCTGCCACTGGATGCCGAACTCGGCGGCCTTGTCGGTGGTGACCTCGACGATCAGCGCTTCGACAAAGACCTGCGCGCGTCGCGCGTCGAGCTTGTCGATCACCGCGCGCAGCATGTTGTAGACGTTGTCCGGCGCGGTGATGATCAGCGAGTTGGTCTGCGCGTCGGCCTGGATGCTGGAGCCGCTGCTGGCCGCAGCGGGGCTGGTTTGCGGCTGCCCCGGCGTGGCCGGGCTGTTTGCCTGCGCGGCGGCCTTGTTCTCGCCGGAGAGGATCGCGCGCAGGGTTTCCGCCAGCTTGACCGCTTCCGCGTTGCGCAGATAGACCACGTTGATGTTGCCCATCTGGCTGCCGGACGTGTCCAGTTGAGCGACCAGCCCGCGTGCCCGGGCGATGCGGGCGGGGTTGTCGGAGCGGATCAGCAGGCTGTTGGAGCGGATATCCGGCAGCACCAGGAATTTCTGACCGGCATCTCCTCCCGCCGCAGCCTGGGGTGCGGTGCCAGGCTGTGCGCCAGTCCCTTCGCCCAACAGGCGGTTCAGCGTTTGCGCCATGTCCAGCGCGGAAACATATTGCAGCTTGATGACGGTGACCTCGCCGTAATTCGGCTGGTCGATGGCTTCGATGATCTTGTTGATGCGCTTGACGTTGTCGGCGTAGTCGGTAATCACCAGGGTATTGGTGCCGGCGTAGGCTGAAATGCTGTTGTTGGGGGTGATCAGCGGCCGCAATATCGGCACCAGCTGGATGGCGGATTCGTTCTGCAAGGGGTAAACCTGGGTCACGATCCGGTCGCCGGAAGCCTTGATATTCTTGCCGCCGGTGATGCTGAAGTTTTGCTTGGCATCGGCTTCCGGCACGATCTTGGTCACGCCGCCGCCTTCGATGGCGGCAAACCCCTGCAGCCGCAGTGCCGAGAGCAGGATCTGGTAGGTCATGTCACGCGCCACCGGCGTGGACGACACGATATTGACCGTGCCCTTGACGCGCGGATCGATGATGAAATTCCGGTTCGAAATCATGCCCACCGCCTTGACCACGGACTCGATGTCGGCGTTGACGAAATTCAGCGTCACGGTTTCTTCTTCCGCGTGCGTCGCGCCACCCCACAAGGTGCAGAGCAGCAGGCAAAAGGAAAACCATGTCGGGCGGTTAAATAAGCTCATGTCTGTCCGGTTTTTTAG
Source organism: Sulfuricella sp. (assembly GCA_028714955.1). Classification (GTDB taxonomy): domain Bacteria; phylum Pseudomonadota; class Gammaproteobacteria; order Burkholderiales; family Sulfuricellaceae; genus Sulfurimicrobium. The sequence goes on from JAQTLK010000022.1 coordinate 26,469, forward strand.
CGTACGGTGTAATTGTATTCGAACGGCTGGCCGTTGCGGGTGCCTTCCAGCCTGATCTGCCCGTCTGCGCGATAGCTTTGCAGCAAATCCGCCGCTTGCACGACCGGTTTGCCATTGACCTGGCGGATCATGTCGCCGCTTTGCAGTCCGAACCGGCTCATCAGGCTCCCTGATCCTGCCTCTTCCACGCGCATGCCCTGCCCAGGCACTGGCGTGACACGGCCGGTGTTGGCCAACTGGTCGGGATCGGACAGCACCTGGTTCAGACCGCTGCGGGAAATGCTGAACCTGCCTTTCCCTTCCTGGCGCACATTCAGGTTCGCGGCTGTTTTTTTCAGCGCGAGCGCCGGCCCTTTCTGCTCGAGCAACAGTTTCTCCATTACCCCGCCACGGTTTAATACCACATGGTCTGGCCTGACCTGTTCCAGCGTCACGCCCGGCAGAATGGTGTCGCCGTTCATGAAGGGCAGGTCACCCCTGTTTCCGGCGTTGATGATCGCCACCGCGGGGAGCTTGCCGGTTGCCGCGAATACCCCGCTCAGCTTGAGGTCGAGCGCGGTGGTTGCCTGCGTCATGGCCGGACCGGCGGCATGGCCGGAGGCGCCGAAGAGGTGCGCGGCGTGGATCGTATCCAGCAGGCGTGCCGGGTCAGGGGCAGTGGTTGCGAGCGTGGCCGGTCTGGCTGCCGCGGGGGCGAGGAACAGCCATGTCCAGTATGCCAGTTGCCAGCACAGCAGCGTCACCAGGCCCAGGCTGAGCAGGACTGTCCAGCGTGTGGACAGAAAAATGGAAACCTTGCGGTTCAACGCATTGCTCATGGATACGGCCGGTTACTCCAGATTGATGTCGCCAAGATAGTATGGGCTTTCCCCCCAACCGTCAAACCCGATGTTCCATCACCCCGAATTCCCCATTTCGGACGATACCCAACTAACTGTCATCGTTGTGTAACCAGCGTCGACTATAAAGACAAACCATGGTTTATGAATATGTTCTCGGAACCTGAATGCTCTTCCTGCTCGCCGCTAAATCATAAAAGGAATTCAATCCATGAAAATGACCAACATGCTGATCGCAGCCCTCCTTGCCAGCACCCTGCTTGCCGGCTGCAACGGGGACTCATCGTCCGGCGCACCCTCTAGCACCTCACTGGCACCGACTCGCACCATCATCATGGTCTGGGATGGTTTGCGCCCGGATTCGATAAACGCCGCTGACACACCCAACCTCTATCAACTGCGCCTGACGGGGGCCAATTTCAGCGACAACCACTCGACTTATCCGACCTTCACCATGATGAACGGGTCATCCTTTGCCACTGGATCCTTCCCCAGGACCAGCGGCTTCTACGGCAATACCTTCTGGGCTCCACCCCAGGGCGGCAGCAATGCCATTCCAGTCGGCAATAGCGCCGCCGGCGCCAGTCAGGATTATGTCGACCCGGTGTTCACCGAGGACTACCAGGTGCTGTCCACGCTCAATACCTATTACAGCGGTCAATTGCTGCTGGTGAAAAGCCTCTTCGCCACCGCGCAAAGCGCCGGCCTGGTGACCGCCACCATCGGTAAGACGGGGGCGGCATACATTCAGGATCTGGGACGGGGCGGCTATTTTCTGGATGAGAACACCGTGATGCCGCGCAGCCTGGTCAGCGAACTCCAGAACAGCGGCTATGCCCTTCCGGCCAACACCGTCAAAGGCTACGCCGGTGCCGATGCCGTCACGCTGGCCAGCAATAATGGCAGTCCGACCAATAGAGCCGGATATATCACTTTCAACACCACGGCCTATGATCCCAGCGGGACGATTTCCATCGCGGCCCGCGACTCCAGCGATGCTACGCAGGGCGCGTCAGAAGATGCCGCAAACAAATACATGATGTCGGTGTTTACCCAGTTCATCCTGCCCAACAAGAAGCCGATGCTGTCCTTGATCTGGTTCCGCACGCCGGACAACGGCCAGCACGGCTACGGCCCGGGCACGGCCAATGCCAAGGCCGGCCTGCGCTCTCAGGATGCGCGCCTGGGCGAACTGATCTCCGCTTTGCGGGCCAATGGCATGGACAGCACGACCAACATCATGGTTGTATCCGATCACGGCCATAGCAGCGTCTCCGGCCCGCTCGGCCTCTACCCGCTGCGCGCGATCAACCCGTCCGCCACGCTGCCCAATGGCGCTCTGGTCAATGGGTCGACCAGCGGCACGAGCGCCGCCACGATCGGCGGCGTGAACGCCAACGGCTATTCCTTTTCCGGGGATGTGCGTTCTGCCGACCTGCTGACCTATCGCGGCTTCAAAGCCTACGATGGCAGCGGGTGCACTACCTCCGCCATGTATGGCCTCGACGCCGCCGGCGTCCCAACCGTCCCCGTCCGGATCGATGCCTCGGGAAGCCTGTGCGGAACCGCCAATACCAAGTACCAGGCAATCAGTTCGACCCTGGCCGTCCCGGTTGCCAGTTTCAAGGTCCCGCTCCCCGGGGCCCTGCCGGCCAACGGCATCGTGGTAGCCACAAACGGCGGTTCCGACTACTTCTATGTGCCCGGGCATGACGTTGCCACGGTCAAGGCCCTGGTCAAGTTCCTGCAACAGCGCGAGGAATACGGCGCCATCTTCGTGGATAGCCGCTATGGCGCCATCCCCGGCACCCTGAGCATGGCAATGGTCAACCTGGAAAACGCGACCCGCCAGAACAATGGCCAGCCAGACGTGGTAGTGAGTTTCAACTGGGACAACAGTGCAATCCAGGGCATGCCCGGCATCGAATTTGAAAGCGCCGGCGGCCAGCGCGGCATGCATGGCAGCTTTGGCATCGCCGATGTGCATAACACACTGATCGCCAGTGGCCCGTCATTCAAGCCGGCAGCCAGCGTCACCACGCCTACCGGCAACGTCGATGTCGCGCCCACCGTGGCTTACCTGCTTGGTCTTTCCATGCCTCAGGCTGACGGCCGCATCCTGAACGAAGCGCTGGCGACACCGGCCAGTTCGTCCACGCCGAGCGTGACCCCGTCAACGGTTAGCAGCAGCGCGGCGACCGGGCTCAGTTTCGAACTGCCCACCGACCCGACCGGCAACACCAGGGACTCGGCCTTGACCACCGGCAGCTACACGGTCAACTTGCAGGTCAAGGACCTCTCGGTTGACGGCAAGAGCTACCGTTACTTTGATTATGCCAAGGCAGTGCGCCAGTAGGCGCGCGGCTCGAATAATCCTAGAAACCTCGGGTTGTTTAGAACCAAAACGCCATACCTCATGGTAAGCGGTCAACTGAGGTTTCTAGGAGCCTGTCGGACTTGAAGAATCGAAGCGCAACGATTTTAGCAGGCAAGCCGC
>JAQTLK010000023.1:0-22854 GCA_028714955.1 Sulfuricella sp.
ACGAGACCATCGGCCAGCTTGGGCTCAAACCAGGTGGATTTGGGCGGCATCACTTCACCTGCGTCAGCCACCGCCATCAGGTCTTCCATGCTGGTTGCGAATAAGGCGAAAGCCACCGCCATTTCCCCGCTATCGACACGCTTTTCCAGCGCCGCCAGCCCACGGATGCCGCCGATGAAATCGATGCGCTTGTCGCGGCGGGGGTCGCTGATGCCGAGTATGGGCGCGATCAGGTTGTTCTGCAGCAGACTTACGTCGAGGCGCGCAACCGGGTCGGCAACCGGGATTAGCTCCGCATGGATGGCGAGGCGATACCAGCCGCCGTCAAGGTACATGCCAAACTCGCCCGGCCTGGCCGGTCTGAACTGCCCGGGAACCGCTTCGACGCTGAATTTTTCCCCGATGTGCGCCAGAAATTGCGACTTGCTCAATCCGTTCAGGTTGGTTATGACGCGGTTGTAATCCAGGATTTTCATTTCATGGTGCGGGAAAATCACCGCGAGGAAATAGTTGTAGCTTTCCTCGCCGTGGTGTTGCGGGTTGGCGGCTTTGCGGGCGGCCGCCACGCGCGATGCCGCCGCCGAGCGATGGTGCCCGTCAGCGATGTAGATGGCGTGCATGGCGTCGAAAGCCCGGGTCAGCTGCGCGATGATGGCCGCATCGCGGATCAGCCAGATGGTGTGGCGGATGCTATCGTCCGCCGTGATATCCGCGTCCGGCTGGCCTTGGCTGGCCTGGGCGAGAATGGCGTCAACGGCGGGGGCGGCAGGGTAGGCGAGCAATACCGGCCCGGTCTGGGCGTTGAGCGCATCGATTTGCCGTACCCGGTCGTCTTCCTTGTCGGGGCGCGTGAACTCGTGCTTGCGGATGCGGTTGGTATCGTAATCCGCTACCGATGCGGCGGCTACCAGCCCGGTCTGGCTATGTGTCCCCATGACGATCCGGTAGGCGTAATAGCAGGGTGCCGCGTCCCGGACAAGGACGCCGGCGGCCAGCATTTTCTGCAGGTTTTCCGCCCCCTTGGCATACACTGCGGCGGCATAGGGGTCGGTTTCCGGCGGCAAGTCGATTTCCGGCCTGGAAATATGCAGGAAACTCCATGGCTTTCCTGTGGCGCGCGCCCGTGCCTCGGCGGTGGACAGCACGTCGTAGGGCGGGGCCGCGACATCGCCGGCAAATCCAGGAGCCGGGCGCAGGCCGGCAAAAGGGCGGATCAAATGAGTCATGGAATATCCTTATTGCAGTTGCTTGAAGAATTGTTTGATGGCGTTGACCCGTTGCGCGATATCCGGCAAGGGGGCGGCAATCCTGATCTTATCGGGTCCGGCCAGTTTGCAGCCGGGCTGCTTCTGAATGAACTGGATGATTTTAGCAGGGTCGATCGGCGGGTTGGGGACGAATTGCACCACGATGGCCTCGCTGCTGGCGTCTATTTTCATGATGCCCAGCGGCCTGGCCAGGATGCGCAGGTGATGCGATTCGAGCAGCGCCTGGGCGGCGGGCGGCAGCAGGTCGAAGCGGTCGATCAGTTCCTCGTGCAGCGTATCCAGTTCCTCCTGGCTGTCGCAGTTGGCGAGCCGCTTGTACAGCGTCAGGCGCTGGTTGATATCCCCGCAGTACTCCTTGGGCAGTAGCGTGGGGGTATGCAGGTTGATTTCCGTGGTGATGCCCAGGGGCTGGGCCAGGTCCGGCTCCTTGCCCTCCTTGAGCGCTTTCACGGCCTGGTTGAGCATCTCGGCATAGAGGCTGAAGCCGATCTCCTGCATGTCGCCGCTCTGGCCTTCTCCCAGGATCTCGCCTGCGCCGCGGATTTCCAGGTCGTGCATGGAAAGGAAAAAGCCCGCCCCCAGGTCTTCCATCATCTGTATGGCTTCCAGGCGTTTTTTCGCTTGTGGGGTGAGCGCCGCTTCATCGCCGGGGGTGAGCAGGTAGGCGTAAGCCTGGTGGTGCGAGCGCCCGACGCGGCCGCGCAACTGATGCAGTTGGGCCAGGCCGAACTTGTCGGCGCGGTTCATGATGATGGTGTTGGCGGTGGGAATATCGATGCCGGTTTCGATGATCGTGGTGCATAGCAGGACATTGAAGCGCTGCTGGTAGAAGTCGCGCATGATGTGTTCCAGCTCGCGCTCGCGCAACTGCCCGTGGGCTACGCCGATGCGTGCCTCGGGCAAAAGCCTGGCGAGTTTTTCCTGCATGTTGAGGATGGTTTCCACCTCGTTGTGCAGGAAATACACCTGGCCGCCGCGCTTCAGTTCGCGCAGCACCGCTTCGCGGATCACGCCGTTGGAGTAGGGGGCGACGAAGGTCTTGATAGCGAGGCGCTTTTGCGGCGCGGTGGCGATGACGGAGAAGTCGCGCAGCCCTTCCAGCGACATCGACAGGGTGCGTGGAATGGGTGTGGCGGTGAGCGTCAGCACGTCCACCTCGGCGCGCAAGGCCTTGAGCTGCTCCTTCTGGCGCACCCCGAAGCGGTGTTCCTCGTCCACGATCACCAGACCGAGGTTCTTGAATTTTACGTCCTTCTGGATCAGCTTGTGCGTGCCGATGACGATGTCGATCTCGCCGGCAGCCAGACCCTTGAGGGCCTGTGTCGTTTCCTTGGCGGAACGGAAGCGCGAGAGCTCCGCGATCTTCACCGGCCAGTCGGCGAAGCGGTCGGAAAAATTGTTGAAATGCTGCTCCGCGAGCAGGGTGGTGGGCACCAGGATCGCCACCTGCTTGCCGTCGGCCACGGCGACGAATGCGGCGCGCAAGGCGACCTCGGTCTTGCCGAAGCCGACGTCGCCGCACACCAGCCGGTCCATGGGGCGGCCCGAGGTCATGTCCGCGATGACCGCCTGGATTGCGGCGGCCTGGTCGGGGGTTTCCTCGAATTCGAAACTGGCGGCGAAGGCTTCGTAATCGCGCGGATCGAGTTTGAACGCATAGCCTGTGCGGGCCACGCGCTGGGCGTAGAGATTGAGCAGTTCAGCCGCGGTGTCGCGCGCCTGCTGCTGCGCTTTTTTCTTTGCCCTTTCCCATTGCCCGCTGCCGAGTTTGTGGAGCGGCGCCGAATCGGGCGAGGCGCCACTGTAGCGGCTGATGACGTGGAGGTTGGAGACCGGCACGTAGAGCTTGGGTTTATCGTTTTCCTTGACACCGGCATATTCCAGCTGCAGGAACTCGGTTTCTCCTTCGCCCAGGTCCAGGTTGACCAGGCCGAGGTAGCGCCCGATGCCATGCTGCTCATGCACCACCGGGTCGCCGACCTTGAGTTCTGACAGGTCGCGCAGCATGTTTTCGACGTTGCTCTTGCGCGTCGACTCGCGCAGTCGCGACTGGCGTACCTGGGTGGCGTAAAGTTCGGTTTCGGTGATTAAAGCGAGTGAGGGGTGAGGGGTGAGGGGTGAAGAGTAGTCGGTGAGGAGGAAACCGGTGGAGAGCAAACCCGCGCCGAGCATGAAGCGCTCCGTGCTGGCCTCGAATTGAGCAAAGTTTTCGCACATGGCCGGTTTCAGGCCATGTTCGGCCAGGTACTGCGCCATGGTTTCGCGCCGGCCCAGGCTTTCGGCTACGAGCAGGATGCGTCCGTCGAAGTTTTGCACAAAACCGTTCAGTTTTTCCACCGGGTTTTCCGCGCGGCGATCCACCTGGACGGGCGGCACGGGCAGCGTCAGGGCCGGCTGATCCGTACCGCTTCTGATTTCGATGCGGGGAAAGGGGCGGATGGCGCCAAAGAATGTGTCCACCGTGAGGAATAATTCTTCCGGCGGCAACAGAGGACGATTCCGGTCGCCGCCGAGCATGCGGTAACGCGAGCGGGTATCGAGCCAGAACTGTTGTGCCGCGCTTTCGAGGTCCTGGTGCAGGCATAGCAGGGATTTTTCCGGCAGGTAGTCGAGCAGCGTGGCGCTGTGGTCGAAAAAAAGCGGCAGGTAATACTCGATGCCCAATGGCGCCAGGCCATTGCTAACGTCCTTGTAAAGCTGGCTCCTGGACGGATCACCCTCGAATCTTTCGCGGAAATTCTGGCGGAACAGGCTGATGCCGGCCTCGTCCAGCGGAAATTCCCGCGCTGGCAAGAGGCGCACCTCCTTGACCGGATAGATGCTGCGCTGGGTGTCCACGTCGAAGGTGCGGATGGATTCGATCTCCTGATCGAACAGGTCGATCCGGTAGGGCACGGCGCTGCCCATGGGGAACAGGTCCACCAGTCCGCCCCGTACCGAGTATTCACCAGGGGTGAGCACCTGGGTGACATGGGTGTAGCCCGCCAGGGTGAGTTGCTGGCGCAGGGCGTCGAGGTCCAGTCTGGTGCCCTGCTTGATGAAAAAAGTGTGCGCGGCCAGATACTCGCGCGGCGGCAGGCGGTAGAGCGCGGTGGTGATCGGTGCGATGATCACATCGCAGGCATTGTGGCTGACCTGGTAAAGCGTGGCGAGGCGTTCGGAAACCAAGTCCTGGTGCGGGGAAAACTGGTCATAAGGCAGGGTTTCCCAGTCTGGCAGCAAGTGTACTGCGAGCCGCGGGGCAAAGAACGGCAACTCGTCGCGCAGCCGCTGTGCTTGCCAGGCGGTTTCGGTCAGGATCACCAGCGGGCGGACTTGCATCGCCAGTTGGGCTAAAGCCAGCGCATCGCTGGAACCGTGCAGGCCGGTATAGCGGATGCGCTGGCCGGGTGCGGGAAGGGGCTGGTGAAGTAACATCGCGATGAAGGGTTAAAAACCGGCAATTATAACAGCAAGCGCATTACCGCCTTAGCGGGCCGGCGTATTTCCAGCGCAGCAAAACCCGCAGTTTTCTCCGCCCTTCGGCGTCGGCGGAATCGGGAAAGATCACGGCATGGCGGGACAGCTTGCGGCCGTCCGGCCTGAGGGCGAGGACGCTGAGCCAGGGCGTGACCACGCTGGAACCGAGCAGTATCCCCTCGAACCATGCGCCATTTCTGGTCTGGTAACGGCACTGGCAATCCGCGCCGAAGCGCAGGCGGATAATTGAGTTTGGCGCGGCAAGCCGCACATCGCGCCGCAGGTGAAACACGAAACTTGCCGCCAGCAGCAGGCCGAAAGTGAATTGCAAAGCCAACGGAAGCGGCATGAGCCAGATCAGCAGCAGCGAAAGGGCATGTGCTGCCGCCAGCAGCATGCCGAGTGTACGAGAAGGACGGAGTTGCAGGTCGAGCATGGTTTCGGGGCTTGTAAAAAAGGCCAAAGGGCTTTATTTTAGGCGCTAATCAATCACGACTAAATTTCTCGGAAATAACTAACATGAATCCAGTCTGGCAGGATTTCCTGCGCGCGGCCGGCGCGCACATCGACAACGGGCAAGTGGCGCATTTCGGCAACCGGCAGCAGGAAATCGCGGCAACCCAAAACAGCAACATTCTCACTGACCTTTCTCATTTTAGCGTGATCCAGTTCGCTGGCGAGGATGGCGAATCCTTTCTGCAGGGGCAGTTGAGCTGTGACGTGCGGCAGGCACTGCTAAATCATGCCCAGTATGGCAGTTATTGCACGCCCAAGGGACGCATGCTGGCGACGTTCCTGTTGTGGCGTAGCGCAGATGGTTTCCAGATGCAGCTTCCCGCCGCGTTGCGCGAGGCGGTCCAGAAGCGCCTGAGCATGTACGTGCTGCGCTCCAGGGTCAAGGTGAGCGATGCCAGTGCGGCAACCGTGCGCATCGGTATTGCCGGTCCGGGAGCCGCGGCTGCCGTGGCCGGAATGGGCGGCGCCGCGCCGGAGGAGGATTATGCCGTGGCGCAAGTCGGACCGGCGAATGTGATCCGTCTGCCGGGCAAGCGTTTTGAGCTGGTCCTGCCTCCCGAGGATGCGCCCGGCGTGTGGCAGGCATTGAGCAGGCATTGCATGCCGGCAGGAAGCGGGTGCTGGGAATGGCTCGATATCCAGGCCGGCATCCCTACCATCACGACTGGAACGCAGGAACAGTTCGTGCCACAAATGGCCAACCTGGAGCTGATCGGTGGCGTGAGCTTCACCAAGGGGTGTTATCCCGGCCAGGAAATCGTGGCGCGTTCGCAGTACCTGGGCAAGGTGAAGCGCCGCATGTACCTGGCTCATATCCAATCCGAGACGGCGCCGCAGCCGGGTGATGCACTGTTCGGGCAAGGACCGGCGGAACAGTCGGCCGGCACGATCGTCAACGCGCAGCCCTCGCCGCAGGGCGGTTACGATGCGCTGGCGGTAATTCTCAGCACCAGCCTCGAATCCGGCGCCGTGGTCTGGAAAGCCCCGGATGGGCCGGTACTGCAACTCCAGTCGCTGCCATACAGCGTCGAATGAACCCTAATCCGGCACCAGCACGGTGTTCTCCGCCGCGGGCAGTTGTTCCGGATAATCGCGGCTGAAATGCAGGCCGCGGCTTTCGTGCCGCAGCATGGCGCTGTGCACGATCAGTTCGGCGGTCTGCACCAGGTTGCGCAGTTCGATCAGGTCGTTGGTGACGCGGAAATTGCTGTAATACTCGTGAATTTCCTCCTGCAAAAGCTTGATGCGTTTCAAGGCGCGCTGCAAACGTTTGCTGGTGCGCACGATGCCGACGTAATCCCACATGAAGCGGCGCAATTCGTCCCAGTTGTGAGAAATGATGATTTCCTCGTCGGCGTCGGTGACGCGGCTTTCATCCCATTCCGGCAAGGGCTGCAGCGGGCTGTCCGGCTGCTGCAGGATATCCCGTGCGGCGGCCTGGGCGAACACGATGCATTCCAGCAGCGAATTGCTGGCCAGGCGGTTGGCGCCGTGCAGCCCGGTATGGGCAACTTCACCTACGGCATAGAGGTTGTGGATGTCGGTGCGGGCGCGCAGGTCGGTCATGACGCCGCCGCAAGTGTAGTGCGCGGCGGGCACTACCGGGATGGGGTCCCGCGTGATGTCGATGCCCAGTTCCAGGCAGCGCGCATAAATGTTGGGGAAATGTTCCTTGAGGAAGACCGCCGGCTTGTGCGAAATGTCGAGATAGACGCAATCCAGGCCGCGTTTCTTCATTTCGAAGTCGATCGCCCTGGCGACCACGTCGCGCGGCGCCAGTTCGGCGCGTGCATCATGATCGGGCATGAAGCGCGTGCCGTCTGGCAGCTTGAGCAGGCCACCTTCGCCGCGCACCGCCTCGGTGATGAGGAAGGACTTGGCGTGGGGATGGTACAGGCAGGTGGGATGGAACTGGATGAATTCCATGTTGGCTACCCGGCAACCTGCACGCCAGCCCATGGCCACGCCATCTCCAGCCGCAACATCGGGATTGGTGGTATAGAGATAAACCTTGCCAGCGCCGCCCGTGGCCAGCGCGACATGCTGGGCGGAAAGGGTGACCACCTTGCCCGAACGGGTGTCGAGGGCATACAGCCCGAAGCAGCGGTTGGCCAGGAGCGGATCCTTGATGCCCAGTTTTTTCCCGGTGACGAGGTCGATGGCGATGTGCTCTTCCAGCACGCTGATATTGGGGTGATGCCTGACTTGCGCCGACAGGGTCAGCTGCACCGCGGCGCCGGTGGCATCCGCGGCATGCACGATGCGGCGGTGGCTATGTCCGCCTTCGCGCGTGAGATGGAGTTCTTCGGCATGCAGTTCGTCGTGGCTGAACTGTACGCCCTGCTGGAGCAGCCATTCGATTGCCGCTTTGCCGTGTTCCACGACGAAGCGTGTTGCGCTTTCACTGCACAGGCCGGCGCCGGCGATCAAGGTGTCCTGGACATGCGACTGGACCGTATCGTCATTGCCCAGCACGGCGGCGATGCCGCCTTGCGCCCAGCTGCTGGCGCCATCGAGGAGGGCCTTTTTGGTGATGAGCCCGATCTTTTTATGCGCGGCCAGATGCAGGGCGAGCGTCATGCCTGCCATCCCGCTGCCGATAATCACCACGTCGAATTTTTTCATGCCCGGCCCCGTACAAAATGAAAGCGGGAAAATCATACCATGCGGCCGCTTTGCTCCTGCTGCAAAGTGAACTAATTTCGTATGCCAGCTGTCTTTTGTTGAAGCGCCTATCCGGCATGATCCGGTGAAAGCGGTATACTAAAAATAAATAGCTTCAGGGAGCAAGCCCAGATGGGTGACCGGGAAATTGACCAGCAACTGGTCGAGCGTGCGCAGCGCGGTGACAAGCATGCCTTCGAGTTGCTGGTGGCCAAGTACCAGCGCAAGCTGGCGCGGTTGCTGTCGCGCTTTATTCGCGATGCCGCGGAAGTGGAGGATGTGTCGCAGGAGGCCTTTATCAAGGCTTATCGCGCCCTGCCTTCGTTCCGTGGGGAGAGCGCGTTTTATACCTGGCTGTATCGTATCGGCATCAATACAGCCAAGAACTACCTGGTGGCGCAGGGGCGGCGCGCGCCAACCGTGACCATGTACGACAATGAAGATGCCGAGGGCTTCGACGATGGCGACGAGTTGCGCGACAACAACACGCCCGAGAACGCGATGATGAGCAAACAAATTGCCGAAACCGTGAACTCCGCAGTCGATGCATTGCCAGAAGAATTGAGAACCGCGATTACCCTGCGTGAGATCGAGGGCTTGAGTTACGAGGATATCGCGCAGGCCATGAATTGCCCGATTGGTACGGTGCGTTCGCGTATTTTCCGCGCGCGCGATGCGATTTCCGAAAAACTGCGGCCGTTGCTGGATACGCAAGGAGACAAGAGGTGGTAAGAATGAATGAGCAAATTTCACAACTGATGGATGGCGAGCTGGACGATGCGCAAGCGCAACGTTTTTTGGGCGCATTGCAGGATTCCGGCATGCGGCGCGAGTGGCAGGCCTACCACCTGATTGGCGATGTTTTGCGCGACACTTCCGCTGTTTCCGGCGATTTCATGGCGCGTTTCAGCCAACGTCTGACCGAGGAACCAACCGTCCTTGCGCCCCGGCGGCTGCCTGCCAGACACAGCCCGCGCATGTTAGCCCTGTCTGCCGCGGCTTCCATGGCTGCGGTAGGGCTGGTGGTATGGGCGGTATTGCAAACCGGCGCACCGCACGCCCCCGCCGAGATGGCCGCAGCAAAAACGCAGCAGGTCGAGCTTGCGAGCGCGGATGTCAATCCCTACCTGCTCGCGCATCAGGAATACTCGCCCAGTGTCGCCATGGAGGGCATGGCGCCCTATATCCGCACGGTTTCCGAAGTTCATGGAGCCAATGCACGATGAGCCGATGCGCCATGGGAAAGATGCGTCATGTATTGCTGGTCCTGATGTTTGTTCCAGGCATCGCCCTGGCGGAGAGTGCGGCAGGAGACGGGTCGGCCTGGTTGCAAAAGATCGCTTCCGCCGCGCACCTCATCAATTACAGCGGTACTTTCGTCTACCGTCACGATGGCTATATGGAAACTTCACGCATTTTCCATGTCTCCGATGCGAACGGCGAGCATGAAAGGCTCGAAGTGCTCGATGGCCCGCCGCGCGAGATTATCCGCGACAATGATGAAGTGATCTGCTACATGCCGGAACACAAGGCGGTGATCGTGGAAAGACGCAAGGCGCACAAGAGCTTTCCGGCCCTTTTGCCCGTGCAGTTGTCGAGCATTAACGAGAATTATGCGATCAGGCTGGGCAGCATGGAGCGCGTGGCCGGTTATGATTGCCAGAACGTCATGCTGGAGCCGCGCGATGTTTTCCGTTACGGACACCGCCTGTGCGCCGACAGCGCCAGTGGCCTGTTGCTCAAGGCCAGTACGCTGAATGAGAAAAATGAGGTGGTGGACCAGTTTTTTTTCACCCAGGCCAGCATTGGCGGCAATATCGATCCTGAGCGCTTGAAGTCGAAATATGCGGTCAAGCATCAGCTCAGCCAGCAAGCCATGGACGCACCGGTCGATCCCGGCTGGCTGGTCAAGTCGCCGCCGCCCGGGTTCATGAAAATCATGGCGTTGAAACGTTCCTTTCCGGGCAAGAAATTCCCCACCAATCATCTGGTGTTTTCCGATCAGCTGGCAGCAGTATCCGTGTTCATCGAACCCCTGGCGGGCATTCTGAAGCCGGTGTCCGGCCTGTCCAGCCAGGGTGCCATCAACGTCTATACCAGGCCGGTTGGCGAATATCAGGTCACGGTACTGGGCGAAGTGCCGGCGGTGACCGTGATGCAAATCGGCAATTCGGTATCCCTGTTAGCAAAATAATCAGAATCGGCGGGTTTTATATGCTGGAAGCAGAAGGCGTGATCGTAAAAATCGGGCAGGAAGGCGTGTTCGTGGAAACGTCGCGCGCCTCCGCGTGCGGCAGTTGCAGCAGCAAAAGCGGCTGCGGCACGTCCACCCTGAGCCAGATTCTGGGCAGCAAGCCCGCAACATTCAAGGTGCTCGATCCGATTGGCGCCGCGCTGGGTGAGCGCGTGGTGATCGGCATGGAAGAAGCGGCGCTGCTCAAAAGCTCGCTGCTGGCCTATCTGGTGCCGCTGGTGTTCCTGATGGCAGGCGCCATTTTGGGAGGATGGCTGGCGCCGGCCAACTTAAAGGACGCTTATGCCTTGGGCGGGGTGGTTGTCGGCCTGGTGCTGGGCTTTGTGGTCTTGAAATGGATCAACGCCAGCGCGGGAACGCAGCGCCAGTTCCAGCCTGTTATCCTGCGGCGGGCATTTTCACAAAACTTTGTCACATTCACAGGAGGTCGTGAAGGATGAAACGTTTTTTTGCTTTTTTGATGCTTTTTGTCTCCCTGACTGCTTTTTCCTACGCCGACGGTTTGCCGGACTTCACCGAACTGGCGGCAAAATATGGCACCGCGGTGGTGAATGTCAGCACCACGCAGACTATGCGCAACGCAAATGTTTTTCGTCACATGCCGAATCTGCCGGAAGACGACCCGATGTATGATTTCTTCCGCCGCTTCATGCCTCCGGGGCAGAATGGGCAGCGCGAATTCCACTCGCGCTCCCTGGGTTCCGGCTTCATCATCAGCCCGGATGGTTACATCCTGACCAATGCCCACGTGGTGGATGGAGCGGACGAAGTGACGGTGCGCCTGACCGACAAGCGCGAATTTCGTGCCAAGGTCATCGGCAGCGACCTCAAGACAGATGTGGCCCTGATCAAGATCGATGCGAACAAGCTGCCCACCGTAACGATCGGCAAGCCGGAGCAGCTCAAGGTGGGGGAATGGGTGGCGGCGATCGGTTCGCCATTCGGCTTCGACAACAGCATTACCGCCGGCATCGTCAGCGCCAAGGGACGCTCGTTGCCGCAGGAAAATTATGTGCCCTTCATCCAGACCGACGTGGCGATCAACCCCGGTAATTCGGGAGGTCCGCTATTCAATATGAAAGGCGAAGTGGTCGGCATCAATTCCCAGATCCTGAGCCGCACCGGGGGGTACATGGGCATGTCCTTCGCCATCCCCATCGACGTTGCGATGGAGGTCAGCGACCAGTTGCGCGCCGCGGGCAAGGTCAGCCGCGGCTGGCTGGGCGTGGTAATCCAGGAGGTGACCAGGGAACTGGCTGAATCGTTCGGGCTGAGCAAGCCCATGGGCGCGTTGATCGCCGGCGTGGAAAAAGGCAGTCCGGCGGATAAGGCGGGCCTTGAGGCGAGCGACGTGGTGCTCAAGTTCGACGGTAAGGTGGTCGAGAATTCCAGCGAACTGCCCAGACTCGTGGCCGCCGCCAAGCCCGGCAAACGCGTGCTGGTTCAGGTGTGGCGCAAAGGGGCAAGCAAGGACATTGCGCTGGTCGTGGGCGAATTGCCGGGCGAGAAGGACGGGGGCCGTTCTGCCAACAAGCTTGGCAAAGCTGCCGGCAAGCTTGGGCTAAGCCTGAGCGAACTCAGCGATGCGCAGAAGAAGGAACTCAAAATCGCCAACGGCTTGCTGGTCGAGGACGCGGAAGGCGCCGCGGCGATGGCTGGGGTGACCAGCGGCGATATCATTCTGTCGGTGAACAATCAGGATGTTAAGAGTTTGCAGCAATTTGTAGACCTGTTGAACCAGTATGGTCCAGGGCGCGTCGTTGCCTTGCGTATTTTGCGCGGCGACCGTTCGATGTTCGTGACCATCCGCATGAACGGCAAGAAACCTTAAACCCAGATTATCCATAAGGACGCGAGATGATGGCGAGGCGGTTTGCAGGGCAGTTTTGTTGCTTGGGAGGCGTCCATGGTCGTTTCATGGACAACGAGCAAGCGGCAAAAATGACCGCAAAGCGTCCGCCAGCACTCGCGTAGGCTCAAAGAGCCGCCTAATGGACAATCTGGGTTAAAGCTTTCCGGGATAGCGGTTTTCCAGCCCACTTTTCGGCGAAGCGGCGGCGATGAACATCCATCAGTTGACCGCGGAAGACGCACTCGCCAGCCTGCATAGCGGCCCAGACGGGCTCGCCAGGGAGGAAGCAGCCCGCCGGTTGCTGGAGTTTGGCCCCAACCAGGTCGAATCGCTGCCGCTTGAGCCCCTCTGGCTCAAGTTCCTCAAGGGGTTTACCCACTTCTTCGCCCTGATCCTGTGGTTCGCCGCCATCCTGGCCTTTGTCGCCGAATGGCGCGCAGCGGGGCAGGGGATGGCCATGCTGGGTTATGCCATCCTTGGCGTGATCCTGGTCAACGGGCTGTTTTCTTTCTGGCAGGAGTACCGCGCCGGACGTGCCTTGTCGGCCCTGCTCAAGTTGCTGCCGCGCCAAGTCAAGGTGACGCGGGACGGCAGTGTGGAGCAGGTCGAAGCGGCGCAACTGGTGCCGGGGGATCTCATCCTGCTGCAGGAGGGCGACAACGTGCCCGCCGATTGCCGCGTGATCGAATCTTATGACCTGCGCGTCAACACCGCCACGATCACCGGAGAGTCTCTTCCCAAGGCGTGTGACGCCAGACCCAGCAGCGCGGAATCGTTGCTGGGCAGCAACAACATTCTGCTGGCGGGTACCGCCGTGGTGGCAGGGGAAGGTAAGGCGGTAGTGTTTACTACCGGCATGGGCACCGAATTCGGCAAAATTGCCCACCTTACCCAGACACCAGGCGAGCGTCTCTCGCCATTGCAGCGCGAGATCGTCCATCTCTCCCATCTGGTGGCGGCCCTGTCGATCGGGCTGGGGGTGCTGTTTTTCTTTATCGGCCAGATGCTGGGCTTGTCCTTTTGGGAAAATTTCATTTTTGCCATCGGGATTATCGTCGCCAACGTGCCGGAGGGCCTGTTGCCAACCGTGACCCTCTCGCTGGCCATGGCGACCCAGCGCATGGCCAGGCGCAACGCACTGGTACGCCATTTGCCATCGGTGGAGACGCTGGGCTCGGCAACGGTCATCTGTACCGACAAAACCGGCACCCTGACGCTCAACAGGATGGAAGTAAAAAAGCTTTTCATCGACGGAAGCTGCAAGACACCCCGGGATTTGCTCGAGCAACCCCACCTGCACCGGGAACTTCTCGCCGCGGCACGCTATTGTCATATGCTTAAACGCAAGGACGATGGCACCTGGCTGGGCGATCCGATGGAGGTAGCGCTGGTGCGGATGTCCGAGCAGGTGAATGGCGCGTGGCCGGACCTGCCTGTTCTGGATGAAGTGCCTTTCGACACCGACCGCAAGCGCATGTCCACGCTGCACCCCCTTGCCAGCGGACAGGTGCTGTATACCAAGGGCGCGCTGCAGACGGTCATGCCGCTCTGCACCCATATCGCGACCGGGAACGGCATCGTGGCGCTGAGCGCCGAGGCGCGCGAAACCGTGTTGCGCGCCGAACAGGAACTGGCCGGGCAGGGGTTGCGGGTACTCGCTTTTGCCACGCGCCGGGTGGCGCGGGGCGAACCCCGCGGGCAGCTGGAGAGCGGCCTCACGCTGAGCGGCCTGGCGGGGCTGGAGGACCCGCCGCGCGCTGAAGTGGCCGAAGCGGTGCGCAAATGTCACGAGGCGGGTATCAAGGTGATTGTCGTCACTGGCGACCACCCCCATACCGCCGTGGCCATCGCGCGTGAAATCGGCCTGTGCACGGCACCGCTGGTGGTGACGGGCGATGACATGCAGCACTTTTCCGCAGCCCAGCTGCAACTCAGGCTCGATGCGCCGGAGATCATTTTTGCCCGTCTCAAGGCCGATCAGAAAATGCGCATCGTCATCGCCTTGCAGGAAAAAGGGCATATCGTGGCGGCCACCGGCGATGGCGTGAACGATGCGCCGGCACTGAAGAAGGCCGATATCGGCATCGCCATGGGCATTGCCGGCACCGACGTGGCGAAGGAAGCGGCAGACATGATCCTGCTCGACGATAACTTTGCCAGCATCGTGGCAGCGATCGAGGAGGGACGCGCGGTATTTGACAATATCCGGAAATTCCTGACCTATATCCTCACCTCGAATATTCCGGAAATCGTCCCTTATCTCGCTTTTGTGCTGTTCAGGATTCCCCTGCCATTGACAGTGATCCAGATTCTGGCGGTGGACCTGGGGACTGACATGTTGCCGGCTCTTGGCCTTGGCACGGAGAAGCCTCATCCTGGCGTCATGCAGAGACCGCCCCGCACGCGGGGAGAGCGCCTGCTCGGCGGCGCCTTGCTGCTGCGTGCCTACCTGTTTCTGGGTATTCTGGAAGCGCTTGCCGCGCTGACGGCTTTCTTCTGGGTGCTGCATGGTGGGGGGTGGCACTACGGCGCGGCATTGTCCGCGCATGATCCGCTTTATCTCCAGGCGACCACGGCCACCTTGAGCGCGATCATCGTGATGCAGGTGGTCAACGTATTCATCTGCCGCAGCAACCGCGATTCGATATTTTCCCGGAATCTGCTGGACAATCACCTGATTCTCGCCGGGGTGGCGCTTGAAATCGCCCTGATCCTGCTGATCGACTACACCCCCTGGGGCAATGAACTGTTCGGCACCATGCCGATTGCGCGGGAAGTGTGGCTGTTGGTGATTCCCCTGGCGCTGCTCATGCTGCTGCTGGAAGAGTTGAGAAAGTGGTGGGTCAGGCGCGGACCAGTTTGTGGAACGCAGCCAGGCGCCGCCGCTGGATGCGGCCGGCTTCCACCGCCGCGAGCACGGCGCAACCGGGCTCGGAACGGTGATGGCAGTCGTTGAACTTGCATTGCCCGAGGTAGGGGCGAAACTCGATGAAGGCGTGGTCGATTTCATCGGGCTTGAGGTGATGCAGGCCGAATTCCTGCAGCCCGGGTGAATCGATGATGTGGCTGTCCGGGTCGAGGTGGTAGAGCCGGGCAAAAGTGGTGGTGTGTTTGCCGGAATCCAGCGTTTTCGATATTTCACGTGTCTCCAGATGGATGGCGGGAAACAGCGCGTTGATGATGCTCGATTTTCCCATGCCGGATTGTCCCACCAGCACGCTGGTTTCGCCTGCCAGACGGGGCCTGAGGGACGCGATGTCGCGGTGGGCGCAGAGTGTCAGCAGGGGGTAGCCGAGATCCCGGTAAGGCAGCAGCGTTTCCATGGCGCGGGCCGTCTCGGCGACCAGGTCAGCTTTGTTGAGCACGATCAGCGCCTTGATCCTGGCGGCTTCAGCGGCCACCAGGCAGCGGTTCACCAGGTCTTCATAGAAGCTTGGCACGGCTGCCAGCACGATGATGACTTGCGTGACATTGGCGGCGATGATCTTTTCCCGGAATGCATCGGAGCGGTAGAGCAGGGACTGGCGCGGCTGTATGGCCTCGATCACGCCCTGGTCAGGTGAAGTGATGGCAATGCGCGCCCGGTCGCCGCAGGCCGCTCCACTTTTCTTCCCGCGGGTAACGCAGGCGATCTGCCGACCGTCCGGCAGTTCCACCGTGAATTGCCGGCCATAGGCGGCAATGACCTGTCCTTCCAGGCTGGCGCTCATGCTATTGCCGGATTCCCGGATGCCGGAATAAACGAAAAACGCCCGGTGAGCGGGCGTTTTTCGAGCGGCAAATGTCGATCTTCCTGGAAATGTCCGCCGCCTTTACTTCAAATGGTAGTAGGTGGCATTGAGGTAAGCCTCGACATGGGCTTCTTCCTCAGGGAACCAGCCGGTGCCGACGTTCTTGTTGCAGGATTTGACACGCGAGACCAATTGCTGCTTGGTCGTGACCTTGTGATCTTCGCGCGTGTACATCTTGCTGCCGTCCCCGCCGTATTTCGAGGCATGGCAGGCAATGCACGATTTGTCGTGCAGCGCCTTGCCGATTTTGACATCGCCCTTGTCGATATCGGCATCGGCGAAAGCCGGCGCGGTACTATACAGCGCCAGGCCCAGAATGACGAGAAGGATTTTCATGAGGTTCTCCACAGAATAAGCAATGCCAATACTTTATCAAATAACTCGGGGATCGTGTCGCCATATTTGGTTAAATATGCGTCATCAACGCCCGCAAATGCGCCACCCGTTGACTTGCGGCCGGATGCGAATCGTAAAACAGGGAATGCAGCGGGTCGGGCGTGAGCGTTGCGGCATTATCGTTGTAAAGTTTGACAAGCGCGTGAATCAGTTGCTCGGCGCTGGCATTTTCCGCCGCATAGCGGTCGGCTTCGAATTCGTGCTTGCGCGAAAGCAGGCTCGACAGCGGGTGGAACAGGAAGGTGAACACCGGGCTGACCAGGAGGAACAGCAGCAGGGCGGTGGCGGTGCTCCGGGTGGAGACCCCGAGCCCCTCATAGAACCAGGGTTGTGGCATCAGCCAGCCCAACAGCCACAGGCCCGCCAGGCTGAGGGCAAACATCGCGGCAATGCGCTTGAGCACGTGGCGGCGCTTGAAATGGCCGAGTTCATGGGCCAGTACCGCTTCGATTTCGTCGTGGTTGAGACGCGACAGCAGGGTATCGAAGAACACGATGCGTTTGGATGCGCCCAGTCCGCTGAAATAGGCGTTGCCGTGACTGGTGCGCCGCGAGCCGTCCATGACGAACAATCCCTGGGATTTGAAGCCGCACTTTTGCAGCAGGGTTTCGATGCGCGTGGCCAGGGCCTGGTCCTGCAGCGGCGTGAACTTGTTGAAAATGGGGGCTATCACCGTGGGGTAAAGCAGCAGGATCAGCAGATTGAAGCTCATCCAGGCGAGCCAGGCATAAAGCCACCAGTTCGGCCCCATGCGTTCCATCAGCCACAAAACGCCCAGCAGCAAGGGTATGCCGAGCATCGCGCCGATCAGCAACTGCTTGACGAGGTCGGCGAGAAACAGGCCGAGAGTCATCTTATTGAAATTGAAACGTGCATCAATAACGAATGTGCGATACAGGCTGAGCGGGAGTTCCAGCAGGCCGGAAATCACCAGGACGCTGGCGATCAGCGCAACGCCGCGCCACAGGCCGACGCCCAGCAATCCCTGCCAAAGATCGGCGAGTGCCTGGATGCCGCCGCCAAGGGTGAAAATAAGTAGCAGTATGGCGTCCAGAATGACATGAACGATGTCGAGGCGAGTCTTGGCGCAGGTATAGTCCGCTGCCTTCTGGTGCGAATCGAGTGCGATATGTTCGGCAAAGTCCCGCGGCACGGCATCGCGATGCGCGCGGACATGGCGCAACTGGCGCCGTGCCAGCCACAAGCGGGTTGCGGTTGCAACGAATAGCGCGGCAATGAAAACCAGGGTAAAAACAGGCATGAAGGCTCAATCGACAAGGTGACGCATAATCGTGGTCATGCCACAATATGCGGCTTAATTTGCTCGGGGCAATAGTATGGCACAAGAAAACGACAGCCGCCTTGTCTGGCTGGACATGGAAATGAGCGGTCTTGACCCGGAAAACGACCGCATTCTCGAAGTTGCGCTGGTGGTGACCGACTCTGACCTGAATACGGTGGCGGAAGCCCCGGTGCTGGTGGTACACCAATCCGATGCGGTACTGAACGGCATGGATAACTGGAACAAGGGTACGCATGGCAAGTCCGGCCTGATCGAAAGGGTCAGGGCGTCCAGGCTGGGCGATGCTGAGGCGGAGGCGCTGTTGATCGATTTTCTGCAGCAGCACGTAGGCGCGGGGAAATCCCCCATGTGCGGCAATTCCATCTGCCAGGACCGGCGTTTCATGGCCAGATACATGCCCAAGCTGGAGGCCTGGTTCCATTACCGCAACCTGGATGTGAGCACCATCAAGGAACTGGCGCGGCGCTGGCAGCCTGTGCTGTATGATGGCTTCAAGAAGGAGAACAGGCACGAAGCGCTGGCGGATATTTACGAGTCCATCAACGAGCTGAAATATTACCGTGAGCACTTTATCAAGGGTTGATAACGTGCACGATATTTGCTTGAAAATGTTCGCTTGTCACGACCCAAAAGGATAAACATGAAACAAGGCACGACATTCACGCTTGAAGTCAATCCCAAGATACCGCGCAAGCTGATTCGTCTGGAAGAGCTTGCCAACAATCTCTGGTACAGTTGGGACAAACCGACCCGTACCCTGTTCGCGCGCCTGCATCCCGGACTATGGGATGCGGTGGCGCACAATCCGAAAGTCTTTCTGCGCCGCGTGGACGAAGAGCGCCTGCTGGATGCGGTCGAGGACCAGGTGTTTCTCGCCACGTACAATCGCGTTCTGTCGGCCTATGACACCTACCACCACGAGGTGGTGCGCCATGAAGGCGAGGCGCATCTCAAGGAAACCGACCTGGTGGCCTATTTCTGCGCCGAATTCGGTTTTCATGAGAGCTTCCCCATTTATTCCGGCGGCCTGGGCATTCTTGCCGGCGACCACTGCAAGGCGGCCAGCGACATGTATGTGCCCTTCGTGGCGGTCGGCCTGTTGTACCGTCAGGGTTACTTTACCCAGACCATAGATCATGACGGCAACCAGATCGCGACCAATACCGACTCGGATTTCGCTGATTTGCCGGTTGCGCCGGCGCTGCGCGATGACGGCAGCGAGGTGCGCATCACGGTGGAACTGCCGGGCAGGCAGGTGGCGGTCAAGGTATGGCAGGCCATCGTGGGGCACGTGCGCTTGTACCTGCTCGATACCGACATCGAAGAGAATGCGCCCGAAGACCGCGACATCGCGCACCAGTTGTATGGCGGCGACCGGAACATGCGGATGATGCAGGAAATCATCCTCGGCATCGGCGGCGTAAGGGCGCTGCAGGAGCTTGGCCTGAAGCCTTCCGTCTGGCACATCAACGAAGGCCACGCGGCTTTCCTGATCCTGGAACGTGTGCGCCAACTGATAGCCATGCATGGCCTGGATTTTGCCAGTGCGCTCGAGGCCGTGGCCGCCAATACCGTGTTTACCACCCATACCCCGGTGCCGGCGGGGCACGATCACTTTGCCGAGAAGATGATCACGGACTATTTCCAGAATTTCTGCCTGGACCTGAAAATCAGCACGGCCGACCTCATGAGCCTGGGGCTTACGCCGGAAAGCCCGGAATTCAACATGACGGCGCTGGCCATTCGCGGCTCACGCCATCAGAATGGCGTGAGCCGGATTCACGGCAAGGTTTCCTCGCACATCTGTGCTTCGCTGTGGCCGGAGGTCGTGCCGGAAGAGAATCCGATATCCTATGTCACCAACGGCGTGCATGTGGCGACCTTCCTGGCGCAGGAATGGGCTGACCTGTTTGATAACGTGTTCGGTTATGAATGGCGCCATCGCCTGTCGGATCCGGAATTCTGGACCCGCATTGACGAAATCCCGGATCAGTTGTTCTGGAGCGTGCGCCAGTCGCTCAAGGCGCAAATGCTGCAATTGGTCCGTTTCCGCAAGAGTGCCCAGCTTTTCCGCCAGCACGGCAGCGAATCCCATCTGGACCGGGTGCTGAAGAACGTTAACAGCTTCGACCCCAATGTGCTCACCATCGGTTTTGCGCGCCGTTTTGCCACCTACAAGCGCGCCGCGCTATTGTTCGAGAATATCGCCTGGCTCAAGGAAATCATTTCCGATCCCAATCGCCCGGTGGTCTTCCTCTTTGCCGGCAAGGCGCACCCGGCCGACCAGCCAGGACAGGATCTGATCCGCCAGATCACCAGTATTTCTCACATGCCCGAGTTCGAGGGCAGGGTGCTGATGGTGGAAGGCTACGATCTCGGCCTGGCGCGGCGCCTGGTGTCAGGCGTGGATGTCTGGCTCAATAACCCGGTTTACCCGCTGGAGGCGAGCGGCACTTCGGGCATGAAGGCGGGCATGAACGGCGCCATCAATCTTTCCGTCCTGGATGGCTGGTGGGGTGAAGGCTACGATGGCACCAACGGCTGGGCGATCAAGCCCGCGCCGACCTACATGGAGGACTATCGCCGCAACAAGGAGGAATCCCGGACCCTGTATGAAATACTCCAGGACCATGTGCTGCCCACCTACTACGGGCGCGGCAAAATGGGCTATTCGCAGGAGTGGGTGAAGATGTCCAAGCGTTCCATGGCCACCATCCTGCCACGCTTCAATTCAGCCCGCATGGTGGACGAATATGTCAGCAAGTTCTACGTGCCCGCCAGCTATCAGGGGCGGCGTTACGAGCAGGAGGATTTTGCTGGCGCGAAGCGCCTCTCGGCATGGAAAAAAAGAATCCGCAGCGCCTGGCCGAACATATCCATGCGCCGCCTGGATGCCATTCCCAAGCGCATCCAGTTCGGCGATGCGGTGAGATTCGAGATGGCGCTCAAGATGAGGGGGATCGAGCCGGAAGATGTGCGGGTGGAATTGCTGCTGCGCCGGCCTACCAAGAAGGACATGTCGGATTATTTGCACTTTCCCTTCAGCTTTCAAAGCGTGAACACGGAAACGAATGAACACTTATTTTCACTCGAATTGTCACCCGAGCTGTGCGGCAGGCTGGATTACAAAATCCGCGTTTATCCCTACCACGAACTGCTGACGCATCCGCTGGAGATGGGGCTGATGCAATGGTTGTAAGGGGGTAATGTGAAACTCGCGCAGCGAGACATCAGGAGAGCCCCCTGGAGGTCAGGTATTCTCCCAGGTCTTTCTCGCCCTTGAGAAGATGCAATTCCGCCCAATCGGTGATGAAAGCCTGAAGCAGGGCCAGTCTGTGGGGGTCGGAGAAGAACAGCGTTTCATTGAACATGTCGAGTTTCCGAAGCAATCCGAGATGCTCCGTGGCATGGCCCTCCAATCCGGGAAAGCCATGCTCCCTCATGAGACGCTCCTCGAAGTCGAAATGTTGCCGGGCCATGGAAATGAGGCCATCCATCAATTCGTGCATGACTTCGCTGCCGGCGTCCTCCTTGATGGCTGAAATGATCCGGTTGACCTGTTCGACGATCTGCCGGTGTTGTTCATCGAGCGACGCAATCCCGATATTATGGAGAGCCTTGTTCCAGGTCAGGCCAGAATTCATGATGTCCGCTCCATTGCGCATACGGTCATGGCGCAGCGCCGCTTCAAATCATGAAACAATGCTGCGCCATGACCGTTTCCCTCACCCCTGTCCTCTCCCGGCGGGAGAGGGGGGACGAGGCCTCGTTGCGCGAGTTTCGTGTTAAATGCGTTGAAGTACCTCTTCATACAGCGCCAGATATTCCCTGGCGCTTTTGTTCCAGCTGAAATCGCGGCGCATGCCGTTGACCTGGATCCTGTTCCAGCGGTTTTTGTCGCCATAAGCGTCCAGGGCGCGTGTGATGCATGCCTGCAGGCCATGCACGGTGGCGTGGTTGAAAACGAAGCCGGTGGCCGTACCATTATTCATGTTTTCCGGTGTCGCGTCCACCACCGTGTCCCTCAGTCCGCCGGTAGCATGCACGACCGGCGGCGTGCCATAACACTGGCTGTACATCTGGTTCAGGCCGCAGGGCTCGAAGCGCGAAGGCATGAGGAAGATATCCGCGCCGGCTTCGATCAGGTGCGACAGGCCCTCGTTGAAACCGATGACTGCCGCTATCTGGTCCGGGTGAGCCTGAGCGAGGGCGATGAATTCTTCTTCCAGCGCGGCTTCACCGCTGCCCAGGATGACGATCTGCACCGGGTGCCCGAGCAGGGCGGGCACGATGGCGGGCAGGAGATCCAGGCCCTTCTGATAAGTGAGGCGGCTGACCACCCCCAGCAAGGGAATGTCCGGATTTTCCGCCAGCCCCAGCTTGTGTTGCAGCGTGCGCTTGTTGGCGGCCTTGCCGGAAAGGTCGTCGGCGCTGTAGTGGTGCGGCAGGTATTTGTCCGTAGCCGGGTTCCACTCGTGGATATCGATTCCGTTGACAATGCCGGTGAGGTCCAGGTAGCGGTGATCCAGCAAGCCCTGCATGCCGAAGCCCAGCGGTTCTTCCTGGATTTCCTCGGCGTAGGTCGGGCTTACCGTGGTGATGTGGTTGGCATAGAACACCCCCGCCTTGAGAAATGAAAGCTGGCCGTAGTATTCCACGCCATTCACGCTATAGCTCGATGGCGGCAGCCCCAGGGCGGTGGTGAGCAGCGGCGGGAAAATCCCCTGGAATGCCATGTTGTGGATGGTCATGATGGTGGCGGCACCGGGGGGCGGGCTGAAATGCAGGTAGGCCGGGGTCAGGCCGCTTTGCCAGTCGTTGCATTGCACGATGTCCGGCCGCCAGTCGAGAGGACTGGACGGTCCGCCCAGGATGGCGCCAATCTTGGAAAGCAGGGCAAAACGCTGGGCATTGTCCACCCAGTCATGGCCGTTATGGTCGATATAAGGGCCACCGTCGCGTTCATAAAACTGTGGATAGTCGATCACCAGCAGCGGCACGCCGCTGTCCGGCAGCGCCGCTTCGAGCAACTGCACTTCGCCGTGGAAGCCGGTGTTCAGCAGTTTTGCAGCGAGCCGTTTATCGGGCAGGGCTTCCATCACCCTGGAGTAGCCCGGCAGCAGAATACGCACATCTACCCCCAGTTCGCGCAAGGCGGCGGGAAGCGCGGCGCTGACATCAGCCAGGCCGCCGGTTTTGACCAGGGGCGTGACTTCAGGTGTGACGAAAAGAAGCTTGAGACGGGTTTGGGGCAGCATGCGTGATTCCTGTTGTTTCTGTCGATTGCAATGATTGCGGTTTCATTCCCGAAGTGCAACTTGTTACGAGGTCCGAGTGGCTAGGAGCCTGTC
>JAQTLK010000023.1:22954-28922 GCA_028714955.1 Sulfuricella sp.
CGAAAAGAAGCTTGAGACGGGTTTGGGGCAGCATGCGTGATTCCTGTTGTTTCTGTCGATTGCAATGATTGCGGTTTCATTCCCGAAGTGCAACTTGTTACGAGGTCCGAGTGGCTAGGAGCCTGTCCAATAGCGTACGCGGCCTACGTCCACATGAACAAAATCCGATTTTTGGTAATAGCCGACCCCGCCCCTTTGCATTATTACAGCAGCTTTATGCAGTTCGCCCAGGTCATGGCCGGGAATCCGGATGTCGGCGGCCATGCCGTCCGTGTGCAGGCTGTGCTTCGCCACGCCAGAGCTGAGGTCATGAAGCCTTGTGTTGGTGGAAGGCGACCGGTAGCCCGAGATGAGTTGGACGGGTTGCGAAGTGCCCAGACAATGGGAAATGTCGTGCAGCAGGTTGAGAAGGTCCAGATGAATCGGCTTGACTTCGCCATTGCGAAAATCGCGCAGGAGGTAGTTGATGCCAGACAATGATTCCGGAATGTATTCGCCTTCCACCCAGTATGCTGTCTTCAGGCTTTCCCCTGTGTGCAGGTTGTAAAGGGACAAGGTGCGTTCGGGTGTAGTGCTTGTGGACTGTGCGAAGACGGGGCGGGGTGCCATGCCTGAGGCAAGAGTTACCAATGCTCCGGCGCCGAATGCCAGGAAACGGCGGCGGCTGTTGCAATGGGTGCGGCTTGGTGCGTTTTTCAAGCGTTTTATCAAGATGTCTTTTTCCTTGCTCTATTCCAAGGTCTCGACTCGCAAGCTGACTTGTTTGGCAAGCCCGGCTTGTTGTTTGAAAACTTGCGCGGTTCTTTGCCAATCAATGCTGCTTGTCAAGTGATTCGCTTCAGCCAGTTCTTTTAGCATTTGTAACGTACTTGCGCCCTTGTTGTAAACATCCCGATTGACCTCAAGGTAAATGCGGCCGTCGTCCAGCATCGCGAGCAAGACCGGCGCATAAATGATTTGGCCGGCAGTTCCGATTTTAATTTCCGGAAACAGCTTTTCGATATTCTCGGGCTGGAGCCGAATGCAGCCGTGGCTCTGAAAATGGTAGACGCTCGCTGGCGCGCTGGTGCCATGGATGCCGTACCCGGAAAGACTGAGCCCGATCCAATACCTGCCGAGTGGATTGTCCGGTCCCGGCGGGAGTTTTGCCAGCACCACTTTGCCTTCCCGGCGCATTTCTTCCTGGATGGAAATAGGCACCGTCCAGGAAGGGTTCTCGCGAAGATCTGCCACATGGAATCGACCTGTTGGCGTGGGCCACGTGGGTTTGCCAAGCCCTACCGGATATGCGTCCGCCAGATTCCCGTCGCGGAAGAAAAACAGCATGCGCTGAGGCAGGTTAATAAGTATGCCGTTTCTCAAGGGTCCCGGAACGATGTGCCGATTGTCGATCACCAATCGCTGACCTGGGTGGATGAGCCCGTTGTAATTGATCCCGTTGTCTTGTGCGATAGCCATTGCCGGTTCACCAAAGCGAGCAGCGAGGCCGATGAGAAAATCCCCATGCCGGATCACGTATTCAAAGCGCTCACCCACCACCGCATGAGAAAGCTCAATTGTGGTTTCCGCCCGCGCAAGGCCGGTTTCAAGCCAGGCAATGAAGGCGACAAGGAGCAGGAAGATGCCTTTTTTCACTTGTTATGTGGAAAGATTCCAGGGCGGATTCAAGTCTGACAGGCAAGGTTCATTTACGAGCCCTAACTGTTGAGGAGGCGTTTCAGGGCCGGATGTAGGCATAGCCCTGCTCCTGTTTCTCCATCAGGTAAACCACGCCGGTGCGGGTGTAATGAATATGGGGCAGCATGTCCGCGGAGGTGAGGTGCAGCCCGTGCATGGTGTTTTCGCAGGCGACGACCTTGACCCCGTTCCTGATTGCCTCATCAACCCGTGGCTCGACTTCAGATTCGATCCTGAGCATGTCGATGGCCGGTCCGTAGGCCACGATTTCGATCGCCACATTGTCCTTGCCAAGTTCCGCTTGTACGTTTTTTGCATTGATCAGCGCCAGGTTCCATTTTCGCGGGTCGCCGTCGCTGACCTGGAATATGACTTTATGCATTTTTCGTGCGGCGTGAGAAATCCTTTCGCCCGCTGTGGAGACGTTGATGCCGACGGCGAACAGGATGAACAGGGCCGCGAGGCCATGGCGCATGCGAGAGGTGATTTGGGTATTCATGGCTGCAATAATGAGGGAAGTGGCGAATAAGCTCAAGGCCGCAAGGCGCAAAGGATTAACCTTGCCTTGTCCGGGAGCCGCCATGGAATCCGTTTCCTTTTTTGCGTTTGGAAACATTGCGGCCAGATCGGGGTCGAAAAGGAGCCACAAGAGAGTAGACTTTCTGTTGTGGCGCACGATGAAACAAGCGTAAAGGTGAGGGCTATGTACAGAATATTGCTGGTCGACGACGAGCAGAATGTGCTCGATGCCTTGCAGCGCGAGTTGCAGGGGAAATATGAGGTGGAGGCCTTTACTTCACCACTGGCGGCATTGCAACGCGGCCACGAAGCGAAATTCGACCTGGTGATTTCCGGTTACCTGATGCCCGAGCTCAAGGGGTCGCAGTTCCTCAAGCAATTCGGCGCGATCCAGCCGGATGCGGCGCGCATGATCTTGAGCGGACATGTGGATATCGAGGGCCTGCTCAGCGCCATCAACGAAACCCATATTTATCGTTTTATCGCCAAGCCATGGGACAGTTCGGAATTGAAAATCAGTATCCGCCAGGCGCTGGACTATCGCCGCATCATCCTGGAAAACAGCCGCCTGGCGGATGCCTACCGCCAAATCCATCCCAAAGAGCAAAGGCGTCAGATGGACAGACCCTACCGCATCATCCTGGTGGATGGCGACGAGGCCTCGCTGAAACTGATTTCCAACGGCCTGGCCCAGCCCACCGGTTATGAAGGCATATATGGCGCGATGCGGCGGGATTTTGGCCGGGGCAAGGCGAGGGGATGCCAGGATTTCAGCTACGTGGTGGAGGCCTTCGATTCCGGCCTGAAAGCGCTGGAGCACGCCTGGCACAACCCATGCGAACTGGCGATCGTTGCGCAAACCTTGCCGGAAATGGACGGCATCACCTTTCTCTGCTCACTGCGCAAAATCCACCCCGATGCGGCATGCATCCTGATTAGCGCCAGTCCGGACATGAACGTGTTGACCCAGGCCATCAACGAAGCGCATGTGGATGGCTTTCTCCACATTTCGTGGGTGAACTACGAGCTCAAGGCGGATGCCTTGCGCCGCTCCTGGAACATTTATCAGCTCAACGCGGCAGTCATGCATGCCCTGGTGTCCCGCGATCTTTTGTTGGAGAACCGGCGCCTGGCAAAAAGGATGCGTGAATAACGCGCATCCTGTAACAGCAGCATGATGAAATTCATATCCCATTTCATTTTTGAGGAAAGCGCATGAAAAAAATCGGTATGATCGGCTTGGGCCGCATGGGAGGCAACATGGCGCGGCGCCTGCGCCGGGGCGGAGCCGCAGTGGCGGCGTACAACCGCAGCTTCGCCGTGACGCAGCAGATGGCTGCGGAAACCGGCCTGTGTGCCGTGGAGACCTTGCCGCGTTTGATGGAAGAGCTGGGCGATGCGCCACGCATCGTCTGGCTGATGCTCCCGGCGGGCGAGGCTACACGGCAAACCATCGACATCCTCGCCCCCCTGCTGCAGGCGGGGGATATCCTGGTGGATGGCGGCAATGCTTTTTACAAGGACAGCCAGCGTCGTGCCGGCGAACTGGGTGCCAACGGTGTCCGCTTCGTGGATGTGGGCGTTTCCGGCGGGGTCTGGGGGCTGGCGAACGGCTACGCCATGATGGTGGGCGGCGAGCAGGATGCGGTCGAGCAACTCAAACCCTTTCTCAGGATTCTTGCCCCCGCGCCCGACAAGGGCTGGCTGCATTGCGGTCCAGCCGGTTCCGGGCACTTCGTGAAAATGGTTCACAATGGCATCGAGTACGGCATGATGCAGGCTTTCGCCGAAGGTTTCGGACTGATGAAGGGCAAGGCCGAATTCGGCCTCGACCTGGCCGCGATCGCCGAAATGTGGCGCCACGGCAGCGTGGTGCGTTCCTGGCTGCTGGACCTTAGCGCGGAATTCTTGCAAAAAGACCAGACCCTTGATGCCGTCGCGCCCTTTGTGGCGGATTCGGGCGAAGGGCGCTGGACAGCTTTCGAGGCCATCGAGCAGGGCGTGCCCGCGCCGGTGATGTCGCTGGCACTGATGATGCGCTTTGCCACCCAGGGCGCCAACGATTATCCGGCCAGGTTGCTGGCCATGATGCGCAATGGCTTTGGCGGACATGCCGTGAGGGAAGGTGAGAAATGACGCAGGATGACATTATTCACCCTTGCAGTTTCGTGATTTTCGGGGCCACGGGCAATCTCTCCTCGAACAAGCTGTTGCCGGCCTTGTATCAGCTCGAAGCCAAGCAGCGCATGCAGGACAGCATGCGCTTCATTGCCTTTTCGCGGCGCGCGTGGAGGCAGGAGGAGTGGCTCGAATACATGAAGCTGAGCCTGCAGAACAAGCTCGGCGTGGATTTCGATTGCGCCGTATTCGGGCGTTTCGCCGCGCGCTTCAGCTATGTCCAGGGCGAGTTGCATGACGTGGAAGCCTACCAGCGGCTGTTGGCTGAATTGGGCAAGCCGAAAGAGGGCGTGTGCTCCAACGTGGTATTTTACCTTGCCATCAAACCCACCGAATTCGCCGCCGTCATCAACAACCTGGATGCGGTCGGGCTCAACAGGCCGCGCGGCCTGCATCGCGTGGTGGTGGAAAAACCCTTCGGCGAGGACATCGAGAGCGCGCGCATGCTCAATGCCTTGCTGCACCGCCACTTCGACGAGGAACAGGTGTTTCGCATCGACCACTACCTGGGCAAGGAAACGGTGCAGAACCTGCTGGTTTTCCGCTTTGCCAATACCCTGATCGAACCTCTATGGAACCGCAATTTCATCGATCACGTGCAGATCACCGTGGCCGAGGATGGGGGTATCGAGAAACGCGCCGATTATTACGACAAGGCCGGCGCGCTCAGGGACATGCTGCAGAACCATCTCATGCAACTGCTGACGGTGGTGGCGATGGAGCCGCCCCCGGAGCTGGAAGCGGACGCATTGCGCGACGAAAAAGTCAAGGTGCTGCGCTCGATCCGTCCAATCGCCCGGCGCGCCATTCATGCCCATGCCTTCCGCGCCCAGTATGCCGAGGGGGTGGTCAATGGGGTACAGGTCAAGGGTTACCAGGATGAGGAAGGCGTGGAACACGATTCCGCCACCGAAACCTTCGTCGCCGCCAAATTTTACATCGACAACTGGCGCTGGCGCGGTGTGCCGTTTTACCTGCGCACCGGCAAGCGCATGCCCAAGCAGATGTCGATGATCGCCATCCGCTTCCGTCATCCGCCGCAGCAACTGTTCCGTGAAACGGCGGTGGAGGCCATCGAGCCAAACTGGGTGATTCTATCCATCCAGCCCTCGGAGAGCATGCACATGGAAATCCACGCCAAGCAGCCCGGCCTGGGGATGGACACGCGCGTGATCCAGATGAACGCCTCTTATCGCAAGGCGCACGAAGCCCCGCTCGATGCCTACGAGGCGCTGTTGCTGGATGTGATCGAGGGCGACCGGACGTTGTTCATCCGCTTCGACGAAGTGGAATGGTCATGGCGCGTGGTCGATCCGATTCTCAAGTATTGGGCGCAGGAGCGTGATTTCATCCACACCTATGCGGCTGGAACCTGGGGGCTGCACGAGGCGAACCGGCTGTTCGACTCGGAAGACCAGGAATGGCGCAACGAGCTGTGATTTCCTGGGATCATAAGTCCGACAGGCGCCTAGCCCAGACCGAAAAAGCGTTTTACCTGTTTGAGAATTTCCGATTGTTGCTGCGTTTCGGAACGCTGGGCTTCGGCGAGGTCGTTCAGTACGGCATGAAGCTCGGCCTGGCGCGCCACCAACAC
>JAQTLK010000024.1 GCA_028714955.1 Sulfuricella sp.
ACCGCGCTGGCGCTGCTGCTGGCCATTCCCGCCGCCTACGCCCTGTCGCGCTTCACCTTTCGCGGCAAGGAAGCGGTGGACACGGTGCTGGAGTTTCCCATCATCGTCTCCCCCGCGGCGCTGGGCGAGTTCGGCGCCACCCTCATGGTGGCGGGCACCATGGCCTTCCGCACCGAAACCCTGCCCATCGCCATCTTCATGAGGCTGTCCAGCGCCGACATCAAGGGCACGGTGGCGCTGATCCTGGTGCTGGTGAGCATTGGGCTCATGGCCTTGTTCTTTGCCCGGCGGCTGTTGCGGAGCGCCGCCCATGCTTGAGATCGACGGACTTTCGGCGCGTGCTGGCGGCTTTATGCTCGCGGGCATCAACCTTAACATTGCAAAAGGCGAATGCCACGCCGTCCTGGGACCTTCCGGTTCAGGCAAGAGCACCCTGCTCAACACCGTGCTGGGCACCTTGCCGGTCCATGCCGGGCATATTCGCCTGGGCGGGGAGGAAATCACCCACCTTGCCGTGGAGCATCGCCGCCTGGGCTATGTACCGCAGCAACTGGGGCTGTTTCCGCACCTGTCGGTGCGCAAGAATCTCAGCTACAGCGCCCACGCCCGCAAGCTTCCGGCCTCCCGCTTCCAGCCGCTGCTCGACCGCCTGGTGGAAATCACCGGCATCGGCGCACTGCTCGACCGCCGCCCGGCCACGCTCTCCGGCGGCGAGCGCCAGCGCGTGGCCCTGGTGCGCGCGCTCGCCGCCGACCCCAGCCTGGTGCTGCTCGACGAGCCCTTCACGGCACTGAACGAAAGCCTGCGCCGCGAACTGTGGTGGCTGGTAAAGGAATTGCAGCGGGAACGGGCGCTCTCCGTGCTGCTGGTCACTCACGACCTGGCCGAGGCGCATTTCCTGGCCGAACGCATCACCGTGCTGATCGATGGCCGCCAAGAGCAAAGCGGCGAGAAAGGCAGCGTCTATCGCCGCCCCGCCAGCGAGGCGGCGGCCCGCTTCCTGGGCATCAAAAACCTGTTTCCCGCCCGCTTGACCGACCCGGGCACGGTGGATTGCCCGGCGCTGGGCGGACGCATTCCCTTCTCCTCTCTCCCGCGGGCAGGAGAGGGGGAGGAAGGGAGAAGCGCCGGTCAGCCCGGCACCCAGGCCTGGCTCGCCATCCGCGCCGAACACGTGGCACTGCGCACGCCCGACGATCGGGCGCGGGAAAATGAAACCCGGCTTGCCGGCCGTTTCGAGGTGGTGCTGGACCTGGGCGAAGCGGCCCTGCTACACTTCCGCAGCGACACTGGCGCGCTGCTGGAGCTGCGCTGCGGCAGCCGGGTACTGCGCAAATACGGCATCAAGGCGGGCAACACCGGCAATGTGGGGTTGCCCGCCGACGACCTCTTTCTCCTCCCGCGATGACACAACCTCGACCCCGTTTCTTTCCCGGCCAGCGCTGGGCCAACATCAGCCTGCGCTGCGCCCACCTGGTCGGCGTGTCCGGTAGCGGCGGCGGTTTTCTGTTCGCCCTGCCAGAAGCGCAATGGCAACCGTTCTGGTACCTGACCCTGGCCTCCGGCGGGCTGCTTGCGCTGCTCTATGCCTGGAGCGATTTCACCTGGCTCCTGAAACTGAAAGGGCAAGTCATCCTGCTCAAACTGGCCCTGCTTGCCCTGGCCCACTTTTTTTACCCGGCCTGGCAGGCCGAGGCCTTCATGCTGGCCATCGTCCTGTCCGGCTTCTTCGCCCACGCCCCCGACCGGGTGCGCAGTTACGCATGGGGCCGCAAGGTGCGCCCCTGCCATTGATCGAGGAGAACAGCAAATGAATATTTACGACATCGACTTCGGTCAGCTCTACCGGGAACACATGGCCACCGCCGGCCGCCCCAAGCCGGCGCAAGCCTGGGACACCCGCGCCGACGAGATGAACCGGACCATGGGCGAGAGCGGCTACGTCGACGCATTCATCGCTCGCATGGACTTTACCGCCTGTTCGAGCCTG
Organism: Sulfuricella sp.; assembly: GCA_028714955.1. Taxonomy (GTDB): domain Bacteria; phylum Pseudomonadota; class Gammaproteobacteria; order Burkholderiales; family Sulfuricellaceae; genus Sulfurimicrobium. Next base: position 1,991 of record JAQTLK010000024.1, read on the forward strand.
CTCGACGTGGGTTGCGGCACCGGCGCCATCGCCCTGGCAGCCGCCCCGCGCCTGGACCAGGTAATCGGGCTCGATTACAGTCCACGCATGCTGGAACTGCTGGCGGAAAACGCCCGCGCCAGGGGCCTGGACAATGTCCGGCCAGTCCGTCGCGCCTGGGAAGACGACTGGAGCGACATTCCCGCCTGCGACATCGTCGTCGCCTCGCGCTCCACCTCGGTCATGGACATGGCCGACGCACTCGCCAGGCTCGACGCCAAGGCGAAACAGCGCGTCTATCTCACCAGCCTGGCAGGCGGGCGCTTCGTCGACCCGTCGCTGTACGCCGCCATCGGCCGCACCCCTCCGCCGCCGCTGCCGGATTACATCTACATCCTGAACATTCTGCACGGCATGGGCATCCATGCCCGGCTCGACTACATCGAGAACGACAACCGGCTTCGCGGCGCGGAAGATTTTGACGCATTCGCCGGCAAGGCGGCCTCCGTGCTTGGCGAGCTCACCCCAGGCGAAAGGGATGGGCTCAAGGCCTGGTACGGCGCCAATCCAGAACGCGCGCGCGAAGGCGGCGCGCCATTTCGCTGGGCCTTCGTGTCGTGGAACAAAACGCATCCCGGGCGCAATTGAAAAACCGGGCAAATTTAACCCGGATGTTTCATAAATTGACGCGCGCGCCCTCGCTGGTTTTTTGTTCCGTATGGAAATTTTGTTCGGTCGGGCGTATGAATAAAATGCCACTCCCTCACAAAATTCCCCTACGGAACAAAATCCTGCGCGATCATCACGCGAATTTATGAAACATCCGGGATAATCGAATTAACTTATTCAAAGATAAAATAAATAGATTAAGGTCTCTTGGCCATCCATGCTATTCTTCGCGCAATTTACTCAAATCGTTCATTTATAAACACCCAAGAGGAGCAGGAGAGAATATGTCCAAACTGGTCAATCCGCATGGCGGGGGCGAACTCAAGCCATTGCTGTTAGCAGGCGAAGCGTTGAAGAACGAATTGGCTCGCGCACAATCACTGCCCAAGGCGCGCATGAGCTCGCGCGAAACCGGCGACCTGATCATGCTCGGCATCGGCGGCTTCACCCCTCTCGACGGATTCATGACGCATGCTGACTGGCAAGGTGTTTGCGATGGCTACAAAATGGCAAACGGCCTGTTCTGGCCCATTCCCGTCACCCTCTCAAGCGACGACGAAAGCATCAAGGTCGGCGACGATATCGCGCTGGTGGACGGCGAAAGCGGCGAGATCATGGGCACCATGAAGGTGGCGGAAAAATACACCATCGACAAGGCCCATGAGTGCATGGAGGTTTACAAGACCACCGACATGGAGCACCCCGGCGTCAAGATGGTGATGGCTCAAGGCAAATACAACCTGGCCGGCCCGGTCAAGGTCCTGTCCACCGGCGGCTTCAAGGAAAAATACGGCGACCAGTTCATGACGCCCGCCGAAACCCGTGCCAAGTTCGAAGAGCTGGGCTGGTCCAAGATCGCCGCCTTCCAGACCCGCAACCCGATGCACCGCTCGCACGAGTACCTGGCCAAGATCGCCATCGAAACCATGGACGGCGTGCTGGTCCACTCCCTGCTGGGCGCATTGAAGCCGGGCGACATCCCCGCCGAAGTGCGTTCCGAAGCCATCAGCGTGCTGGTCGAGAACTACTTCGCACCCAATACCGTTATCCAGGCCGGCTACCCGCTGGACATGCGCTACGCCGGCCCGCGCGAGGCACTGCTGCATGCCCTGTTCCGTCAGAACTATGGCTGCTCGCACCTGATCGTCGGCCGCGACCATGCCGGCGTGGGCGACTACTACGGCCCCTTCGATGCCCAGAAGATCTTCGACGAGATCCCCAAGGGCTCGCTGGAAACCCAGAACATGAACATCGACTGGACTTTCTGGTGCAAGAAGTGCGGCGGCATGGCCTCCCAGCGCACTTGTCCGCACACCAAGGATGACCGCATCCTGTTGTCCGGCACCAAGGTTCGCGCAATGCTGTCCGAAGGCCAGGATCTTCCCGTCGAATTCAGCCGTCCGGAAGTGGCCAAGGTTCTGCAAAAGTACTACGCCGGCCTTACCGCCGAGCAGAACGTCAAGGTGGAATTGAAGGGTCATTCCGCAAAGTAGGTTTTTAAGGTTGGCCGGCTGCCTGTGTAACCGGCTTTTTTATAGTTGTAATGACAAGTGAGGAGTAAAAGCAATGCCAACTTTTGTACGTACCGACAAATGTGACGGCTGCAAAGGTCAGGACAAAACCGCGTGCATGTACATTTGCCCGCATGACCTGATGAAGCTGGACAAGGACGGTTCCGAAACCGGCCACGCCATGCGCGCTTTCAACCAGGAACCGGAACAGTGCTGGGAATGCTATTCCTGCGTGAAGATTTGCCCGCAACAGGCAATCGAAGCCCGCCACTACGCCGACGTCGTCCCCCTGGGTGGCTCCGTGCAACCGCTGCGTGGTTCCGACTCCATCATGTGGACCATCAAATTCCGTAACGGCACGCTGAAGCGCTTCAAATTCCCGATCCGCACCACGCCCGAAGGCTCGATCGACTGCTACGGCGGCAAGCCCGAAGCAAGCATGGCAAATATCGCCAAGTCCGGTTTCTTCAACCAGATGAATGGCTACCGCGCCGGCAACCCTGCCGAACTGATCCGCAAGTAAATCGCGACGAACAGCTATTGTTAACGAACATTGAAAGGTAAATCGAGATGTCTGGAACCTTTGAAAATCCTGAAGTAATCCAAGAAGAACTTGACATTCTTCTTATCGGCGGCGGCATGGCCTGTTGCGGTGCGGCTTATGAAATCATGCGCTGGGCTGATGCGGCCAAGCGCGAAAGTGGCGTTGACCTGAAGATCAAGCTGGTCGACAAGGCTGCCATGGACCGCTCCGGTGCCGTGGCTCAAGGCCTGTCCGCAATCAACACCTACATCGGCGACGCGCAGGACCCCGCCGACTACGCTCGCATGGTCTCCAACGACCTGATGGGCATTACCCGCGACGACCTGGCTTACGATGTGGGCCGTCACGTCGACGAATCCGTACACCTGTTCGAAGAATGGGGCCTGCCCATCTGGAAGACCGACGAATCCGGCGAGCGTCATGACGGCTCCGTCGACATGCCCAAGCTGAAGGACGGCGGCAAGCCCGTGCGTTCCGGCAAATGGCAGATCATGATCAACGGCGAATCCTACAAGTGGATCGTTGCCGAAGCCGCCAAAAAGGCGCTGGGCATGGACCGCATCCAGGAACGCATCTTCATCGTCAAGCTGGTGAACGACAAGAACGACAAGAACCGCATCGCCGGCGCTGTCGGTTTCTCCGTTCGTGAAAACAAGGTAGTGGTATACAAGGCCAAGGCAATTCTGCTGGCTGCCGGTGGCTGCGTGAACCTGTTCCGCCCCCGTTCCGTCGGTGAAGGTCAAGGCCGCGCATGGTACCCGGTGTGGAACGCAGGTTCCACCTACACCATGGCCGCCGAAGCTGGCGCCGAGCTGACCATGATGGAAAACCGTTTCGTTCCTGCCCGTTTCAAGGACGGTTACGGCCCGGTTGGCGCATGGTTCCTGCTGTTCAAGGCACAGGCCACCAACGCCAACGGTGAAGTGTACATGCAGAAGAACAAGGACATGCTGAACGACTATCCTCCGTATGGTCAAGCTGCTGTTCCTGCTTCCTGCCTGCGCAACCACCTGATGCTGAAGGAAATGAAAGAAGGCCGCGGCCCGATTTACATGGACACCGTGACTGCGCTTGCCAAGCTGAAAGAGACCTTGTCTCCGCGCGAAGTGAAGCACCTGGAAGCAGAAGCCTGGGAAGACTTCCTGGACATGTGCGTGGGTCAGTGCGGTATCTGGGTTGGTGAAAACATCGAACCGGAAAAGAAAAATTCCGAACTGATGCCGACCGAACCGTACCTGCTGGGTTCGCACTCCGGTTGCTGCGGCATCTGGACTTCCGGTCCCGAAGACGTCGGCGCGCCGACCAGCGAAGGCCAGGCTGGCGTTCCTGCTCACCTGCCACAAGGCTGGAACTGGGGCTACCGCGGCATGACCACGGTCAAGGGTCTGTTCACCGCTGGCGACGGCGTTGGCGCATCCGGCCACAAGTTCTCCTCCGGTTCCCACGCTGAAGGCCGCCTGGCTGCCAAGGCCATGGTCAAGTACTGTGTCGACAACAAAGACATGAAGGTAGAGCTGGACACCCCGGCCGAACAACTGGTTGAGGAAATCTACAAGCCAGTGCGCAACTACCTGCAATTCAAGGACTACACCACGGCGATCGACGTGAACCCCAACTACATCACGCCGAAGATGCTGCAGTTCCGTCTGCAAAAAATCATGGACGAGTATGTTGCCGGCGTTGCGACCTACTACACCACCAACGACAAGATGTTGGCTGTAGCCAGCGAGAAGCTGGACATGCTGAAGGAAGACGCAGAGAAGATGCGTGCGAAAGACCTGCACGAACTGCTGCGCGCATGGGAAAACTACCATCGCATCCTGACTGCCGAAGCTCACATGAAACACATCCTGTTCCGTGAAGAAAGCCGTTACCCTGGCTTCTACTACCGCATGGACAAGAACTTTGTCGATGAAGAGAACTGGAAGTGCTTCGTGAACTCCATCTATGACAAGACGACCAAACAGTGGACCTGCTTCAAGCGCGCCCACGTGGATCTGGTTGACAAGTCCAAGCTGTTCAAGCCTGCTGCTCACTAAGAGTTTGCTGTAACAGTGTAGTAAAATGAAAGCCGGGCGCCGCAAGGTGCCCGGTTTTTTCTTTCAGGCGCGAATATGCATGCTGCGCGCATGGACAAGTGCCAAGACACAAGGCAGGCCAGCGCCTTCCTTCTGCCTGGACATTTAGGGACAACCATTTCCGGTTGGCGAGAGGCCGGAAGAACTGATGAGGAACATCATGGACGAACAGGAATTCAACAATCTGGCCAAGGAATCCCCCTTTCGGGAAAGCCCGGTCATGCCAAACATGCTGGAAGGCGACACGCCCATCCAGTTCCGTTGCCATCGCAACGTCAAATGCTGGAATGCCTGCTGCAGCAATATCGACATCCCGCTCACACCCTATGACATCCTGCGGCTGAAGAACCGTCTGGGCATGTCCTCCGCTGAATTTCTCCAGCAATACACCTTCCCTTACGAACTGGACAAGGACGGCCTCCCAGGCGTGAAATTCCAGCCAGTGGAAGGCGGCACCGCCTGTCAGTTCATGGTGGAAGAAGGCTGCAGCGTCTATGAGGACCGGCCGGCGGCCTGCCGCTACTACCCTGTCGCGCTGCTGTCCATTCGCCGCTCGGATGAATACACCGACCGCACGGGTTATGCACTGGTGCAGGAAGCGCACTGTCTGGGCCACAAGGAAGAGCGCAGGCTGACCATCGAGGAATACCGTCAGGAACAGGGCGTCAATGATTACGATGAGAAAAGCCGCGGCTGGCGCCAGTTGATTTTGAAGAAGAAATCCACCGGTTCCACGGTCGGCAAACCACCGGTGATTTCCAATCAGCTGTTCTTCATGGCGAGCTACGACCTGGATCGGTTCCGCGCCTTCGTCATGAGCACTTCATTCAACGAATCTTACGTGGTGCCGGTTGAGACCATGGCGGAGATCGTGGCTGACGACGAAAAGCTCATGGAATTCGCGTTCAATTTTCTCAAGCAAAGCTTATTCAACGAAAAGTTCCTCGATGAGAAGGAAGGCGCTTTCGAAAAGCACCGTGCCAGGCTGAATGAACGCGCCCTGGCTATCCGTGCAGCGATGGAAAAGGAACGCCAGATGCTTGAAGATGACAAGTACGATCCCGAACCCCGACCCGGCGATTGCGGCTGCGGCGGGAACGACTAGGCGGGACGCGATGGAAGCGCACACGCTGGCACCTGAAGAGCACTTCATTCGCAAAGAACCCTACTACGAGCCGGTAGGCCAGGAAATCGGGATATTCGAAGCGGCTTACCGCAACAGGCTGCCGGTGCTGCTCAAAGGGCCGACCGGGTGCGGCAAGACGCGCTTCATGGAATACATGGCATGGCGCCTGAAGCGCCCGTTGATAACGGTGTCATGCCACGACGACCTGACCGCTTCGGACCTGGTCGGGCGCTTTCTGGTCAAGGGCGGCGAAACGGTATGGGTGGATGGCCCGCTGGCGCGCGCCGTGCGTGCCGGCGGCATCTGCTACCTGGACGAGATCGTCGAAGCGCGCAAGGACACCATGGTGGTGATTCACCCCCTGGCGGACGACCGCCGCGCCCTGCCCATGGAAAAGCTCGGCACCCTGCTGGAAGCCGACGACGATTTCTGCCTCGCCATTTCCTACAACCCTGGCTACCAGAGCGTCTTGAAGGATCTCAAGCAAAGCACGCGGCAACGCTTCGTCGCCCTTGAGTTCAGCTATCCTGCCGCGGAACTGGAACGCAAGATCGTCAGCACCGAGTCTGGTGTGGCCCCGGATATCGCCGAAAAACTGGTCAAGTTCGCGCAAATGACGCGCAACCTCAAGGGCAGCGGCCTGGAGGAAGGCGCCAGCACGCGCCTGCTGGTGCATGCCGCCAAACTCATCGCCTCCCATATCGATCCGGTAATGGCGTGCCGGAGCGCCATTGCCCAGGCCCTCACCGACGATGAAGAGATGCTGGCTGCAGTGCAGGAACTGTCGTCGTCATTGTTCTAACAGGCCGGCTGAGCGGCCTTTTCCGTCTGCCATGACACCCCGTCCACACTCGGTCAGCGCAATCACCCGTTACCTCGAGGAATTGCTCGAAGTCGAGTTCACTTTTCTCCAGGTGGGCGAACTTGCAGCATCGCTGGCCGCGCTTGCCGCGGAAGACCGGGAATTCCTGCTCGGCTGGACGCGGCGCATCGCCTCCACCAACATCCAGATTGCCTACCAGTTCGCGCTTCGCGCGATAAAGCTGCTCGACCACACCGACCGTCGCATGATCGAGGCGTGGGCGCTTCACGCCATGGACACCTACGATCGCGCCGGCCTGTCCGCAGGCATGGGCATCATCAGGGAAGAGGCGAATTTTGCCCACCACAGCCATGCATGGTCCGCTGGCGTGGTTTTCGAGGAAGTCAGCGGCATCATGCTCAACTTCGTGCACGGTCTATCCGGCAGGCGTCTCAAGCTGGAACAGGGCGAGGCCGCCTACACCGACAGCGAAACCTTGTTTCTGCCGGCAGTCATCGCACGCATGCAAACGGCAAAGGACAACTTCACCCTGTGCAAGGCCATGGTCGCCATGATGTGGGCCCAGACACGCTTTGGCAGTTTTCGCGTGCAGCTTCCGCAATTGCTCGATACCTATGAAGATAGCGAACGCGCGCTTAAATGCTTCCAGGCGCTGGAAACTCTGCGTTTGCAGGCGCGCATCGCGGAGGAGTTACCCGGTCTGCACCGCGAGATGCAGAAAATCAGCATGCAACTGGGCGAAACGCTTCCGCCTGACTGGCAAGCTTTCGCCCGGCAATTGGAGCGCAGCGATGCGACCGTCGAAGACAGCCTGGGCCTGCTCACAGCAGCCTATGCCGGCATGACGCTGCCCAGCCTGTGTTACCAGGGCGAGCTGCATCCTGAAGCTGTCGCGGCGCGCATGGCCACGCGCATCGCCAAGGAAAAGATGCTGCTGCGCGTCAAACTCGCGCAGCTTGCGCAGGAAGTGCAGAAACACCGCAACGCGACAAGCGAGGACCAAGCGGCTAAATTCGGCCTGGCTGAAAAGCCGGAAAATGAGTCCGGCCTCACCGCGCCCGAGCTTACGCTGGATGGCGCATTGATCGCTCCGCCCGAGGACGTGCGCCAATTGATCACCTCGATCCAGCTCGACCTCGGCGAGATTCCGCCCGAATACCTGGTCGCGGCCGGCCCCGGAGAATATGACCCCAGCCTTTACGAGGAAAAGCCCGCCGACCCGGACGCAGTATGGCAAGGCACCTATCACGAGGAAGGCGCCACGCTCTACCCGGAGTGGGATTACGGCCGCCAGCACTACCGCAAGAACTGGTGCGTCATGCGCGAGAAGGACGTGACGCCAGTGCACGACGGCTTCCGCGCCGCCACGCTCGACAAATACAGCGGCCTGCTGAAGCACCTGCGCAAAACCTTCGAGGCCATGCGCGACGAAAATCGCCTGCTGAAGCGCCAGTCCTACGGCGACAACGTCGATATCGACGCCCTGGTGGAAGCGCTGGCCGACGCCCGCGACGGCAGCGAAATGAGCGACCGCCTGTTCATGCGCATGCATCGCAGCGAGCGCAACATCGCGGTGATGTTCATGGTCGACATGAGCGGCAGCACGCGCGGCTGGATCAACGACGCCGAACGCGAATCCCTGCTGCTGCTGTGCGAAACGCTGGAAACCCTGGGCGACCGCTACGCCATCTACGGCTTTTCCGGCACCACGCGCAAACGCTGCGAACTGTTCCGCATCAAGCGCTTCGACGAACCTTACTGCGAAGAAGTGCAGGACCGCATCAGCGGCATCCGCCCGCAGGAATACACGCGCATGGGCTTCGCCATCCGCCACCTGACCAGCCTGCTGAAAGGCGTAGAGGCACGCACCAGGCTGCTCATCACCCTGTCCGACGGCAAGCCCGACGACTACAACGACAACTACCGCACCCGGTACGGCATCGAGGACACGCGCAAAGCCCTGCAGGAAGCGCAGCGCAGCGGGATTCACCCGTTCTGCATCACCCTCGACGAAAAGGCCCGCGATTACCTGCCCCACCTTTACGGAGCGGTCAATTACACAGTGGTCGACGAAGTCGGCAAACTGCCTTTCAAGGTGGCGGATATCTACCGGCGATTGACGAGCTAGAAAAATTTGATTACCTTGCCGGGCTGATCAGGTCAGGAAAAAATAATGCGCAAATACTGGACCATCCTTATCGCCGTTCTGCTCATTCTGGGCGCTCCGGCACACGCAAACGAAGCCAAGGAAGCGGGAGCCTCTCCCTACGCCAGGCTGGAAACGCTCACCGTCAACCTTGAGGGTCTGACGCAATACCTGCAGGTCAACCTGGCACTGAAGGTCGCCAAACCGGAAATCGGCGAGGCGATCAAGGAGTGGAACCCGGTGATCCGCCATGAATTGATCCTGCTGCTCAGCAGCCAGAAAGGCGAGGAACTTGCCACGCTGGAGGGCAAGAAAAAAGTGATGGCAGCCATCAAGGCCGCCGTCAACAAGATCCTGAAACTGGACGATAAAACTGGCGTAACGGACGTATTGTTCGAGACCTTCGTCATCCAGTAGCCGGCAGCCCTCCTACACCGTCAGAACCTCGAATTCGCGCCGCGCCTCACCCGCAACGGCGCGCTCCTTCCACGGATCGTTCTCGCCCTGGACGGCGAACAGCAGCCGCGCGTACAGCGCCTTGCGCCCGGCCTCGTCTTCCAGCACTTTCTTCTTGACGTAATCCAGCCCGACGCGCTGCAGCCAGTGCACGGTGCGGTCGAGGTAGCGCGCTTCCTCGCGGTAGAGCTGGAGGAAGGCGCCGCTGTACTCCAGCACTTCCTGCGCCGTTTTCACCTTGACCAGGAATTCGGCCACTTCGGTCTTGATGCCACCGTTGCCGCCGACATAGATTTCCCAGCCCGAATCCACCCCGATCACGCCCACGTCCTTGATCGCCGCTTCGGCGCAGTTGCGCGGGCAGCCCGACACCGCCAGCTTGACCTTGTGCGGCGCCCACATCTTGTAGAAAGCCTTTTCCAGGGCTATACCCATCTGGGTCGAATTCTGCGTGCCGAAGCGGCAGAACTCGCTGCCGATGCAGGTTTTCACCGTGCGCAGCGCCTTGCCATAGGCGTGGCCGGAAGGCATGTCGAGGTCGGCCCATACCCCCGGCAGGTCTTCCTTCCTGATGCCGAACAGGTCGATGCGCTGCCCGCCGGTGACGCGGATCATGGGCACCGCGTACTTGTCCGCCACATCGGCGATGCGGCGCAGGTCGGCCGCGTTGGTCAGGCCGCCCCACATGCGCGGCACCACGGAATAAGTGCCGTCTTTCTGGATGTTGGCGTGGGCGCGCTCGTTGATGAAACGCGATTGCGGGTCGTCCTGCGCTTCGCGCGGCCAGGTGGCGATCAGATAGTAATTGAGCGCCGGGCGGCAGGAAGCGCAGCCATTGGGCGTGCGCCACTCCATGAATCGCATCACATCGGGAATCGACAGCAGCTTCTGCTCGCGGATGACCGCGCGCACTTCCTCGTGCGTATGATCGGTGCAGCCGCACATGGATTTGGCGGCAGGCGCCGGAGAATAGTCGCCTCCCAGCGTGGAAGCCAGAATCTGCTCCACCAGACCGGTGCAGGAACCGCATGAAGACGCCGCCTTGGTATGCTTCTTCACGTCATCCAGGGTGAACAGGCCGTTCAGCTTGATCGCCTTGACGATATCGCCCTTGCACACGCCGTTGCAGCCGCACACTTCCATGTCGTCGCTCATGGCGGCTGCCTTGTTCTGTCCCTGGTGCCCGGCATCGCCGACATGGCTCTGGCCGAACATGAGATGATCGCGAATATCCGCCACATCGCGCCCTTCGCGCAGCAACTGGAAATACCACGCGCCGTCCACGGTGTCGCCATAGAGGCAGGCGCCGACCAGCTTGTTGTCCTGGATCACCAGCTTCTTGTACACCCCGCCCATGGGGTCGGAGAGTACGATATCCTCGGTGTTCCCGCCGCCGCTGAAATTGCCGGCGGAAAACAGGTCGATGCCGGTCACCTTGAGCTTGGTGGACGTCACCGACCCCACGTAGCGCCCGATGCCCATTTCCGCGAGGTGGTTGGCGCACACCTTGGCCATCTCGAACAGCGGCGCGACCAGGCCATAGGCGATGCCGCGGTGGTTGACGCACTCGCCCACGGCATAGATGCGCGGGTCGTAAGTCTGCATGGTATCGTTGACCACCACGCCGCGGTTGCAATGAATGCCGGCGGATTCGGCCAGTGCGCTGTTGGGGCGAATGCCCACGGCCATCACCACCAGGTCGGCCGGGATTTCGCTGCCGTCCTTGAAGCGCAGCGCGCTCACCCGGCCATCCCTGCCGATGATCTGCTCGGTCTGCTTCTGCAGCAGGAACTTCAGCCCCTTGTCTTCCAGGCTCTTCTGCAGCAGCCTGGCGGCGGTCTGGTCCAACTGGCGCTCCAGCAGGTATTCGGCAATATGCACCACGGTCACGTCCATGCCGCGCAATTTCAAGCCATTGGCCGCTTCCAGGCCCAGCAGGCCGCCGCCGATCACCACCGCATGCTTGTGCTGCCGTGAAGCGGCAACCATCGCGTCGACATCGTGAATGTCGCGGAAGCCGATCACGCCGGCCAGGTCGTTGCCGGGCAGCGGCAGGATGAAGGGCGTGGAGCCGGTGGCGAGGATCAGGCGATCGTAGCCGGCTTCCGTGCCGTCCTCGGCGACCACCACGCGCACCTGGCGGTCGATTTTCACGATCTTCTTGTTGAGGTGCAGCCGGATGCCGTGCTCCGCGTACCAGCCCACATCGTTGAGCATGATGTCCTGTATCGTCTGCTCGCCGGCCAGCACGGGGGACAGCATGATGCGGTTGTAGTTGGCGTAAGGCTCTGCGCCGAACACCGTGATCTCGTACAGGTCCGGCGCCAGCTTGAGGACCTCTTCCAGCGTGCGCACCCCGGCCATGCCGTTGCCGACCATTACCAGTTTCAGTTTTTGCATGATTCAGCTCCATTGATCATTCGTTTCAGTTCAGGCACGCAGGAACCACACTCCGTGCCGCATTTCAATTTTTCCTGCAACCCGGCCAGATCCGCGCCGGCGGCGATTTCCGCCTCGATTTCGCTGGCCGACACGTTGCAGCAGTTGCACACCACCCTGCCGCGGCTGACCTGCCCCGAAGGCGGGGCCGCCAGGGGCGCCAGCGCCCAGCTGCGCACTTCGGACAGGGCCAGGCCGCGCGCCATGCCGTCCTTGAGCCATTCGGCGGCGGCCGTCTCGCCAGTCAGCAGCGCACCGGTGATTTCGCCTTGCTCGGCCAGCAGTCTTTTGGCGATGCCGCGACGAACATCGCGGTAAGTCAGCGCATGACTGTCGTCTTCCAGCGCCAGCAAGTGTTCCAGCGCGTGCAGCACTGCCGCGTCGGGCGCCTGCGCTGCAGCCGCGCGCAGCACCATCACTTCCCTATCCCGCCCGGCCAGGCCGAGCATTGCATAAGGAAATTGCGCCAGCACCGGGCGCAACTTCTCCATCCATTCCGCGCCATCCCCGCTGCGCAAGCCCACCATCTGCCACGGCAGGTCGACCGCCTCGACCTGTACGGCGGCATGCTTGAACTCGGGCTGGTGCGACTGGGGATCGCAGGCATTGGTCGTCAGGGCGTTAACGCCCTGCCCGCTCAGGAAGCGGCTGCCCCAGTGCATGGGCAGGAATACCTGTCCCGGCCGCAAGTCCGCGCAGGACTGCACCGGCAGCACCAGTTCGCCGCGCCGGCTCCTGATGCGCACCAGCCCGCCGTTCTTCAAACCGCGCCGTTCCAGGTCGAGCGGATGCATTTCCAGCAGGGGTGTCTCGACGTGGCTCCACAAGCGCGCCGCCAGCCCGCTGCGGCTCATGCCGTGCCACTGGTCGCGCAGCCTGCCGGTCAGCAGGGTAAAGGGATAACGCGCATCGGCCAGCTCGGCCGCAGGGCGATATTTCGTATCCGCAAAGCGCGCGCGCCGGCTGGCCCAAGGAAACGCGCCATCGCCATACAAGCGCGCCGTTCCTGCCTGAGCGCCCTGCGGATAAGGCCATTGCTGCGGCCCTTCGGACGCCAGCACGGCGTAGCTCAGACCGGTTATGTCCAGGTCCCGTCCTCGCGTGGCGGCACAGTGCTCGTCGAAAACCTGCCGCGCGTGCTCGTAGTAAAAAAGCCGCTCGGCCAGATCGCCCTTGCCCAGGCATGCCCCCAGACGGCGCGCAAAGTCGGCGGCGATTTCCCAGTCGGCGCGGGCCATGCCGGGAGGCGGCACGGAAGCGTTGAGGCGGCTGATACAGCGCTCGGAGTTGGTCATGGTGCCCTCCTTCTCCGGCCAGGTGGCCGCGGGCAGAAGGATGTCGGCATAGGCAGCGGTCTCGCTGCCGGCGAAAGCCTCCTGCACCACCAGCAGTTCAGACTTTTCCAGCGCTTCGCGCACCAGTTGCTGGTGCGGCAGGGATTGCGCCGGATTGGTGCAGGCGATCCAGATCGCCTTGATTTCGCCGCTGCGCACGGCTTCGAACATTTCCACGGCGGTCTTGCCGGGCCGTTCGGGCAGGGACGGCACGCCCCAGAGTTGAGCCACTTCCGCGCGGTGTTCGGCACTCGACGGATCGCGGTGTCCGGGCAGCAGCGTTGCCATGGCGCCCACTTCGCGCCCGCCCATGGCATTGGGTTGACCAGTCAGCGACAGCGGCCCTGCACCGGGTTTGCCGACCTGGCCGGTGGCGAGGTGCAGGTTGATCAACGCAGCGTTGTTGTCGGTGCCGTGGGTGGATTGATTCAGTCCCTGGCAATAGAGCGACAGCGTTGCCCCGGACTGGCCGAACCATTGCGCCGCCTGGACGACTTGCGCTTCCGTCACGCCGCAGATCTGCGCCACCATTCTGGGCGTGTATTCCCGCACCGTGCCCTTGAGGGCATCGAAGCCCTCGGTATGGGCGCGAATGAACTCGATATCCGCCAGCCCTTCCCACAGCAGCACGTGCAGCATGCCGTTGAACAGCGCCACGTCGGTGCCCGGCAGGATGGCCAGGTGCAGGTCGGCGCCGGCTGCCGTGTCGGTGCGGCGCGGGTCGACTACGATCAGTTTCAGGTCCGGATTGGATTTTTTCGCCGCCTCGACGCGACGAAACAGGATGGGGTGCGCGAAAGCCGGGTTGGCGCCAGCAATGAATATGCACTTTGCCTGTTCGATGTCGTCGTAACAGGCCGGCGGCGCGTCCGAGCCGAGCGTCGTCTTGTAGCCCACCACCGCGGAAGACATGCACAGGCGGGAGTTGGAATCGATGTTGTTGGTGCCGACCAGGCCGCGCGCCAGCTTGTTGAAAACGTGGTAATCCTCCGTCAGCAACTGGCCCGACACGTAAAACGCCACGCTGTCCGGCCCGTGCTCGCGGATCACCGCGGCAAAGCGCTCCGCCGCCATGTCCAGCGCCTCGTCCCAGGTGCCACCGTGGCGTGCCTCGCTGCGCGAGTTGCGTAGCGCCGGCTGCAGCACGCGGGCCGCATCGCCGCGCACGGTGAGGTGGAGGTTGGCGCCCTTGGTGCACAGCCGGCCGCGGTTGGCGGGATGATGCGGGTCGCCGCGCACGCCGGTGACGCGGGCGCCGTCGCTGGTGACGATCACCCCGCAGCCGGTGCCGCAGTAACAGCAGATGGATTTCGTTTCAGCCATGATTTTATAGCCGGATGAAAACCGAACCGCTCTCGATTTTGACCGGATAGGGGCTGGTTTCGCCCACGTCCGGCGCCAGGGCCTTGCCGTCTTCCAGGGCGATATTCCAGTTATGCAGCGGGCAGGTCACATGCCGTCCGCACACGATCCCCTGGGACAGCGGCCCGCCCTTGTGAGGGCAGCGGTCGAGCAGGGCGAACACCTGGTCGTCGCCGGTGCGGAACAGGGCGATGTTTTTCTCGCCATGCTTCATCTGGCGCGTACCGAGACGCGGGATTTCCTCCAGGGAACAGACTTTCAGCCAGTTTTCCATTTCCTTCTCCTTGTTATGCGGCTGGGCGCATCTGGCGCCGGTACAGGAAATCCAGCACCGCGCCGCGATATTCGTGGTACCTGGCATCGTTGGCCAGCGCCAGGCGGTCGCGCGGACGCGGCAGGTCGACCCGCAGCACCTCGCCGATGGTCGCCGCCGGGCCGTTGGTCATCATCACGATGCGGTCGGACAGCAGCACCGCCTCGTCCACGTCGTGGGTCACCATGACCACCGTGCTGTGCGTCTCCGCCGTGATCTTCATCAGTTCGTCCTGCAGGTGGGCGCGGGTGAGCGCGTCCAGGGCGCCGAACGGTTCGTCCAGCAGCAGCACCTTGGGCTGCATGGAAAGGGCGCGGGCGATGCCGACGCGCTGCTTCATGCCGCCGGAAATCTCGTGCGGGTGCTTGTGTTCCGCGTGGGTCAGCCCGACCAGCGCCAATGCCTCATGGGTGCGCTTCTTCAGCGTGGCCTTGCTCTCGGCCTGGCCGAACACGCGCTCCACGGCGAGATAGACGTTCTCGAAGCAGGTCAGCCAGGGCAGCAGGCTGTGGTTCTGGAACACCACCCCGCGCTCCGGGCCAGGGCCGGCGATTTCCCGCCCGGCGCACAGCATCGTCCCGTCGCTCGGCAGCGTCAGCCCCGCCACCAGGTTGAGCAATGTTGATTTGCCGCAGCCGGAGTGTCCAATCAGGGCGATGAACTCGCCCTGGGCGATGTTCATGTTGATGTCGCGCAGCGCCACGAAGGGGCCTTTCCTGGTGTTGAACACCATGCGCACGTTCTCTACTTGTACGTATTTATCCATGTTTTTCTCCTTCGGAGTGGGGTGGGTGATGGGTGATGGGTGATGGGTGATGGGTGATGGGTGGAGTAGTGGGGTTTTCCATTACCCATTACCCATTACCCATCACCCATTCCTCATTCCTCATTACCCATTACCCATTACCCATTCCTCATTACCCATCACACCCATCACTCATAACTGAATCTTTTAGCCACCAGCACCAGCACCTGTTCCAGCAGCAGCCCGACAATACCGACGATGAAGATGGCGATGATGATGTGCTCGACGTTGAGGTTGTTCCATTCGTCCCACACCCAGAAGCCTATGCCGACGCCGCCGGTCAGCATTTCGGCGGCCACGATCACCAGCCAGGCCACGCCGATGGAGAGGCGGATGCCGGTCATCATGTAGGGCAGCACGGCGGGGAACAGGATTTTGGTGAAGATCTTCCACTCCGACAGATTCAGCACCTTGGCGACGTTCATGTAGTCCTGCGGAATCCGGTTTACGCCCACGGCAGTGTTGATAATCATGGGCCAGATGGCGGAGATGAAAATCACCCAGATCGCCGCCGGATTGGCAGCCTTGAACACCAGCAGTCCAATCGGCAGCCACGCCAGCGGCGAAACCGGGCGCAGCAGGCTGACGATGGGCGACACCATGGCGCTGAGGAACTTGAAACGTCCGATCATGAAGCCCAGCGGGATGCCCAGCGCGGCCGCCATGCCGAAGCCGATCGCCACGCGCTGCAGCGAAGCCAGGATGTTCCAGCCGATACCCTGGTCGTTCGGGCCCTTGTTGTAGAACGGGTCGCTGAACAGTTCCTGCGCCGATGCCCAGGTCTTGAGCGGGCCAGGCAGTTGCGGGCTGGTCTGAGATATCAATGCCCAGATGCCCATGAACACCGCCAGACCCAGCAGCGTCGGCAGCGCCGCGCGCACGGCCATCCCGGGCCATGCGCGGGGGCGCGCCGGAGCGGATTCTGGTTGCGCCGGCTTGAGTTGCGGCCTGGGCGCTACAGCCGCGGCGGGAGTCGTTTGCTCCTTGGTTTCCATGTCTTCCCTGCCTTTCACGAAAGTAACCGCACTCATTTTTTTCTCCTTCTAAATTTGGTAACGAGTGATGGGTTATGAGTAAAGGGGAACCACCCTCGCATCACCCATTCCACATCACCCATCACCTGTTTCACGCCTTGACCTTGAATCCGGCGGCATAGGCCTTGGGGTTCTTGCCATCCCACACCGTGCCGTCGATCATCTTGCTGCTGCGCATGACATCTTTCGGGATTGGTGTCTTGGTCTGTGTCGCGGCTTGCTTGTAAAGCTCGATCTGGTTGACCTTCTTCGCCACGGCCAGGTAATCCGGATCTTCCTTGAGCAGGCCCCAGCGCTTGTGCTGGGTGAGGAACCACATGCCGTCGGAGAGGTAGGGGAAGTTCACCGTGCCTTCGTTGTAGAACTTCATGTAGTTGGCGTCCTGCCATTTCCTGCCGTTGCCGTTGTCGTACTTGCCCAGCATGCGGTCCTCGATGGAGTCGAAATCGGTGTTGACATAGGATTTCTCGGCAATGGTCTTGGCCACCTGCGAGCGGTTCTTCATCTCGTCGATGTACTTGGAAGCATCGAGGATGGCCATAATCATGGCGCGTGCGGTGTTGGGATGCTTCGCCACCCATTCCGCGGTGGTGCCGAGTACTTTTTCCGGGTGATCCTTCCAGATGTCCTGGCTGGTGGCGGCGGTAAAACCCACGCTGTCGCGGATGGCGCGCGCGTTCCACGGCTCGCCCACGCAGAATCCGTCCATGTTGCCAACGCGCATGTTGGCGATCATCTGCGGCGGCGGCACGGTGATGTTCTTGACGTCGGCGAAGGGGTTCACGCCGTAACTGGCCAGCCAGTAATACAGCCACATGGCGTGCGTGCCGGTGGGAAAAGTCTGGGCGAAGGTGTATTCGCGCGGCTCCTTCTTGATCAGCGCCGCCAGGCTGGTGCCGTCCACCGCGCCCTTGCCCTTGAGCTGGTTGGAGAGCGTGATGGCCTGGCCGTTGTGGTTAAGGGTCATGAGCACGGACATATCTTTCTTTGGCCCGCCGATGCCCATCTGCACGCCGTAGATCAGGCCATACAGCACGTGGGAAGCATCCAGTTCGCCGTTCACCAGCTTGTCGCGCACGCCGGCCCAGGAAGCCTCCTTGCTGGGCACGATCTTGATGCCGTATTTCTTGTCGAAGCCCATCACCGAAGCGATCACCACCGAGGCGCAATCGGTCAGCGGGATGAAGCCGACTCTCACCTCGGTTTTTTCCGGCGCGTCGGAACCCGCCGCCCACGCACCATTGCGGATGGCAGGATCGACCATGGACATCAAGACCCCGGCCCCCAATAAAGTTGCACCTTTCTTCATGAAATCTCTCCGGCTGTTTTTGAAGTCTTCACTCATGGCTGATCTCCTGGATAAAAAAACAAAAAAGGCGTCTCATCCGCAAGAGAGATTGCTCCCGCGAATGGACGCCTTTGTCCTTTGCAGCCGACCATCGTTGCTCGGCTCAGATTTGATTCATTTGCTGCAGCCCGCCGTTGGGCTCTTGATTTACTCTAAGCAATACCCATGCCAGAATTTTTCAGCCCAGCAAATCCGTGATTTCGACCAGTTGTCGCGCCACGTCTGCCAGGCGCGATCCCTTGTCCATGGCCGCCTTGCGCAGCGCCTGGTAAGCCTGCTCCTCTGACCAGCCGCGCTGCTTCATCAGGATGCCCTTGGCGCGCTCGACATCCTTGCGCGCCGAAAGCTGTCTTTCCGCTTTCTCCAGGTCCGCGCGCATGGCCTGAAATTCGTTGAAACGCGCGATCGCCACGTCCATGATGGGGCGCAGACGCTCGCTCCTGAGGCCGTCCACCACGTAGGCGCTGACGCCGGCGCGAATGGCTGCACGGATCTTGTCGCTGTCGTCGTCGTGGGTGAACATCACGATGGGACGCGGCTGGTCGCGCCGGATAATGCACAGGTTCTCCAGCGTATCGCGGTCTGGAGACTCGGTATCGAGAATGATCAGGTCCGGCTTGAGTTCCGCCACCAGGCCGGGCAGGTCCGCGCTGGCGGAGACATGGGCCGCAATCCTGCAGCCCGCCTCCTGCAAGGCGTGCTTGAGAAGCGCCGCACGTTCGAAAGTTTCATCTACCAGCAAGATGCGAAGCGGAGATTCAGGTGAGTTAACAAGGGAGTTCATGGCCGACCAATAACGCAATTCTCATGCCACGGCAGGCAACTGATTGATATTGATGAAAATCAGGAAGACAGGGACGAATGCCCAAACAGGCGAACAATACAGACGCACCAAAAATGGGCGTTATCTCCACCTTATGTGCCAGAGTGGCACCGATTCTAAACGATATGGCGATTCGCCATGACCGTTTCCCTCACCCCTGCCATCCCTCACCCCTGACCCTTCTCCCGGAGGAAGGGGAACGCTCGCCCCTTCTCCCTCCGGGAGAAGGTTGGGATGAGGGAGGGCGCGCCCGCAAGGGGTGTCCCCGCCGGGATTGGCGGCAAAGCCGCTCAATCCGGCGAGAAGAGGGACGAGGAAACGCCTCGCGTCGTTACGTCAGACGATGTCTCGCCGTTCCAGCACGGCCTGTGCCAGGGTGCCGCTATCCACGTGTTCCAGTTCACCGCCCACCGGCAGGCCGCGGGCAATGCGGGTAACCCGGATGCCGCGCGGGGTGAGCAGTTCGCTGATGTAATGGGCGGTCGCCTCGCCTTCCACGGTGAAATTGGTGGCGAGGATCACTTCCTGCACGATGCCGTCGGTCGCGCGGCGCACCAGGCGGTCAAGGTGAATTTCGCGCGGGCCGATGCCATCGAGGGGCGAGAGCCGCCCCATGAGCACGAAATACAGGCCCCGGTAGCAGTGCGCCTGCTCCATCATCATCAGGTCCGCCGGCGTTTCCACCACGCACAGCAAAGTCGCATCGCGCTTGGGCGAAAGGCACAGGTCGCACACTTCGACTTCGGTGAAGCTGTTGCACTTCTCGCAGTGACGGATGGTTTCCAGCGCATGGGACAGCGCGTGCGCCAAGCGCTCCGCACCGCGCTGATCGCGCTGCAGCAGGTGGTAAGCCATGCGCTGCGCGGACTTGGGGCCAACTCCCGGCAGGCAGCGCAGGGATTCGATGAGGTTATCGAGGCTGGAGGGGGTTTTCATCTTTGGAGTGAGTTGTGAACAGTAAGCTGTGAGCTGAAAAAAGCCTCCACACACCTCACCGCTTACTGCTCACCGCTCACTAAAATGGCAGTTTCAATCCCGGCGGCAAATTCAGTCCGCCGGTGAAACCTGCCATTTTTTCCTGGGTGGTCTGTTCCACGCGCCGCACCGCATCGTTCACTGCCGCAGCGAGCAGGTCTTCCAGCATTTCCTTGTCTTCGGTCATCAGGCTGTCGTCGATGCTGACGCGCTTGACGTCGTAGCGGCAGGTCATGGTGACCTTGACCATGCCGGCGCCGGCCTGGCCTTCCACTTCAACCGTGGCCAGCTGGTCCTGCATCTTTTTCATGCTGTCCTGCATTTGCTGGGCCTGCTTCATCAGGCCGCCCAAACCACCTTTCATCATGATTCCACTCTCCGCTTAATTATTGGGTTTAATTGTAGACTCGATGACCTGTGCATCGAGGTCTTCGATCAGTTCGCGCACGAACGGGTCTTGCTCGATGGCGGCGATCGCCTCGGCCTGACGCGCCTGCTTTTCCTGGCGCACCAGCTTCGCCGGCGTCACGCCGGTCACGCTGCAGATGGAAATGCTCAGGAAAACCGCGCCGCCGAGGAAATTCTCCAGCGCCGTCTTGAGCTTTTCCTGATAGCTCCTTTCCATCAGATGCTTGTGTTCCTCGTGCACGCACAGCTCGATGCGCCGACCGTCATGGCTTTTCAGCTCGCAGTGCTGCGCCAGCATCTTGGCCATCCCGCCCAGACCGAGCTGTGCAACCAGTGCCGGCCAATCGCCGTTGAATGTTTCGGCCCTTTCTTTTCCGGCGGGCTGAGGCGGTTCCACGAGAGCAGGCGCAGGCTCCTGAACTTTCAGGACAGGGCGCGCTTCCGTCTGCGCCGCCATTGCTGGGGGCGCGGAGGCGATATCGCGTTTTTCCGTTGCGGCGCTCCGTTTCGTGGCTGGCGCTTCACCGGGCGCCGCCTCCAGGGTAAAAGCCAGCATGCGCAGCAGGGCCATGGTAAAACCGGCAAACTCGTCCGGCGCCAGGCCCAGATCCTTGCGGCCATGCAGCGCGATCTGATAATGCAATTGCACGTCTTCCGCGCTGAAGCGTTGCGCCAGTTCGAGAATGCGCTGCCGCTCCGGCAAGTCCTCGCCCAGCGCCTCGGGCACGGTCTGCGCCAGCGCCACCTGGTGCAATAGCGCCCCCAAATCCTGCAACGCCGCGTCGAATGACAGGCTGCGCTCCTCCATCTGCCGCGCCAGCGCGATCAGCCCGGCGCCATCTCCTTCCGCCAGGCGCTCCAGCAGCGTAAACAAGTAGCTCTGGTCGATCGCGCCAAGCATGGTGCGCACCTGGCCTTCTTCCACCTTGCCGCCGCCATAGGCGATGGACTGGTCGAGCAGAGACAGCGCATCGCGCATGCTGCCCTGCGCGGCGCGCGCCAGCAACTGCAAGGCGGGCAATTCAAAAGGCAGGCCCTCGCGCCCCAGCACTTGCTGCAAATATCCCACGATGGAAGCCGGCGTCATCTGCTTGAGGTTGAACTGCAGGCAGCGCGACAGCACGGTGACGGGGATTTTTTGCGGATCGGTGGTGGCCAGGATGAACTTGACGTGTTCCGGCGGCTCCTCCAGCGTCTTCAGCATGGAGTTGAACGCCGCCTTGGACAGCATGTGCACTTCGTCGATCAGGTAGACCTTGAAGCGCCCGGCCGTCGGCGCATACTGGGCGTTGTCCAGCACTTCGCGCATGTTGTCGATGCCGGTGTTGGATGCCGCATCCAGTTCCAGCAGGTCGATGAAGCGTCCGGCATCGATTTCGCGACAGGTGTTGCAGGTGCCGCAGGGCGTGGAAGTGATGCCGGTTTCGCAGTTGAGCGACTTGGCCAGGATGCGCGCCACGGTCGTCTTGCCCACGCCGCGCGTGCCGGTGAGCAGATAGGCATGATGCAGGCGCTGCTGGTCGAGCGCGTTGGAAAGCGCTCTCACCACATGCGCTTGCCCGACCAGGTCGGCAAAGGATTTAGGCCGCCATTTGCGTGCCAGGACTTGATAACTCATTTGATAAATTTTACCAGAAAAGCCCGGCCATTCTTGAAAAGTCGGCGTTTGATACGATATCGGCCAAATCGAGATTTGCTACGGAGAAGGAGAAAGAGATGCCTGACTTTGCCGCCGACATCAACGAAACCAATTTTCAGCAGGAAGTCATCGATCGATCTTTCCGGATGCCGGTACTGGTGGATTTCTGGGCCACCTGGTGCGGGCCGTGCAAGGTGCTGAAACCCCTGCTGGAAAGACTCGCGCGGGAATACCAGGGAAAATTTTTCCTCGCCCTGGTGGAAACCGAAGCCAACCAGCAATTGGCCATGGATTATGGCATCCGGGGTGTCCCGGCGGTGAAAGCCTTCGTCAACGGCGAAATTGTCGACGAATTCAGCGGCGCCCTGCCGGAAGGGCAGGTCCGCGAATTCCTGGCGCGCCTCATCCCCTCCCCTGGCGAAGCGCTGCGCCTCGAAGCCGAGGAACTCTACCGTCAAGGCGACAGCGCGCAGGCGCTGAAGCGTCTGGCAGAGGCCTCCGCGCTTGACGCCGCGAACGACAAAATCCGCATTTCCGCCGCCGCCATCATGCTCGACGGCGGGGATATTGCCGCCGCGCGCAGCATGCTGGACAGCCTCGCCCCGGCCACCCGCGGCGAGGACCAGGCAATCGCCCTGCTGGCGAGGCTGGCGTTCGCCGAGAAGGGCGCCGGGAACGACCCTGCAGCGCTGGAACAGAAAATCGCCAGCGACGAGAACGACCTTGCCGCCCGACTGGAACTCGCCAACCTGCTGGCAGCCCGGCAACAGTATGAAAGCGCGCTGGCACAACTGCTCGAAATCATCCGCCGCGACCGCGGCTTCGGCGACGATGCCGGGCGCAAAACCATGCTCTCGGTGTTCGCCCTGCTCGGCGCTCAGGATCCGCTGGTGAGCAAGTATCGCCGCCTGCTGGCCAGCGCCCTGCACTGACCATGCAACCGCCCAGCCTGTGACTGGTCAGTGGCTGGTGCCGGCAGAGCGGGTGATTTTATTGTAAACGTTGTATTTTCCCGATGGTTTCTTCATCGGGATGCGCTTCACCACCTTCAGCGTTCCCGTGTCGTAGATTACCAGTTCCCCGTCCATTTCCCAGATGCTGACCAGGGCGTATTTCCCGTCGCGGGTAAACTCCACATGAGCCGCGGTTTTGCCGGGTGACGGGCGCAGGACGTGGGCGACTTCCAGGGTATCCTTGTCGATCAGGGTCATGGTGTCGCGGCTTTTCGGATCGCCGGTTGCGAAACCGTCGGTCCAGGCATAGCGGGTGTTCTCATGGCTGCGCATGAAAAAACCCGGCCCTGGCGTCTTGATATGCTTGATGGTTTTCCAGGTCTGCATGTCGATCACGGTGACCACGCCCTCCTTCATGTTCGGCGTGGCCATCACCGGGTGCCCCTGGTAATTCCAGGTGATGCCGGAACCCAGGTGCGGCATGCCGGGCAAATCCAGGTCGGCAACTTTTTTCCCCGTATCGAGGTCAAGCACGTGCCCTTTCCTGCTGTCGCGCGCGGTGCTGATGAGGTGCCGGTAGGACTGGTCGAAAAAGAAATCGTCCAGGTAGTCGTCCACCACGATGCGGCGCACCGGAAAGGTCCGCGCGCCTGTCACCATGCCGGCAAAAGAGGGATCATAACTTCGCTGCCAGCCGTTTCCCTGGGACTGCACGGTGTACGGGATTTCCCACACCTCCTTGACGTCCTTCAGCGCCGCGATGAAGCTGCCGCGCGGTTCCGCCTGGTACACGGCGGAAACGCGCGAGCTCTTGCCGTCCTCTCCCACAGCCGGGATGATTTTAATCAGCGAGAGGTCGTCGGCATTCAGCAAAACCAGCGAATGAGGCAGGTAATTACCCACCAATACCGTCTTGCCATCACCGGAAACCGCCAGATTCCTGCTATTGATGCCGGCGCGAGTCTCCGCCACGGTTTTGAGGTTGTAAATATCGAACTTGCTGATCCAGCCATCGCGCGAGGCGAAATAAACGTAGCGGCCATCCGGCGAGAATTTCGGTCCGCCATGCAGGGCGAAGCGCGTGGGGAAGCGCAATATGGGCTCGAATTTGTCGCCATCGAGAAGGGTGGCGTGGTGGTCGCCCAGTTCGACGACCACGAACAGGTTCAACGGGTCGGCCTTGAAGACCGGCTTGTCGGACAGGCTGCCGGGGTCGCCATACTGGACATGCGAGGCGGAAATTTCCTTCTCGCCCCAAACCGGGACTTGCGGCAAGCTGGTGTAGATAAAGCTCGCCAGGGCCTCGATCTCATCCTTCGAGAGTTTGCCGGAAAAACCGGCCATCTGGCTTGCGGCGCGCCCCTGCGCAATGGTCTTGACGGCCTCGGGGCGCCGCAGGCGTTCGAGATTTTCCGGCAGCAGCGCGGGCCCGGTGCCGCCAAGCCGGTCAGGGCCGTGACACGATGCGCAATGCGTGGCGTAAAGTTTCTCTACCGGCTCACCAGCCTGGGCTTGCGACACGAGAAACAGGCAGCAGACTGCAAGAATCCATTTCGTAATCTTCATATTCATTCCTCCGCCGCGGCAAACGGCACCAGGCCGATTTCTTCGTCATTCAGATAACACGCCGGATCTTCCGCCCACGGGTTCCCTGTCACCTGCCATGCCCGCACCCGCGTATTCCCGCCGCAGACAGCGAAGTATTCACAGGCGCCGCAACGTCCGCCGACGCTTCTCGGCTGCGCCTTCAGCCCGGCCATGATGGGGTCGGAGACATCCATCCAGATGTCCGAAAAGCGCCGCTCGCGCACGTTGCCCAAGGTGTAGTTCCACCACATGGTATCGGGATGGACATTGCCCAGGTTGTCGATATTGGCCACGTTCACGCCGGACGAATTGCCGCCCCACTGCTCCAGCCTTGCGCGGATGTGGTTTTCCAGGTGCGGAAAGTTTTTCCTCACCCACAGCAGCAGATACACGCCGTCCGCATCGTTGTTGCCGGTCACGAACTCTTTCGGTCTGCCGGCCTGCTGGTCGCGCCAGCAGGCATCGAACAGCAGGTCCATCGCCGCGCGCGTGGTGCGGT
The DNA here is from genome assembly GCA_028714955.1 of Sulfuricella sp. Taxonomy (GTDB): domain Bacteria; phylum Pseudomonadota; class Gammaproteobacteria; order Burkholderiales; family Sulfuricellaceae; genus Sulfurimicrobium. The sequence goes on from JAQTLK010000024.1 coordinate 26,842, forward strand.
GAAAGGCATCGTCCTTGCGGTTCTTGTTGCCGCGCCCGGCATAGTTGAGATGGGAGAGGTAGAACTTGTCCAGTCCTTCGTCTTCCAGCAGTTGCAGCAAGGCCGGTAAATCCTGTGCGTTGTCCTGGGTCAGCGTGAAGCGGATGCCGACCTTGATGCCGCGTTCCTTGCACAGCCGGATGCCGTGCATGGACTTGTCGAAGGCGCCCGCCATGCGGCGAAATTTGTCGTGGGTTTCGGCAAGGCCGTCCAGGCTGACGCCGACATAATCGAAACCCACCGCGGCGATCCTGCCGATATTGCTTTCGTCGATCAGTGTCCCGTTGCTGGACAAACCCACGTAAAAGCCCATTTCCTTGCCGCGCCGGGCAATATCGAAGATATCCGGACGCAGCAGCGGCTCGCCGCCGGAGAGAATCAGCACCGGCACTCGAAAGTGCTTCAAATCGTCCATCACGCCAAACACTTCGGCGGTGGACAACTCGCCGGGGAAATCCTTGTCGGCGGAAATCGAATAGCAGTGCTTGCAGGTCAGGTTGCAGCGCCGAATCAGGTTCCAGATCACCACCGGACCGGGAGGATTGCGCCTCTGCCCGAGCGGGGTTGGCTGAGCGATTTCCTGCATGAATTGGGAGATGCGAAACAATTGAACACTCCGTGTGCGTTGCAAAAGCCGCCTAAAAACAGCGTTTCATCAAATTTATCCGGACTCCACCCTCTACAGGAATGATCCAGGTCAAGAAAGGGAGGTTCAGCCGAAAATGCGCAACCCGCTTTTTTTCAGGATGCGCGTGCTGTAAAGAATCTCGTGGCTGCGGTCGGCATCGCCCAGAAGGGTGGCGATCTGCAGAGCCTTGCGTTCGACCTCGGCACGGTCATGGCCATGCACCATGGCAAAGAAATTGTAGGGCCAGTCCGGCAAATGACGCGGGCGATGATAGCAGTGGCTGACGAAATCCAGTTTCCCGACCCGTTCCCCCAGTTCATCCACCCTGTCGTCCGGCACGTCCCACACCGTCATGCCGTTGGCCCTGTAGCCCAGCGCGTAATGATTGGGCACGGCGCCAATGCGGCGAATGATGCCGCTTTTCAGCATGGCGCCCAGCCGCTCCATCACTTCGCCGGGCGTAATTCCAACCCGCTCGGCCACGGCGTGATAAGGCTGCGCAACCAGGGGCAAACCTTCCTGGGTGGCGAGGATGATGGCGCGATCCACGGCATCCATCAAAATGGCCTCATGCGCACAATTTCAACTCGACGAAATATTCCCTGATTTTCGGCATGTCGTAGACCGGGTAACCGGTTTCGCGCGCTATCCTGTCAAGCGCATCCTGCTGGCCTTGCGGCGTTTCCGTGGCCAGCACGAACCACATGTTGAGCGCATGGTCGCGCGCGTAATTGTGCGCCACCTCGGGCATGGCGTTGACGATTCCGGCCACGCGCTCGAAATCCGCGGCGGGAATTTTCATCGCGGCCAGGCTCAGGCCGCCGCCCAGGCGCTCGGCATGGTACATGGGGCCGAAGCGGGTCAGCACCTTGTCGCCGAGCAGTCTTCTTATGCGCGCCAGCAGCTCGTTTTCGCTCGTGCCGAGCTGCTGCGCCACTTCGGCATAGGGGTTGGCGCAGAGTGGGAAGCCACCCTGCATCTGGTTGATGATGGCCCGGTCAAGGGCATCCAGTTCCATCACGCCGCCGCTCGCGCGTAACGGGCACCGCATTGCTTGAAGCGGCGGGTGCTGAACAGCACTTCGCACGCGACGTGCTGCAGGCCGCACCCCTGGCGCATCTCCTCGACCCGCGCCAGGACTTCCTCGCGATCGTGGCCGTGGATCATGCAGAACAGGTTGTAGCGCCAGGCCGGCAAGCGCCGGGGACGACGGTAGCACAGGGTGACGAACTCCAGCTT
>JAQTLK010000025.1 GCA_028714955.1 Sulfuricella sp.
GGATGTTTCATAAATTGACGCGCGCCCTCGCTGGTCTTTATGTTCCGTAGGGAAATTTCGTTTGGTCGGGCGTATGAATAAAACGCCACTCCCTCACAAAATTCCCCTACAGGAACAAAATCCTGCGCGATCATCACGCGAATTTATGAAACATGCGGGTTAAAGGCTTTTTGACATAAAAGCTGAAAAATTATACCATGTGCGGCTTATGTCTGAACAGGCGGTGGTCGATAACCTTGAATTTGCGCGGCGCGGCGCGGTGCTGCGGGGCGAACTTGCCCTTGCCGAACTTGGCCGCCTGCGGGAAACCCTGCTTTCCAGTCAAGGCACATTGAATTATACCCTGTCGGGCAAAACCGGCGCAAAAGGCGAGTGCCTGCTGGAATGCAGTATTGACGGCAAGCTTGTTTTGCAATGTCAGCGATGTCTCGATGCGCTGGAGTATCCGCTTCATGTCATTTCCACCCTTAAGGTGGTTAAGGGGCTGACGCAATTCGACGATATCGGTGATGAAGAGGAGTATGTGGATTCGATTCCTGCCAGCGCGGCCATGAGCGTGTCGGCCCTGCTCGAAGAAGAAATCCTGTTGCATTTGCCGATTTCACCCCTGCACGCCCCCGGCGCCTGTCGAGTGCAAAATGGGGTAAAGTTGGTAAAAGAGGAAAGAACGAATCCTTTTGGCGCCCTGGCGGCACTGAAAGGGAAACTGTAATTTAAGGAGTTTGAAATGGCTGTCCAGCAGAACAAAAAATCCCCGTCCAAGCGTGGCATGCACCGTGCGCATGACTTTCTGACCAACCCCGCCCTGGCCGTCGAGCCGACCACCGGGGAAGCGCATCTGCGCCACCACGTAAGCCCGAGCGGTTTTTACCGTGGCCGCAAGGTTACGCGCGCCAAAGGCGAATAACACAAGCGTGCCGCTGTAGCCGGGTTCCCGGCTGCAATCCAAATGGAAATTACCGTTGCAATTGATGCCATGGGCGGCGACCATGGCGCACATGTTACCGTGCCCGCCGCCTTGGCGATTTTGCGTCGCGACACTGACGTCAATATCGTTCTGGTGGGCCTTGTCGAGGTTATCGAGGCGGAACTGCGCATTCATCGCGCAGCGGTGAGTTCGCGCCTGCGCATACGCCCAGCCAGCGAGGTGGTGACCATGGATGATCCGCCGGCCCTGGCGCTGCGTGGCAAAAAGGATTCCTCGATGCGCGTGGCCGTCAATCTGGTCAAAAGCGGCGAGGCCAATGCCTGTGTTTCCGCCGGAAATACCGGCGCGCTCATGGCGATTTCCCGTTTTGTCCTCAAGATGTTGCCCGGCATCGAACGCCCGGCCATCGCTTCCGTGCTGCCGACGCTCAATGGCCATACCCATGTGCTGGATTTGGGCGCCAACGTGGATTGCAGCGCCGAGCATCTGCTCCAGTTCGGCATCATGGGCGCCATGCTGGTCGAGGCCGTGGACCACAAGGAGCGGCCAAGCGTCGGCCTGCTCAACATCGGCGAGGAAGACATCAAGGGCAACGAAGTGGTCAAGCGCGCCGCCGAATTACTGCGCGCCAGCGGTTTGAATTTCCATGGCAACGTGGAAGGCAACGACATCTACAAGGGCACCACGGATGTGGTGGTTTGCGACGGCTTCGTCGGCAACGTTGCGTTGAAAGCTTCCGAAGGCCTTGCCAGGATGATCGGTGAATTGCTCAAGCAGGAATTCAGGCGCAATTTGCTGACCAGGCTCGCCGGCCTAATGGCCACGCCAGTCATGAAAGCCTTCAAGAAGCGCGTCGATCCACGCCGTTACAATGGCGCCAGTTTGCTTGGCCTGCGCGGCATCGTAGTGAAAAGCCACGGCGGCGCGGATGTTTTTGCCTTCGAGCATGCCATTGAAGCGGCTGTGGAAGAAGTACGCAACGGCGTGCTGCGCCGCATTACCGAACAGATTTCGTTGTTGCACCCGGAACAACAAGGAGCAGCCTGAATGTACTCCAGGATTACCGGCACCGGCGGCTATCTGCCGCAGAAGGTACTGACCAATTACGATCTGGAACGCATGGTGGATACCTCTCACGACTGGATTTTTAGCCGGACGGGTATCGAACAGCGGCATATCGCGGCAGATGACGAGGCCACCAGCGATCTTGCGCTGCACGCCAGTCGGCGCGCCATCGAGGCGGCGGGCATCGACCCGCAGCAGATCGACCTGATCATCGTCGGCACGACCACGCCAGACCGCATGTTTCCCAGCACCGCCTGCCTGTTGCAGGACAAGCTGGGCATCAGGAGCTGCGGGCCGGCATTCGATATCCAGGCAGTGTGCAGCGGTTTCGTTTATGCCCTGTCCACGGCTGATCAATTCATCCGCGGCGGACAGAGCAAGTGTGCTCTCGTGGTCGGCGCGGAGACCATGTCCCGTATCGTGGACTGGAGCGATCGCAATACCTGCGTGCTGTTCGGCGATGGTGCCGGCGCGGTCATTCTGCAGGAAAGCGAAACGCCGGGCATTATTTCCACCCATCTCCATGCCGATGGCAGTTACAGGGACTTGCTGGCGGTCGAGGGGGGCGGTTGCGGCGTGAACCGTGCCGGAACGCCGCGCATGGTGATGGATGGTGCGGCGGTGTTCAAGTTTGCCGTCGGCGTGCTGGATTCCATCGTGGCAGAAACGCTTAACGCCAACGGCATGCAGAAATCCGATATTGACTGGCTGGTTCCCCACCAGGCCAATATACGCATTATCCAGGCGACAGCCAAGAAGCTCGGCCTGCCCATGGAGCGCGTGGTTTTGACGGTCAATGCGCATGGCAATACTTCCGCGGCTTCAATTCCACTGGCGCTGGATGCCGCCGTTCGCGAAGGCAAGATCAAGCCGGGGGAGACCCTCCTGATGGAAGGCGTGGGCGGCGGTTTTACCTGGGGCTCGGTGCTGCTGCGTTGGTGATGAAGTTATCAGTTGTCAGTTGGTTGTCAGTTGCCAGGGATCAGTAAAATCACCGCAGCGTTTCAACTGAAAACTGTTAACTGACAACTGACAACTGACAACTGACAACTGACAGCAAACAAGGATCCAACATGAAATTGGCATTCGTTTTCCCCGGCCAGGGGTCACAGTCTCTTGGGATGATGCAAGGTTTCGATGCCTTGCCGGTGGTGCGCGAAACTTTCGAGGAGGCCGGTGCCGTGCTCGGCCAGGACTTGTGGCAATTGGTCACATCCGGCCCACTGGAGGCGCTGAATCAGACCGTCAATACCCAGCCGGCGATGCTTGCGGCAGGCGTGGCTGTGTATCGCGCCTGGCAGCAGGTGGGCGGCAATCAGCCGGCGTTCATGGCTGGCCACAGCCTGGGTGAATACAGCGCGCTGGTGGCCTCGGGCGCGCTGGCATTTGCAGATGCATTGCCATTGGTGCGCTATCGCGCCGAGGTGATGCAGGCGGCGGTAGCCGAAGGGGTGGGCGGCATGGCGGCGATTCTCGGCCTGGACGACGATGTGGTGCGTGCCGTGTGCGCCGAGGCAGCGCAGGACGAGGTGCTGGAGGCCGTCAATTTCAACTCGCCCGGCCAGGTGGTGATTGCCGGCCACAAGGCTGCGGTGGCGCGCGGCATGGAACTGGCCAAGGCCAAGGGTGCGAAGCGTGCGCTGCCGCTGCCCGTTTCGGTGCCTTCGCATTGCAGCCTGATGAAGCCGGCGGCGGAAAAGCTCGCAATCTATCTGCAATCAGTCAAAATGAACGCACCGCGGGTAACCGTGCTGCACAACGCGGATGTGAAAAGCCATGACAGCGAAGCGGAGATCAGGGACGCACTGGTGCACCAGCTCCACCAACCGGTGCGCTGGGTCGAGACGATTCAGGCCCTTGCCGCTGGCGGCGTGACCCATATCGTCGAATGTGGCCCCGGGAAGGTGCTGGCTGGTTTGAACAAGCGCATCGTGGCGGAGTTGCAGAGCCTGGCGCTGACCGATGCGGCTGCGCTGGAACAGGCTAAATCACTAGGGGAATGAACATGCTGCAAGGACAAGTTGCGCTGGTCACTGGCGCCAGCCGCGGGATTGGACAGGCTGTGGCGCTGGATCTGGGTAAAAATAGCGCGACCGTGATCGGGACCGCCACCAGCGAAAGCGGCGCGGAAAAAATTACCGCCTATTTGAATGAGGCAGGCGTCAAAGGCGCGGGTTTCGCCCTCGACGTCAATGACAAGGCGCAAGTGGCCGCTGTGCTGGAAACCATCCAGAAACAGTTTGGCGACATCGTCATCCTGGTCAATAACGCGGGCATCACCCGCGACAATCTCCTGATGCGCATGAAGGAAGAGGAGTGGGACGCGATTATGGAGACCAACCTGAAATCGGTGTTTCGCATGAGCCAGGCCGTGTTGCGCGCGATGATGAAAGCGCGTTATGGCCGTATCATCAGCATCGCCTCGGTAGTCGGCGCCATGGGCAATGCCGGCCAAACCAATTACGCCGCTGCCAAGGCGGGCATTGTCGGTTTTTCCAAGTCGCTGGCACGCGAAGTGGGCAGCCGCAACATCACCGTCAACTGCGTTGCGCCGGGCTTCATCGACACTGACATGACGCGGGCGCTGTCGGAAGAGCAGCGCAAGAGCCTGCTGAACCATATCCCTCTGGCGCGCCTGGGGGCGGTGGAGGATATTGCCGCAAGCGTTTCCTTCCTGGCTTCCCCGCGGGCGGGTTACATCACCGGCGCTACCCTGCATGTCAATGGCGGCATGCTGATGGACTAAGCGCCACCCGAAATCATGATACAGCGCTACGCCACGCCCGTTTCCCTCACCCCTGCTCTCCCTCCGGGAGAAGCTTGGGATGAGGGAGGGCGCGCCCGCAAGGGGTGTCCCCGCCGGGATTGGCGGCAAAGCCGCTCAATCCGGCGAGAAGGGGGACGAGGTCTCGCTGCGCGAGTTTCATACGTTAATGCGGTTTCTCCCGCCATTGGTGCGGCGGGGAAACTCTGTTAAAATGCGGCGAATTTTTCGCATGAACTGTCAAACGAGAGGATGGAAACAACATGAGCGATATCGAACTGCGCGTCAAGAAAATCGTGGCTGAACAACTGGGCGTCAATGAAGCCGAAGTCAAGACTGAATCCTCCTTCGTGGACGATCTCGGTGCCGACTCCCTCGACACGGTGGAGCTGGTGATGGCGCTGGAAGAGGAATTCGACTGCGAAATCCCGGATGAAGAAGCTGAAAAGATCACCACCGTGAAACAGGCGGTTGATTACATCAACGCCCACCCCAAGTAATTTTGTTTTAAACACGGTTATGGAGTTCCCTTGACTAAACGCAGAGTAGTCATTACCGGCTTGGGCACGGTATCCCCGGTCGGCATTGGTGTCGGCGAGACATGGAGCAGCATCATCGCTGGCAAGTCCGGCATCACCAGGATCAGCCGTTTCGATGCTTCAACATTTGCTTCCCAGGTCGCGGGAGAAGTAAAGAATTTCGACGTCACTCAATATCTTTCCGCCAAGGAAGCGCGCCGCATGGATAGTTTCATCCATTATGGCATGGTAGCGGGCATGGAAGCATTCAGGGACTCCGGCCTGGAAGTGACGCCGGAAAACGCTGAGCGCATCGGAGTCAATATCGGCTCGGGCATCGGCGGCTTGCCGATGATCGAGGAAACTCATGCTACCTACCTGCAAGGCGGGCCACGCAAGATTTCGCCGTTCTTCATTCCGGGCACGATCATCAACATGATTTCGGGCAACCTGTCGATCATGTTCGGCCTGAAAGGTCCAAATTACGCAGTGGTCACTGCCTGCACGACCGGCCTGCACGCCATAGGCATCGGCGCCCGTACCATTGCTTACGGCGATGCCGACGTGATGGTCTGCGGTGGCGCGGAATCGAGCATATCGCCCCTGGCTGTCGGCGGTTTTTCTTCCGCCAAGGCGCTGTCCTCGCGCAACGACGACCCCGCGACCGCCAGCCGGCCCTGGGACAAGGGACGGGATGGCTTCGTGCTGGGCGAGGGCGCCGGTGTGCTGGTGCTGGAAGAATATGAACACGCCAAGGCCCGCGGCGCCAGGGTTTACGCGGAGCTGGCAGGTTTCGGCATGAGTGGCGATGCCTACCACATGACCGCGCCCGACACCGACGGCCCGCGACGTTCCATGCTTAACGCCTTGCGCGATGCCGGGGTCAATCCGGATGAAATTCAGTACATCAATGCCCACGGCACTTCCACGCCGCTGGGCGACAAGAACGAAACCGAGGCCATCAAGCTGGCCTTTGGCGATGCCGCGTACAAGCTGGTGGTCAATTCCACCAAGTCCATGACCGGCCACCTGCTGGGTGGCGCAGGCGGTCTGGAGTCCGTGCTGACCGTTCTTGCCGTGCATCATCAGATCTCGCCGCCCACCATCAACATTTTCGAGCAGGATCCCGAGTGCGACCTGGACTATTGCGCCAACACGGCGCGGGAAATGAAGATCGACGTGGCGCTGAAGAACAATTTCGGCTTTGGTGGCACCAACGGTTCGCTGGTTTTCCGGCGCATTTAATCCTTTCTTCCCAGGGCGCCAGGCGTGCCGGCCATTGCATTAACCGGCGCGCCGCCTGACCTGCTGGCGCTGCATGTCCTGAACCGGCAGCGCTATCCCTATCTGCTGCAAAGTCTCGGCGGTACCGGCCGCTGGGATATCCTGTTTGCTTTCCCGCAACAACATTACCCTTTCCTTGCGGGCGACTCCGACAGTGCGTTTCTTCCCTCCCTGGACAAACTATGGGACGAAGCCTCGCAGCGGGTTGGGCCGGATAGCTCGGTAACGCATCTGCCATTTCGTGGCGGCTGGTTCCTTTTCTGTGGCTACGAATTGCTCCATGAGATGGAGCCGTCAGTCAATGTCAGGTTTGCGAAGGACGCTTTCCCGCTCGCCTGGCTGACGCGCATTCCTGCCGCCGTGCTGGTGGATCGTAAGAACAGCCAGTGCTGGTGGGTGTCAGAGACAGGAGGCGAGAACCACTTTCCCCAGTTGCAGGACGATCTTTCCCGTGCCGGGGCTTTTCGGTCCGCGCCGATTTCGGTTAGCGACCTGGTCGAGGAGGATCCCCGGCAGTTTCTGCAGGGCGTATCCAGAATCAAACGTTACATTACTGAGGGAGACGTATTTCAGGTCAACCTGGCACGGCGTTGGGAGGGGCGGCTTGAGCAGCAGCGCGGCGCCGCAGGCCTGTATGCCATGTTGCGCGAACGCAATCCCGCGCCCTTCGCCGGGCTCGCTGATTTCGGCAATTGCCAGATCATCAGTTCATCGCCGGAGCGGCTGGCGCGTATCCAGGGCGGCGAAATCGAAACCCGCCCGATTGCGGGAACACATCCCCGTGCGTCTGCTCCGCAAGAAGATGCCCAACTGCGCGAAGCCTTGATTTCCAGCGCCAAGGAACGTGCCGAACACATCATGCTGGTCGACCTGGAACGCAACGATCTGGGACGCATTTGCCAGCCCGGCAGCGTACGGGTGGACGAGCTGATGGCAGTGCGCAGCTATGCCTACGTTCATCATATCGAATCCGGCGTGCGCGGCCATTTGCGCGCGGACATAACGCCGGCCCAGGTGTTGCGCGCGCTGTTTCCCGGCGGAACCATTACCGGCTGCCCCAAGGTCCGGACCATGCAGATCATCGCCGAACTGGAAGCCAGCCCGCGTGGCGCCTACACTGGCAGCATGGGCTATCTCAATCACGACGGCAGCATGGACCTGAATATTCTTATCCGTACTTTCATGCTGCAAGGGGCGCGTTTGAGCTTTAAAGCTGGTGCGGGTATCGTGGCCGATTCGGACCCCGCGCGCGAACTGGCGGAAACCCGCGCCAAAGCCCAGGGTTTGCTGCGGGCATTGGATATTCTGCCCTGATTGGCTGTGCGGTATCGCTGGATTTTATTTTGGATACCAATAAAAATGACTACCATTTCCCAAGATGATTTCATCACCAGCATCGCTGATGCGCTGCAATATATTTCCTACTATCATCCGCTCGATTACATCCAGGCATTAGGCGAGGCCTACGAGCGGGAACAGTCCCCCGCCGCCCGCGACGCCATTGCCCAGATACTTACCAATTCGCGCATGAGCGCGCAAGGGCATCGTCCCATCTGCCAGGACACGGGTATCGTGGTGGCCTTCGTCAGAGTCGGTATGGGAGTCCGCTGGAAAACGGACATGAGCGTCAGCGACATGGTGAATGAAGGGGTGCGGCGTGCCTACAGCAACCCGGACAACATTCTGCGTGCCTCGGTGGTGGCCGATCCGGCGGGGGCGCGCCGGAACACGCGCGACAACACCCCGGCGGTGATCCATTATGAAATCATTTCCGGCGACAAGGTGGAAATTACCCTCGCGGCCAAGGGCGGCGGTTCGGAGAACAAATCCAAATTTGTCGTCCTCAACCCTTCCGACAGCATCGTGGACTGGGTGCTGAAAACCGTTCCCGCCATGGGCGCGGGCTGGTGTCCGCCAGGGATACTGGGCATCGGTCTCGGCGGCACGGCGGAAAAGGCCATGCTGTTGGCCAAGGAAGCCCTGATGGAGCCGGTGAATATCCACGAACTCAAGGCGCGCGGCCCGGACAACCAGGTGGAGGCGTTGCGCCTGGAGTTGTATGAGAAGGTGAACGCGCTGGGTATCGGCGCGCAGGGCTTGGGTGGTCTTACCACAGTGCTGGACGTAAAGATCAGGGATTATCCGACGCATGCCGCTGGCTTGCCGGTGGCGATGATTCCCAACTGCGCCGCTACCCGCCACGTCCATTTCACCCTCGATGGCAGCGGCCCGGCACTGCTGGCGCCGCCTTCTCCTGATGACTGGCCGAAGGTGGAGTGGCAGCCCGCAGCGGATGCGCGGCGTGTCAACCTTGATACCATTACGCGCGCGGAAATCGCCACCTGGAAACCGGGTGAAGCCTTGTTGCTGACGGGAAAGCTGCTCACGGGCCGCGATGCTGCCCACAAGCGCATTGCCGATCTGTTTGCCAAGGGGGAAGGATTGCCGTCCGGGGTGGATTTTACTAACCGCTTCATTTATTACGTCGGCCCGGTCGACCCCGTACGCGGCGAAGTGGTTGGCCCCGCCGGACCGACGACAGCGACGCGCATGGATAAATACACCGGCATGATGCTGGATAAAACCGGCCTGATTGGCATGATCGGCAAGGCCGAGCGCGGATCGGATGCGATCGAGAGCATCCGCCGGCACAAGGCGGTCTATCTCATGGCCATCGGTGGCGCCGCCTACCTGGTAGCCAAGGCCGTCAAGTCGGCAAAAGTGATCGCCTTCGAGGATCTGGGCATGGAAGCGATCTACGAATTCGTGGTGCAGGACATGCCGGTGACCGTGGCGGTGGATGTCCATGGCATTTCGGTGCACAATACCGGCCCGGTACAATGGCGAGACAGAATTGGCGGTATTCCGGTGGAGGCGATGTAGCCCGCATGAAGCGCGGTGCAACTCGGCCCGGACCGTTCCACCCGGGCTGCGCCTCGCATACTTGCACATAAAAATTATTGGCTACTAAATTGCAATCCTTGCTCAAACGCATATTCAAATATTCTTTATTTTTCGTTCTGGCCCTGCTCCTGCTCGCTTTGCTGGCCCTCGGCATGCTCGCCTACCGGGAAGCGGAAACATCCGCGTATCAGGCGCACTACCTGAGCCGGCTTGCGGGGGAATTGCGCTATGAGGTAAAGGACGGTCTCAACCCCAGGCTGCACATTCGCCAGGCCGGGCCCTATGATGCCCGTCTCGGGTATAGCCGGCTCCCTGCCATGATCAAGCGTCTGGAGCAGAATGGATTCGAGGTCAGCGCACAGGCGAGGATTTCGCCGCGTATGCAGGAACTCATCGACCGCGGCCTGTTCGCGCCTTACCGGGAGAAGAACCAGGCCGGGCTGAGCATTTTTGACACCAACGGCCTGACGCTTTACCGGGCACGTTTTCCGGCGCGAATTTATGAACGTTTCGAGGCGGTTCCGCCCCTGCTGGTAAACAGCCTGCTTTACATCGAGAACCGCGAACTGCTCGACACCGCGCATCCCAGGAAGAATCCTGCCGTGGAGTGGATGCGGCTCGGTCAGGCAGTCATCGACAAGGCGATTCAAACCATCCGTCCGGACCATGATGTGCCGGGCGGCAGCACGCTAGCCACGCAAATCGAGAAATACCGCCACTCTCCCGACGGTTTGACCTTGACCGTCGAAGACAAGCTGCAACAGATGGCCTCGGCCTCGGTACGGGCTTACCTTGAGGGTGAAAATACCCTGCCCGCGCGCAAGGCCATCGTGGTGAGCTACCTCGATACGGTTCCGCTCTCGGCCGTGAGCGGTTTGGGCGAAGTCAACGGACTGGGTGATGGGCTATGGGCCTGGTACGGACTGGATTTCGATCAGGTCAACCGCATTTTGCTTGGCTGGCCGGCAAACAAGGCGAATTTGCCCGAAGTTGCCAGCGCCTACAAGCATGCATTGAGTCTCATGATCGCCCAGCGCCGGCCTTCGGATTACCTTGGGGGGGACCACAAGGCGCTCGAGGCGCTCACGGACAGTTATCTGCGGGTGCTGGCCAGGGAGGGCATCATTCCGGTGGATCTCAAGGAGGCAGCATTGAGGGCAAAACTTCATTTCAGAAGCAGCCCGATGCTGGAAGAAAATGGCCGTTTCGCTACCCGCAAGGCGGCCAATGCCGTGCGGTTGCGCCTGGCTTCCCTGCTGGGTGTGAACCGCCTCTATGAACTGGACCGCATGGACCTCGCCGTCAACACCACCCTTGACAGGGATCTGCAGCAAAAGGTGACGGATATCTTGCGCAAGCTCAAGGATCCAGTCTATGCGCGTGCTGCCGGGCTGTATGGCGAACACCTGCTTGGCGCTGCCGATCCCGGCAGGATCATTTACAGCTTTACGCTGCACGAGCTCACCCCGCAAGGCGCCAAGCTGCGCATTCAGGCCGACAATTACGACCAGCCCTTCGATATCAACCAGGGCACCAAGCTGGATCTGGGCTCCACGGCAAAATTGAGAACCCTGGTGACTTACCTCGAAATCATCGAGAAACTGCATCAACAATATGCTGCTGCTGCGCCGCAAGCATTGCGCGAGGTCGCGGTCGCTCCCGCTGACCATATTACCCGCTGGGCCATCGACTACCTGCTGCAGGAGGGGGATAAAAGCCTTTCGGCAATGCTCGATGCAGCTTTGGAACGCCAATATTCGGCTAATCCGGGAGAACTGTTCTTTACCGGCGGGGGCGCGCAGTATTTCAAGAACTTCAAACACAGCGAGGATGACAAGGTGATGAACCTGCGCGAAGCGACCCGTAATTCCGTCAACCTCGTGTTCATTCGTCTCATGCGGGATATTGAACATTACTACATGTTCCAGGTGCCTGGTTCATCCGCCAATATCCTCAAGGATGCAAACGATCCGCAACGCGAGAAATACCTCAAACGATTTGCCGACAAGGAAGGCAAGGAATTCATCGGGCGCTTCTATCTCAAGTATAAAGGCAAGACGGCGCAGGAAATCAACGATCTTTTCTATGCCGGCATCAGGCCGACCCCGCGCAGGCTCGCGGCGGCCTACCGCTTCATCAACCCGGACAAGACGCTGGAGCAATTTTCTGCTTTCATGGAAGCGCGTCTGCCGAGCTTCAGAAATTCCGGCGCACGCGCCCTGGGAAATCTCTATGATGCCTATGCGCCGGGTAAATACGGGCTGGCTGACCAGGGCTACATCGCCCATGTGCACCCGCTGGAGCTATGGCTGGTCCGTTATCTGACGGCGCAACCCGGCGCCCATTACAGGGACGTGATCCAGGCCAGTGGCGCGGAGCGCATCGCGGTATATGGCTGGCTGCTCAAGACCGGACGGAAAAATGTGCAGGACAGCAGGATTCGCAACCTGCTCGAGGTGGAGGCCTTCCTGGAAATTCACCGCAGCTGGCAGCGCCTGGGCTATCCCTTTGATTCCCTGGTGCCATCTCTGGCCACGGCCATCGGCAGTTCGGCGGATCGCCCCGCCGCGCTGGCGGACCTGATGGGCATCATTCTCAATAATGGGGTCAAGGTGCCGACCACCCTGATCGAGGGCTTGCACTTCGGTGCCGGCACGCCTTTCGAAACCATTGTTGGAAAACCGGCCGCCAAGGGCGAACGCATGTTTTCCCCTGAACTGGCTTCGGCCGTGCGCGGCGTACTGATCGATGTGGTGGAAAGGGGAACCGCCGCAAGACTCGCGCATGCCATCGTGAAAGAGGATGGCACGCAAATCCAGATTGGAGGAAAAACCGGCACCGGCGACCATCGCTACGTTACTTTCTCTTCTGCCGGCGTCATCAAGGATTCGCGCACGGTGAATCGCTCCGCCACCTTTGTTTTTTTCCTGGGAGACCGCTTCTTCGGAACGCTTACCGCTTTCGTCCCAGGTGCCAGCGCGGCCGACTACAAGTTTACATCAGGACTCTCGGCGCAAATTCTGAAATTTCTCCTGCCGACGCTGAAGCCTCTCACCGACTCGGCGCTCCCCTTGCCCGAGCAAATCCGGCCAGAAAGAAAGAGGACCGTCATGGCAGAGCCGCCGGGAGACGAGGCGATGGATGCCACGCCTGTCGAGTGAGGCCGCGCCTTGCGAACAGGTGCGCAAGGCGTCAATATTCCCTTCCAACAAGCAAGCATGGGGCAGTCAATGAGTATTCTGGTAAATATTGTCAGCGCGGACGAAGAGGATGTCGAAGCTATCGGCGAGTCGCAGCATCCTGTCGTCGAATGGAGCGGCATCGAGGCAAGGGACATCGATACGGCCAAAATTGTAACGCTGCATTGCCTCCTGACCGGGGATGGACTAGAGGATGCATTTTATGTTTATGAGCCGGTTTATGTATCTGGCGACGAAGGGCTTGTCGTTCTGCGGATTCCCGACCTGGTGATGGAGAAGCTCGCTGGCCTCGAAGAGGAGGCGATCGAAAGGGTGGGGGAAGAACTGGCTGCCACCGAGGAATTCGAAATGAACGACTGGCCCGTCGAAGAGGTCATATTTCTGGTGGAGGAGCTCTCGGCCCTGGCCCGGCTTGCCGACTCGCAGGGACAGGCCATGTTCGTCTGGATGCACCCCTTGCTGACCTGATCCAATCCAGGCGGGCTATTTGACGCGCATGCCCGGTTGAGCGCCTTCGTCCGGACTCAGGATAAACAGTCCTGGCGCATCGCCGGAAGCGGCCAGCACCATGCCTTCCGACAGGCCAAATTTCATCTTGCGCGGGGCGAGGTTGGCGACCATGACTGTCATGCGGCCAATCAGCTTGCCTGGGTCGTAGGCGGACTTGATGCCGGCAAACACGTTGCGCGTATTTGCTTCCCCGATGTCCAGCGTCAGGCGCAGCAGTTTTTCCGCTCCTTCTACCTGCTCGGCATTGACGATGCGGGCAATGCGCAGGTCGACCTTGCTGAAATCGTCGATGGTGATGGTTTCGGCGATTGGCTGGATGGCATGTTGCTGCTTTTCGCTATGGCGCGCCAGGGAATGCGGTTCCGTGGTGGGCGCCGCTTGCAGGCTTTCCCTGTTGGCCTCCAGCAAGGCTTCGATCTGTTTCGGTTCGATGCGGGTCATGAGGTGCTCGTAGGTGTTGATGGCGTTGGCCGGGTAGTTTTTGAGGTCATGCCAGTTGAGCTGGCCGGGCAGGTTGAGAAAATTTTCCACTTTGGCGGCCAGGCCAGGCAGGATGGGTTTGAGATAAATGCTGAGGATGCGGAAGGCGTTGAGCATTTCGCTGCATACCTGGTGCAGGCGGGTTTCCTGCTCGGGATGCTTGGCCAGTTCCCAGGGCTTGTTGGCATCGACAAACTGGTTCACTACGTCCGCCAGGCGCATGATTTCGCGCACCGCCCTGGAGAAGTCGCGCTCCTGGTAGGCGCGTGCAATGACTTCTCCCGCGCCGAGCAGAACAGTTTCGAGTTCTTCTTCCTCGGGCCTGCGGCGCTTTTCCGCGGCGATCAATCGGCCGCCGAAGCGCTTGTGGATGAACCCCGCGGCACGGCTGGCGATGTTGACATATTTGCCGACCAGGTCGCTGTTGACGCGGGCACTGAAATCTTCCAGGTTGAGGTCGATGTCTTCCATGCTGCCGTTGAGCTTGGCGGCATAGTAGTAGCGCAGGTATTCCGGGTCGAGGTGCGCCAGGTAGCTTTCCGCGGTGATGAAGGTGCCGCGCGACTTGGACATTTTTTGCCCGTTCACGGTTAGGAAGCCGTGGGCGAAAATCCGGGTAGGGGTGCGCAAAGAGGCGTTTTCCAGCATGGCGGGCCAGAACAGCGCGTGGAAGTAGAGGATGTCCTTGCCGATGAAGTGATACAGCTCAGTGCGGGAATCCGGGTTCCAGAATTCGCCGAACAACGCTTCTGCTGAAGGCTGACCGCTGACCGCTGACAGCTTTTTCGCCAGGTTCTTGAAACTGGCGATGTAGCCAACCGGTGCGTCGAGCCAGACGTAGAAATACTTGCCCGGTGCGCCAGGAATTTCGAAACCGAAGTAGGGTGCGTCGCGCGAAATGTCCCAGTCGTGCAGGCCTGAACCGATCCATTCCTCCATCTTGTTGCTGGCTTCGGCCTGCAAGTGGTCGCGCGTCCACTGGCGCAGGAAGTCCTCGCATTTGCCGAGCTTGAAAAAATGGTGTTCCGAGGTCCGGGTGACGGGGGTGGCGCCGGATACGGCGGAGTAGGGGGCGATCAGTTCGGTTGGCGCGTAGGTAGTGCCGCAGGCTTCGCATGAGTCGCCGTACTGG
The DNA here is from genome assembly GCA_028714955.1 of Sulfuricella sp. Taxonomy (GTDB): domain Bacteria; phylum Pseudomonadota; class Gammaproteobacteria; order Burkholderiales; family Sulfuricellaceae; genus Sulfurimicrobium. Next base: position 14,786 of record JAQTLK010000025.1, read on the forward strand.
TCCTTGGCGTGGCACTTGGGGCATTCGCCCTTGATGAAGCGGTCTGGCAGGAACATTTCCTTGACCGGGTCGTAAAGCTGCTCGATGGTGCGGATCTCGATCAGGCCCTTGGCCTTGAGTTTGAGATAAATGGCGCTGGCGAGTTGCTGGTTTTCCTCTGAGTTGGTGGAGTAGTAATTATCGAACGCGATATTGAAGCCGGAAAAGTCGCGCATATGTTCGCCCCACACGCGTTCGATCAGTTGCTCCGGCGTAATGCCTTCCTTTTCCGCGCGCAGCATGATGGGCGTGCCGTGGGTATCATCGGCGCAGACATAGAAACACTGGGTGTCAGCTTGCATTTTATGAAACCGTACCCAGATATCGGTCTGGATATACTCCACCAGGTGCCCGAGGTGGATGCTGCCGTTGGCATAGGGCAGGGCGGACGTGACCAGGATTTTGCGTGTCATGGGAAGCTCGGAACTGAAAAGCTGAAATTGTAACAAAGTCGGGTGCTGCAATAGTAGGCGCACCTTCTTTTATTGTTTAAACTTCGCTATTTTCACAGTAGCCAGAATTTATTTAGGAGCAAGCATGGCCGTTTCTGAACAGCAAGTGCAGGATGCACTCAAGGGTTTGATCGACCCGCACACCAAAAAGGATTTCATGTCCAGCAAGTCCGCCAAGAACATCAAGGTGGACGGCGGCAAGGTTTCCCTGGACGTGGTGTTGGGTTATCCCGCCAAAAGCGTGATGGATGATGTCAAGAAGCTGGTGACTGACAAGCTGAAGGCGATCCCCGGCGTGAGCGACGTCAATGTCAACATGAGCCAGAAGATCATTTCTCATGCTGTGCAGAAGGGTGTCAAGCTCATTCCTGGCGTGAAGAACGTGATTGCCGTGGCTTCCGGTAAGGGCGGTGTGGGCAAGTCCACCACTGCAGTGAACCTGGCGCTGGCGCTGGCTGCGGAAGGGGCAACGGTCGGCATCATGGACGCGGACATTTATGGCCCGTCCCAGCCTACCATGCTGGGCATCACCGGCCGCCCCGATTCAACCGACGGCCAGACCCTCGAACCCCTCATCGGCCACGGCCTGCAGGCCATGTCCATCGGCTTCCTGGTGGATGTGGAGCAACCCATGGTATGGCGCGGCCCGATGGTCACCCAGGCACTGGAACAACTGCTCAACGAAACCAAGTGGAAAGACCTCGACTACCTGGTGGTCGATTTGCCGCCCGGCACCGGGGACATCCAGCTCACGCTGGCGCAGAAAGTGCCGGTGACCGGTGCCGTGATCGTCACCACCCCGCAGGACATCGCCCTGATCGATGCGCGCAAGGGGCTGAAGATGTTCGAAAAAGTGGGCATCCCCATCCTGGGTATCGTGGAAAACATGAGCCTGCACATCTGTTCCAATTGTGGCCACGAGGAGCGTATCTTCGGTGCCGGCGGGGGCGAGAAAATGTGCCAGGATTATGGCGTCGAATTCCTCGGCTCGCTGCCGCTGGATATCCGCATCCGCGAGGAAACCGATTCAGGCAATCCGACCGTGGCAGCCGAGCCCGATTCGCGCATCGCCATGATTTACCGCGATATCGCTCGCCGCGTGGCGATCCGGGTGGCGGAACAGGCGCAGGATTTCAGCGCACGCTTCCCCAACATCGTAATTCAAAATACGTAAAATGCGTGAGGAGCGAGGGGTGAGGGGTGAGGAGTAAAATCCTCGTTCTCCTCATTCCTCACTCCTCGCTCCTCACGGAGATGAAATGAGCATCAAATCCGACAAGTGGATCCGCCGCATGGCGGAACAGACCGGCATGATCGAGCCGTTCGAGGCGGGCCAGGTGCGCGAGGTGGATGGGCGCAGGATCGTGTCCTACGGCACTTCCAGCTATGGCTACGACATACGCTGCTCCAACGAATTCAAGCTCTTTACCAATATCAACAGCACCATCGTCGATCCCAAGAATTTCGACCCCAATTCTTTCGTCGAGGTGCATGCGGACTACTGCATCATCCCCCCCAATTCCTTCGCCCTGGCGCGCACCGTGGAATACTTCCGCATTCCGCGTGACGTACTCACCATCTGCCTGGGCAAATCCACCTATGCGCGTTGTGGCATCATCGTCAACGTCACCCCCTTCGAGCCGGAATGGGAAGGCTACGTGACGCTGGAGTTTTCCAATACCACCCCCTTGCCGGCAAAAATCTACGCCAATGAAGGGGTGGCCCAAGTGCTGTTTTTCGAGTCCGACGAGGTGTGTGAGACCTCCTACAAGGATCGGGGAGGGAAGTATCAGGGGCAGGTCGGCGTGACCTTGCCGAAAATTTGAGGGACTTTTCTTGAGTCTCTTGCCACCGGTTTAGACTAAGTTTAGAATTAAAAACATGTCACCAAGCCGGAACAAATTCTTTCTTCTCCTTTTGCTGGCGCTGCTGCAATGCTTCGCGCCGTTGCTGCACGCGCATGCGCATGGCTTGTCCATGGCGGGCGGAGTGCACCTCGACGGCGTGGAGCAACTGCTTGTTACAGATTCCGGTGCAACTTCCGTCATGGCAGAGCGCGGCGATGCCCCAGCTATCGCCATGGCTCGGGAGTACCGCAGGGATAGCATAATAGCGGTGCTGGATGCTGCTCAACCGGTCCTGGCAACGCCGCTCTTTTCCTTTCCCGCGGCCTTCTTCGATTTGCCGCTCCCGGTGGCGATTGTCATCACGCCCCCCGCCAGGCCGTTGAATTATTCCCGGCCATTCCCGCAAGCCCCCCCCTTCCCCTGATCTGAATCTTTCTTGTCGGGCCGGGACTTCGCGTTCGAAGTCACGGCATTGGAAGCTCCAAGCAAGCAAACCAGGTATCACCTCCATGTCCATGGAGGGAGGGAGTCAATATGCATTTATTCCGGATTTCAACCATCGTTATCCTGTGCTGGGCAGGGTTGGCAACCGCTGCCAACGATATTCCCGTGTCGGCCAGGCAATCCCAGTCTCTGGGCATCGAAGTCGTGGCATTGGCTGCCTCTTCGAGTGCAGCCGGAAACGTTCTGCCGGCACAGGTGGTCATTCCGAACCAGCAGATTCACATTGTCAGCGCGCCTCTGGCGGGCATGGTCGAGAGCATGGCCGTGGCGGTCAATCAGCCCGTGAAGCAGGGGCAGATGCTGGCACGCCTGCAGAGCCCGATGCTGGCGGAATTGCAGCGTGATTATCTGCAAACGGCGCTGCAGGCGCAATTGGCGCAGAACACCTTGAGCCGCGACGAAAAGCTGTTCAAGGATGGCATTGTGGCGGAAAGCCGTTATCTCGCGGCGCAAAGCCATGCTGCGACGCTAGCGGCGGCGGTCAATGAGAAACGTCAGGCATTGCGCCTGGCTGGCATGAGCGGTAACGCTGTGGCGAAGCTGCAGTCCGGCCATGCCATCGACAGCGCGCTGGAAGTTTCCGCGCCCATCGACGGCGTGGTGCTGGAGCAGATGGTCGCGCCGGGGCAGCGGGTGGATGCTGCCGCGCCCTTGTTCAAAGTAGCCAGGCTTGCTCCGCTGTGGCTCGAAATACAGGTACCCCTGGCGCAGACCAGCGGCCTCCAGCCAGGCGCCGCGGTGCGCGTGCCGGCCGCATCGGCCAGCGGCAAGGTGATTTCTGTCGGGCGTAGCGTCACCGAAGCCAATCAGACGGTCATGGTGCGCGCGGAAATCAGCGACGGCGCTGACAATCTGCGCCCAGGTCAGTATGTGGAAGCCGTGGTGGGTTTTGCAGTCGGCCTCAAACAGTGGAGCGTGCCTAATGCCGCGCTGGTGAGGTCAGGAAACCAGGCTTATGTGTTCGTGCAAACTCCTTCCGGATACCGTCCCCATCCGGTGCAAGTGCTGCGCCAAACCCCGGCCGCGGTGATGATTGCGGGCGAATTGCGCGGCGATGAACACATTGTGTCCAAGGGCGCTGTTGCCTTGAAAGCGGCCTGGCAGGGGCTTGGAAAGGGAGGAGAATGATGCTTGCTCGCCTGATAGAACTTGCCTTGACCCAGCGGCTGGCCGTAGTCATCACCACCCTGGCCTTGATTGGCGCCGGTGCCGTAGCCTTCGAACAATTGCCGATCGACGCCTTTCCCGATGTGGCCTCGACCCAGGTCAAGGTCATCATCAAGGCGCCGGGGATGACGCCGGAAGAGGTGGAATCGCGCATCGTGGCGCCGATCGAGGTCGAACTGCTGGGCATCCCGAACAAGAAAATTCTGCGCTCGGTGTCGAAATATGCCCTGACCGACATTACCATTGATTTCGAGGATGGAACCGACATCTACTGGGCGCGCAACCAGGTGGCGGAGCGCCTGGGCAGTGTGATGAAGGATCTGCCCTCCGGCGTCAGCGGCGGCCTTGCGCCGATTACCACGCCACTGGGCGAGATGCTGATGTTCACCATCGAGGGCGGCAATCTCACGCCGCAGGAACGGCGTTCCCTGCTCGACTGGGTGATTCGCCCGGCTTTGCGCACCCTGCCCGGCGTGGCGGATGTCAACACCTTGGGTGGGCTGGTGCGGAGCTTCGAGGTGATGCCTGACAATGCGGCATTGCAGGCACGCGGCGTTTCGCTCGAAACCTTGCAGAAGGTGCTTGAGGCCAACAACCGCAATGACGGCGCCGGCCGCCTCAAGGACGGCGAGGAAGTGTTGCTGGTACGAAGCGAGGGGGCGATCAGGAATCTCGATGACCTGCGCGCCATCGTTGTCAGCACCCGGAATGGCCAGGTGGTGCGGGTGGGCGATGTGGCGACAGTGCGCATCGGCCACCTGAGCCGCTACGGTACAGTCACCAAGGATGGCAAGGGCGAGGCGGTGGAGGGGCTGGTGCTGGGGCTGCGCGGCGCCAACGCACAAATGGTGGTGAACGGCGTCAAGGCGCGGCTGAAGGAGATCGCGCCATCGCTGCCGCCTGGCGTCAGGACCGAAATCTTCTACGATCGCGGCAGCCTGGTGGAGCGCGCCGTCGGCACGGTTTCCAGAGCCTTGCTGGAAGCTATTGTGCTGGTGGTGATCCTGTTGCTGCTGTTTCTCGGCAATCTGCGCGCCGCTATCGTTGTGGCAGTGACCTTGCCGCTGGCGGCGCTGTTCACCTTCATTCTGATGCGCCTGTTCGGCATGTCGGCCAACCTGATGAGCCTGGGTGGACTGGCTATCGCCATCGGCATGCTGGTGGACGCTGCCGTGGTGGTGGTGGAGAACGTGGTTTCCCACCTTGCACATGACCGCGGTGCGAAGAATATCCCGCACCTCCACGTGATCTATCGGGCGGTCAAGGAAGTGGTGATGCCGGTGGCCTCCGGCGTGGTCATCATCATCGTGGTGTTTTTGCCGCTCTTAACCCTGCAGGGGCTGGAAGGCAAGCTGTTCATTCCGGTGGCGCTGACCATCGTGTTCGCGCTGGCCGGTTCGCTGATCCTGTCGCTTACCGTGATACCCGTGCTGGCCTCCTATTTGCTGAAGCAGAGCGGCCATGATGACCCGTGGCTGGTGAGAAAGCTCACCGCGGTTTACATGCCCGTGCTGGCCTGGGTGCTCAGGCATGGCAAGCTGGTGGCCAGCGGCGCGGTAGTGGCGCTGGCCATGACCGTGGCGGTGTACCCCCTGATCGGCAAGACTTTCATGCCGGTGATGGACGAGGGCGACATCATCATCGGCATCGAGAAGCTGCCCTCCATCAACCTGCAAAAAAGCTTCCAGCTCGACATGAAAATCCAGCGTGCGATCATGGAAAAAGTGCCGGAGGTGAAAGGCATTGTGGCGCGGGTGGGCTCGGACGAACTCGGGCTGGATCCCATGGGGTTCAACCAGACCGATACTTTCCTGATCCTCAAACCGCGCGAAGCGTGGCGCAAACCGGACAAGGAGTGGCTCACCGACCAACTGCGCGCGGTGCTCAAGGATTTTCCCGGTATTGCGCACAACTTCACCCAACCGATCGACATGCGTGTTTCCGAGATGGTCATCGGCGTGCGCGGCGACGTGGCGGTGAAAATTTTCGGCCCCGATCTCGCCACCCTCAACCAGCAGGCGGAAAAAATCGAGAATGTGCTCAAGGGCATCAAGGGCAGCGAGGACGTGTACCGGGTGATGAACGAGGGAGTGCAGTATCTGAAGGTTGATATCGACCGCCTTGCCGCCGGACGCATGGGTTTGTCTGTGGACGAGATCGGCAACACGCTGCGTTCCCAGCTTGAGGGCCAGGTGCTCGGTCTGGTCCTGGAGGGAGTGCGGCGCACGCCGGTGCTGTTGCGCGGCAGCGATAATGTGCGTGATATTCCGGCGGTCTTTGCCGACTTGCGCCTGACCCTGCCAAATGGCCAGAGCGTGCCACTGGCGAGCGTGGCAAGCCTCAAGCGCGTCGATGGCCCGGTCAAGATCGAGCGCGAGAACTCGCAGCGCTACGCCGTGGTAGTGAGCAACGTGCGCGGTCGCGACCTCGTCGGCTTTGTCGAGGAGGCGAAGCAGGCCGTAGCGCAACAGGCACCATCGCCTCCCGGTTACAGCCTCTCCTGGGGCGGACAGTTCGAGAACCAGCAGCGCGCTGCGGCACGTCTGGCCATCGTGGTGCCGGTCGCGCTTGCCCTGATCCATCTGCTGCTGTTCGCTACCTTCGGCTCGATGCGCCAGGCATGGCTGGTGTTCGCCAACATTCCCTTCGCCCTGATCGGTGGCGTTTGGGCGCTGTGGCTTTCCGGCGAATACCTGTCGGTGCCGGCCTCGGTCGGCTTCATTGCCCTGCTCGGTATTGCCGTGCTGAACGGTGTGGTGATGGTGAGTTATTTCAACCAGTTGCGCGCCCAAGGCATGGCGCTGGCCGAAGTGGTCGTGGAAGGCGCACGACGACGTTTGCGGCCGGTGATGATGACCGCCAGCATTACCGCTTTCGGCTTGGTCCCACTGCTGTTCGCCAGCGGTCCCGGATCGGAAATTCAAAAGCCCTTGGCCATCGTGGTGATCGGCGGCTTGTTGAGCTCGACTTTGTTGACCCTGATTATTCTGCCGCTGTTGTATCAGTGGTTCGGTGTGGCGGGGGACCTGAATGGCATAAAGGAAGAAAAGAAATGAAAAAACCGGATTGTTGTCTGACTATCGTTTTCCCCAAGGGGCTGGAAGAGTACATGATCGACCACCTGCTCGAACACCCCGAGCTGGCGAGCGGTTTTACCACTTACGAAGTGGAAGGGCACGGGCGGGTAGCCGTTTACCATAGCGTCAACGAGCAGGTGCGTGGCCGGGCATGGCGGGTGAAGATGGAAGTGGTGATGGATCAGGAAGATGCGCAAATTCTGATCACCCATTTCAAGGAATCGCTGCCAAGCCGTGATATTGCCTACTGGATTGCGCCAATCAATGAATTCGGGAGATTTGCATGAAGCTGAAATGGCTTGCCGCCATCATGGCGGCCATACATGTAATTCCCGCTATGGCGGCAGAATTTCGGGAATATCCCGATCTTCCATCGCAGCAGATGGTGCAGCAGGTATTACAGAACTACCCTTCCGTGCTTGCTGCGCAATATGGCATCATGGCGGGCGAAGCGGCGCGCGACCGGCTGGAAGCCGGCAGCCATGAATTAAACCTGACCGGTGGCGCGGCGCGGCGGCGCATCAGGGAGACCGGGGAAAACTTGCGCGACTGGAACGTCGGGCTGGAACGGGCGCTGCGTTTGCCACGCAAGGCCGAGCTTGACGCCGCGCTAGGCCAGCAGAACGTGGCGCTGGCGCAGGATGGTTATGGCGATGCCATGCATGAGGCCGGACGCAAGCTGCTGTCCGGCTGGTTCACCTGGCTGCGCGAGCGGAGCAGTAGCGAGCAGTGGATCCAGCAGGTGGAAGTGCTCAAACAGCAACTGCTAGTGGTCACCCGCCGCGTCAAGGCGGGCGACGCATCGCAACTGGAAGAGGATGTGGCACGGGCCGCGCTGATGCAGGCGGAAATCGAACTGCAACAGGCGCAATTGCGTGCCGACAACGCCACGGCCAGCCTCATGCGGCATTTTCCTTCCTTGCCGCTGCCGCCCAAGCTGCCGGCAGGCGAACCCCAGCCTTTGCCGCAGAACCTCGCCTATTGGCTCGACCTTGCACTGGACCACAACCACGAGCTGTTGCTTGCCCGTGCCGAGTCGAGAATCGCACGGCTCAGCGCCCAGCGCGCCGATGCCGACCGCATCCCCGATCCAACGGTGGGGCTGCACTATATTTCCGAACGCAACGGCAGCGACAGCATTACCGGCGTGTCCGTGACCATCCCCTTGCCGGGCGGCGCGCGCCGCGCCGCCAGCGCCGAAGCTGCTTCCAGGGCAGACATGGCCACGCAACGGGAGGCGTTGGTGCTGCGCCGCATTGAGGCAGACATCACCGCTGCTTACAACCGTGCCAAGGTGTCCTATGCCAGTTGGCAAAGTGCCACGGCAGCGAGCGGCCTGATGCAGCGCAACGCGGACAAAATGGCGCGCGCCTATGCCCTGGGGGAGTCAGGTCTGAATGACGTGCTGCTGGCGCGCCGTCAATCCATGGATGCGCGGCTGGCCGCAGTGCTGGCGCAACTGGAATCATCCGAATCTTTTTACCGTTTGCTCCTGGATACACATCAATTGTGGCACTTGGGCAGCGAAGCATCGGAGGGACATCATTAAACCTGTTGTATTTTGTCATCAGTAAGGTTCTTGTAAGCAGCGGCAGTTTATAGTGAACACATGTGACTAAATATGCATGGGCTTGCAGGAACCCCTCACCTTGATTCCGCCTGACGCAACAATAATTCGATCAATGGTTAAGTAGCGGAACAAATTTGCATCCATGGCTTTTGCGCCTTTTCTGTTTTTGAATTGAAGACGTTGTTTTTCCGGGGGCAATAAAATGAAAATATCAGTGAGCCGATTCAAAATGGAGATGCCGCGAAGCCTCTTGCGCAAGGTGCCTCTGGTCTTTGGTGTGCTGGGAACAGCTGCGACGATGTTCCCAGTTGATTCGCAGGCGCTCCCGCTTTTTGCGCGCCAAACCGGGCAAAACTGCGTGGCTTGCCACGCCGGTGGGCAATTTCCTGAACTGACTCCCTATGGCCGAGCGTTCAAGCTGACGGGCTATACCATCGGCGACCGCGTCAAGGTGCCATTGTCGGTTATGGCATATGGCTCTTACACGAAAGTCAGCGACACCTCCAAAAGCGACAATCCGGCAGGTGATTTCGCGAAAAACAGTTCGCCTGTTATCGGTGGTGGAAGCGTTTTCGCCGGTGGCAAGATCACCGACAACATCGGCGCATTCATACAGTGGACCTATGACAACTATGCCGCACAAGATCCCAACAACGGAGCTTGGCATGGTCATTCCGCTATGGACAACGTCGACATCCGCTATGCCGACCGATTCATCAACCCGACCCGGGATTTTATATTCGGCGTAAGCCTGAACAACAATCCGTCGGTGTCCGACGTATGGAATACATCGGCAGCCTGGATGCAATATGTTCCCGGTGCCGGCGTGCCTGCCAACCAATTCAATGACGCGGCCACGCCATACCCAGGCAACAGCTCCGGCAGCAATGTCGCCGGGATTGCCGCATATATGTATTTGAACAAGCTGCTCTACGCGGAACTGGGCACTTACCGGACGGCCAACGGGATATTCTCTCCTCTTTCAATGGGGTTGAACAATGCGGGCACGACAAAGTTACAAGGGAACAACAATCCTTATTGGCGGCTGGCTGTAACGCACGAATGGGGTCCGCATAACATCATGGTTGGTACATCAGGAAATATTGCACATCTCTATGACGACCCTACAATCACATCCGATCCAAACAGCGTTTACAAAATATTGAGCACAGGGCTCGATGCCCAATACCAGTATATCCTCGATCCGCATACGATCACGGCACAGCTTGCCTACATGCGGCAGAAAACAAACTATTCAGCCAATACTGTTGCTGGCAATGCCGGGCTGGGGTCGCCATTTGGGTTTGTTGCCGCTGACGGGTCACTTTTGGCTGATCCTAACAGTTCCGATACAACCAACACGTTCCGGGCCAAGTTGTCCTATGTTTTTCAGGCCAAGTATGGCGGCAGTTTGGCTTACTTCAATTTAACCGGCACAACCAATACTGCGAACCAGACTTCTGGTTACGATCCGGCTACGGGGCTAATCACGAGTGATCCCACCGGGGCGCTTGGAGCAACGGCACTGTCTACGCGTGTCAATGGTAACCTCTCAGGCAATCCCGCGACCCGCGGCTTCACTTATGAGGCTTTTTGGATGCCGGTGCAATATGCTCGCATCGGCGTGCAGTACACCGCCTATAGCAAGTACAACGGTGCATCAGACAACTACGATGGTATGGGCAGAAACGCGAGTGACAACAACACGCTCTTTTTCTATGTGTGGGGTGCATATTGAAATCCCTGCCGAAGTTCCTGACCCAGGGCGTTACACCGTCTACCCGATCTAAATACTGGAATCCTCGGAGATTCGAGATGAAAGAAATCTTTCTAACGCTGGTTGTCGGGTTGGCTGTTGCCGGTTCCGGCTGCTCCAACATCGAGCGCTCCCGTGACCTTGCCAACCCTAATGTCCCTGCTGCGGTAACCGCCGCTCAGGTGTGTTCGAACTGCCACGGTGTCGATGGCAATTCCGTGTCACCGAACTTTCCGAGGCTCGCCGCCCAGCAATCAGCTTATATTGTTGCCCAACTGGAGAATTTCCGTGGCCAGCACCGCGCTGACCCGGCTGGCTTTGAATATATGTGGGGCTTGAGCCACCACCTCACCGACGCCCAAATCAAGGGTCTCGCTGACTATTTCTCCCGGCAGGCTGCACAGCCCAATGCGCCCGTTGATGCAAAGCTGGTTGCCGCCGGCAAGGTGATTTACGAGAACGGGTTGCCGGCCAAGGAAGCTCCTCCCTGCATAGCATGCCATGGACCCAAAGCGGAAGGACTTGCGAATTTCCCCAGGCTGGCGAATCAGCACCAGGACTACCTGATAAAGCAATTGCAAGTTTTCCAGAGAACAGACGAACGGCCGAATACACCGATGACGCAGATCGCTCATCTGCTTTCCACCGAGGAAATGAAGGCGGTGACCGGCTATTTGCAATCGTTGCCCATCGACAAATGACAGGATTATGTCGTTGCCGGTGACACTTGGTTAACGACAGAGGTCTGCAACGGAGGTTTTCATGAAAAAATATTTAGCCACTTTCGTCGTGATGGGGGCTTTTGTCGCACCTGCTCACGCTGCCGACAGCTATACCACCGATCCAGAATTCAGCATCCCGGTTTTCGAGGTCACTCACCTGGGTTTTACGACACAGCATGGCCGTTTCAACAAGACGAGCGGGAAAGCCATGATCGACTTTGCGACAAAGAAGGGTAGCGTCGATTTCACGGTCTACACAGAGTCGCTTGATATGGGCCTGGGTGCGTGGACGAAACATTTGTCCGACGAGGGATTGTTCAATGTGAAGAAATTTCCGACCATGACTTTCAAATCTGACAAACTGATTTTTGAAGGCGATAAAGTTGTCGCGGCGGAAGGTCAATTCACCATGATCGGCGTGACCAAGCCTCTCAAGGTCGTGGTGAATGACTTCCAGTGCGGCAGCAACCCGGAGAACAAGAAAGCAATGTGTGCAGCCAATGTCACGGCGACCCTCAAGCGCTCCGATTTTGGGCTGACCAAATACATACCGGCGGTTAGCGACGAAGTCAAAATCACCGTTCCAGTCGAGGCCTACAGGAACTGAAATCGCTTGGACTGGGCAGGATCGCTTTGATGTTCCGTCCCGGGAAAGACTTTTGCTTGACTATGCAGAGAAGTTTTTGCTATAATGCACTTCTTGTCGCGGGGTGGAGCAGTCTGGCAGCTCGTCGGGCTCATAACCCGAAGGTCGTAGGTTCAAATCCTGCCCCCGCAACCAGTTTAATAGCAAAGCAGGCCGTTTGAATTTAGTGCTTGACGCGGCGAACGGTGACTGTATAATGCGCACCTCTCGCTGAGGCGAGAAGCGGTAAGAGAAGAGAAGCAGCAAACGTTCTTTAAAAAAATACAGCCAATAAGTGTGGGCGCTTGTCGGATGGG
>JAQTLK010000026.1:0-20856 GCA_028714955.1 Sulfuricella sp.
GCCTCGAACATCAGGATCGTCCACAGCGATGCGCTGTAGTCGCGCAGGCCGGATTGATGCTGGTCCACCATTTCGCGCAGGAAAGCCGTGTCGAATATGCCGGTGGCGGCCAGCGTCTCGCCCAGGACGGCATCGCGCACGCGCTGCCGGAGCGGCCCGCGGAACCAGCTTGCGAGGGGTACGGAGAAGCCCATCTTGGGGCGGTAAAGAATGTCGTCGGGCAGGTAGGGTTCCAGCGCTTTCTTGAAAATGTACTTGCCCTCCTGGCCATGCAGCTTGCAGGAGGCGGGCAGGCCCGATATCCACTCCACCAGCTTGTGGTCCAGGATGGGCACGCGCACTTCCAGGGCGTGGGCCATGCTGGCGCGGTCCACCTTGGTGAGGATGTCGCCGGCCAGGTAAGTCTTGATGTCGAGATACTGCACGCGGGACAGCGGGTCGTCGGTAGGGGCGCGGGCTGCGTGGCGGCGCATGACATCGACTGCCCGATGCCCTTGCAGGCGCAGCTTGAAGGCGTTGCTGAAGAGCTTGTCGCGCAGTTTGTCGCCCATCACGGACACGCTGTGGAAGTAGCCCTCTATGGGGTCGCGGGCGAGCGCTTCAAAGGTGGACTTGGCGCGGAATACTTTCGGCGCCCAGTCGGCCTTGGGGTAGATCGTGCCGAGCAGGTCGAACAAGGGTTTGCGAATGCCCAGCGGCAGCATGGCGCGCATGCGTTCTTCATACATGTGGTAGCGATAGCGCCGGTAGCCGGCGAGGTTCTCGTCCCCGCCGTCGCCCGAAAGGGCCACCGTCACGCGCTTTTTCGCCAGTTCGCACACCCGGTAGGTGGGGATGGCGGAACTGTCGGCGAACGGCTCGTCGTAGAGTTCCGCCAGCCTGTCGATCAGGTCGTAGTCGTCGGATTCCACCTGCTCCACGTAGTGGCGGGTATGGTAGCGGTCCGCCACTTGCTGCGCGAAGGCGGCTTCGTTGAAAGCGGGGTCGCCAAAGGAAATGGAGCAGGTGTTGACGGGTTCGTTCATCAAGCCCGCCATCATGGCGACGATGGCGCTCGAATCCACGCCCCCGGAGAGAAACGCGCCGAGCGGCACTTCGGCCACCAGGCGGATGCGCACCGCCTCGCGCAGGCGGGCGATGAGCTCTTCCTGTGCTTCCTGCATCGAGATGGGGCCATGCGGCGTGAAGGGCACATCCCAGTATTCCCTGGGCAGCGGCACGGCTTGTCCGCGCTTGAGCGTCAGGGTGTGGGCGGGCGGGAGCTTGCTCGCGGCGTTGAAAATGGTGCGCGGTTCCGGCACATAGCCATAGGCAAAATATTCCTCCACGGCGCAATTATCGACCTCGCGCGGGAAATCGGGATAGGCCAGCAAGGCCTTGAGTTCCGACCCGAACAGGAACGTGCCGTCCGGCAAGGTGCCGTAGTAGAGCGGTTTGATGCCCAGGCGGTCGCGGGCGAGAAACAGGGTTTCCTTGTTGCGGTCCCACAGGGCAAAGGCGAACATGCCGCGAAAACGTTCCACGCAGGCTTCCCCCCATTCTTCCCAGGCATGAACAATGACCTCGGTGTCGCAGTGGGTGCGGAAAACATGACCAAGTTGCTGCAGTTCCGGCATCAGGTCGACGTAGTTGTAGATTTCGCCGTTGAAGACGACCACCACGCTGCCATCTTCGTTGAACAGGGGCTGATGGCCGCTCGACAGGTCGATGATGGAAAGCCGCCGGTGTCCCAGGCCCACGCCGGGTTCGGAGTGCAGTCCGCCCTCATCCGGCCCGCGGTGAAACTGGGCCTGGTTCATGCGCGCCAGCACTTGCTGGTCGATTTCGCGCTGTGTCTTCAGGTCAAAAATGCCGACGATGCCGCACATGACGTAAGCCTTGATTTATTGGGATGTTGCATTTTCAGCGAGGGATCGGGGGAACACGCGCTCATAGACGGAGAGATACCCCCTGACCATGGCCTGCATGCTGAAGTGTGATTCAATCCTTTTCCTGCTGGCCTGTCCTTGCGCTTCGACCATGTTTTCATCATGGAAAAACTTCAGCAAGGTTCGTGCCAGAATCTCCGTATCCGATACGGGTACCAGCGCGCCGGTATGGGCTTCTTCCACCAGTTCCGGATTTCCCCCGACCCGTGTCGCCACAATCGGCAAGCCGCAGGCCATCGCTTCCAGAATGGTGTTCGAGATGCCTTCCCCCAGGGAGGGCAGCACGAACAGGTCCATATTGCGCATCAGTTCCGCCACGTCCGCGCGCTCGCCGGGAAGCCAGGCAAGGTGCGCCGCGTTGGCTTCCCTGAGCAGGTTCAGGCAGGTTTCGCGCGCGACGCCTTCGCCAATAATCGCCAGGCGCGCCCGCTGGCGGGCCGCAGGCTCGATTTCCAGCAGCCTGATGAAGGCGCGCACCAGACCGGGGTAGTTTTTTACCTCCGCCATTCTTCCCACGCTGCCGATGACAAAGGCGGTCTCGTCCGCGAATCCGGCAGGGCCGATATGGCGCGCGCCTTCCCGTGGGTGAAAACGGGTGCTGTCAACACCGTTGTAAATCTGGCTCACCCGTTGCGGCGGCACGCCGACCGTGTCTATCAGCCATTGCTCCAGATCCCGGCTCACGGCGATATAGTGCCCAACCAGCGGGCGCGCCAGTTTGCGCAGCAAATTGTATTTGCGATTCTTGCCATGCAAATCGAACACGTCGCGGCCATGTTCCCCATGGATCCTGGCGCGGATACCGGCCGCCGCCGCGACAAACTGGCCTTCGATCGCGGACAGGTTGCGGGTGTGCACGATGTCCGGCGAAAGCGCCCGCAGCAGGCGCCACAAGCGGAAATACCATGAGACATCCCGGCCGGCAGGCTTGGCCAGGGCATAAAAATCCACATCGTTGCGCTCGATGCGCGCGCGGAACTCGGTAAAGTCATCCAGGCAGATCACCACATGGCGGAAACGTTCTTGCGGCATGTGGTTGATCAGGTTGACCATGCCGTTTTCCATGCCGCCGACCCTGAAGTGGTGGACGATATGGGCAATGAGCGGGGTTTTATGGCCTGTCATGAGCCCGTTGCCGCTGGTTGCCGCGATACGCGGACGATGCTTTCCTGGATGGCCGGAAGCATGTCCCGAATGAATGCCTGCAGCGCCATTGCCGCCGGTTCCGGGGTGTCTTCATAGGGCGCGGCGATAATGATCGCGGCGCCATCGTCCTGCTGCCCAAGCATCCGCTCCTTTGCCAGAAGCAGCTTTGCCAGGTAGGGGTTAACGGTATAGGTGCCGCCCAGGCTGTTCCAGTTCCAGACCAGCAGGCGCTTGTCGGGTGAACGCAGCAAGGTCTGCTGGATAGTTTCATCCCTGCCGCGCAGGGAAATCGCGCGCGGCTTCTCGCCGACTTTGCTCCATACCGGGTGCTTTTGCATGACCATGTAGTTTTGCGAGGTGATCAGTTCGGCGCCCTTGCGTTGCGTCCGGTAGTAGCCCACATACACGCTGACGGCCATGCCATCCTTGCGGTAGGTTTGCATGGCGTAGGCGTCCGGCGCGAGGTAACGGGGCTGCCAGTCGGAAAGCGGCGCATCCTGCCTGACCCATCCATTCGACGAATCAGGCAGGCGGACGACAAGCCCCCCGGCCATGACCGGACGGCTGTCCCGATGGGCGGCATAAGCTGGCCACAGAGCGGCTACCGCGATGAAGGCAATGCCGGCCAGGAAAAACGTGCGATTCGGGACGGGTGCGCCAGCCCCGCCTGGCGCTGATGCGACCCCGCCGCGCGGGCGATCTTCCTGGTCCTCGCGCCAGATGGCGCCAATCCAGAAAAGCAGCATCATGACGATGCCAAAAAACACCCAGCCGTAAATGAGATGGTCGACGCCCAAGGCCAGCTTCATGTCGCTCAAATGGGCGATCATCACGATCAGGTAGGCACGCATCCCGTTTGCAAACACCGGGACGATCAACGACAGGGCGGCAAAAATCAGTCTGCGTTTCGTGCTGCGGTAGGTGAGATAGGCGTACAGGCTGCCCAGGGTGAACGAGGCGATGAGGTAGCGCAGGCCGCTGCAGCCTTCCACGACGGACCACTGCCCGCTGGGGATCGTGAAGAAAGTGCCCTCGCGGTAAACCGGGATGCCGGTCAACCGCAGGGCCGCCACGACGAAATCGGCGGTGAAGTTCATCATGTGCGGAATCAGGAACTCACCGGCCGGGACGGCAAAGAACAGGAAGCCGAGGGGAAATGCGATGGCGCGCGCCACCGGTGCGCCAAGCAGCGTCCAGACCGCCACCGGGATCATGGCCACCAGGCAGTATTGGGCGACGACCAGCACGTTGCCGGCATCGGAAAAGAACCAGCCGAACCCCAATAAGGCCAATACCGCCAGGCCGCGGAAATCCGGGCGGGGGGCGAGCGCGGCAAGTGTTTTGCGCTTCGTCCAGACGAGATAGAGGCTGATGGGGAATATCAGAAAACCGTGCGCAAATGTCTCTGACCGTTGCCAGATGGCAATGGTGGACAGCGTGGTTTGCTGGTAGATGGCAAGCAAGGCCGCAATGGTGGCAAGCGTCAGGATTGCCGCCATTTTCCATGGCATGGCGGGCGCGGTGCTGCGGACCCGGGAATTGATTTCATTCATGGATTTATTTCCCCCAGGGCGGCCGTATGGTTGGCCCGCTGCGCTGGCCGTGATGCGGGCGTTTCCGCGAGCAAGGCGTCCACCTGCGCGAGACAACTGTTCCAGTCATAATCGGCCAGAATTCTGGCTCGCGCGGCATTGCCCGTCTGCTCGCTGACCTTTCCTGCCAGCAAGTCCAGGATCTTCTGCCTGAATTCCCCGGCGCTGGCGGCAACATGCAGCTCACTGCCCAGCGCGGCCTGAATGCCCTCGGCTGCCTGGGGCGAGGCAACCACGGTTTTCGC
Organism: Sulfuricella sp.; assembly: GCA_028714955.1. Classification (GTDB taxonomy): domain Bacteria; phylum Pseudomonadota; class Gammaproteobacteria; order Burkholderiales; family Sulfuricellaceae; genus Sulfurimicrobium. The sequence continues at coordinate 4,912 of JAQTLK010000026.1, forward strand.
CATGGACATGGCTTCCAGAACCTTGTTCTGCAAGCCTCGCGCGATACGCAATGGCGCTACCGCAATCCGGGCGTGGGCCAGATAAGGCCGGACATCCGCCACGGTGCCGGTTACTGTGATGCCGGGCAAGCGTGCCAATTCGCACACGGCAGGCGCCGGGCGTGAGCCGACGATGTAAAAACGGGTTTGGGGCCGGTCCACGTATAGCGTGGGAAAAATTTCCTCGGCAAACCAGCGCACCGCGTCCACATTAGGCCAGTAGTCCATGGCGCCCGTGAAGGCCAGGACTTGTTCGCCTTCCGGGTAAGGATTGGGGTATTCGCGCTCGGGTGAAAAATAGCCGGCATCCACGCCATTGCTGAAATAGCCGGTTTTATTCGCGCTCTCCGGGGCGAGTTGCTTGAACATCTCGGCTTCCTCGCGGGAAACGAACAACGCGGCGTCGAATTCCCTGGCGATTTCACGCTCGTAGCGCAGCAGCCGTTCTGCCTCTCGCCGGAACAGCCATGACAGCGGCCAGCGCTTGGTTTCTGCGTATTGCCGCCATTTGTCGGAATCGACATCGACAAAATCGATGACGCGCCGCGTGCCGTCGGCCTGTCTCACGTACTGGGCCATGGCCGATGAAAAAACCAGGATGCGTCTGACGGGATGGTTGGCAAGCAGGTCATTTACCCATTGTTGCAGTCCGGCATTACGGTAATAAGGCAGGGTCAGCGCCTGGCCGGTCAGCAGGCCCGACAGGCTGCGCAGGCGTGCGGTGAAGGGGTTGAGCCTGGCGAAATGGCTTTCAGCGCAAAACGACTGGGCGATGTCCACATGCTGCCAGTCAGCCTCGTCATCGATGAAGGTCCCAAGATGCACCCGGTAACGCTGGCTCAAATACCTGAGCAGGTGAAATGAACGGATCTTGTCGCCCTTGTTGGGAGGGTAGGGCATGCGGTGCGCAAGGAATAACAGTTCTTCGGCCATTGCCCTATCCCAGGTTCTTCACGATATGCGGGCCGATGAAATTGGCCAGCGGCAAGGGCAGCTTTTGCCAGGCCTTGATGAAAAGCTGGTATTTCGGATTAAGCGGGTTGTGGTCGGGCACCGCCCTGGCCCGGTGCAACTGGTATTCATAATAGAGCGGCTGCGGCTCGAAACCCCAGTTTCTCTTGAAGTCGAAGGGGCCTGTGCCGCGCTTGCTGCGACCGTAGTCGAAGATCCTGATGCCGCGCTCGCAGGCGCGCCGCATCAGCTCCCAATACTTGAAATCGTTGGCCGCGACATCGCGCGCGGCCAGGGTGTCGCCGGCATAATAGGGCAGCACCTCATCGCGGAAATAAAAGCTCAGCACGCTGCTCAGAACCTGCCCGTCCCTGACCACCGACAGCACTTCGCAGTCGCTGCCGAATACTTCCCTGAGCAGCGCGAAGTAGCGCCTGGGCAACGCGGGTGTGCCATGACGGTGAACATTGTCCGCGAATACGGAAAAAAACCGCTCCACGCCGTCATCGATCTCGCTGGCGAGTCCGGCCTTGATGCCCTTTCTGACCATCGCCCGCTGTTTGCGCGGGATGGCGAGCATGTTCTGCTCCACGTCCGGGTCGATCTCCTTGCGAAAAGTCACGTAGAGGTCCTTGCCGGGCCAATCCGGATGCATCGGCTTGAGATTCCGGTATTCCAGGTGATCGACGTTCTGCGCGCTTGCAATTTCCTGCGCGGCCCTGTCCAGCGCTTGCCGGGCGGGTTCCGAAAGCGCGGCAATGCCGCCGTAGACGCAAAACGGCAGCGAGATCAAGGCATGGCCGAAAAGCCGGCTGTTGATCTCGGCGAGCGGAAGAATGCCTTGAATCTGGCCGCCGGATTCGGCGTAGAGGAACCAGGTCTTGTGGCCGAAAGCGCGCGCTATCACCTGTTGCCACCCCGCGCGGTGGAAGAAGGTGGCTTCCGGGCAGGCATGGACGAATTCGTCCCATCTTGCGGCATCCGAGGGCTGCATGGCGCGGACTGTCAGGGTGGCGGCAGGAGGCTGAATCATTCCAGGAAAATCCGGTCCATGCGATCCCAGCGGAAGTCGCGCGTCAAAGCCTTGATGCGCCCTTCCATGCGGTGCAGGTTCAAATAGTGGCGGAAGCGCGTTTTCATGCTGATGCCGCTCTGGCGCGGTTGTCCGGGATCCAGTTCCCAGGGGTGGAAATAGAAAATCCCGGGTTGCATGTCGCGGCTGTTCACGCGCTGCAGGAACCAGCGCGAGACCGGGTAGGGCCAGAAGCGGAAATAGCCGCCGCCGCCGGCGGGCAGATTTCTCCGCAGCAGGCGCACGGTGGTGACGGGCAATTCCAGCAGTCCATCGTTGCCTCGCGGGTAATGAGCGAAGCGGGGCGCATCCGGCATCCCGTAGTGGTCGTGCTGGATGGGGTAAATGCTGGAGCTGTAGCGGTAGCCGACCTGAAGCAGGAGGTCCAGTGCCCAGAGATTTTCGCTGCCTATGGAAAAGCTCGGCGCCCGGTAGCCCAGTACCTTCTGGCCGCCGATGTCTTCAAGCAGGGCCTTGCTGCGAGTGATGTCATCGATGAATTCGTCGGCTTTCTGGTCGGAAGCCCTGAGATGGGCATAACCGTGGCTGGCGAGTTCGTGGCCATTGTCGATGATGCGGCGCACCAGGGCAGGGTAGCGCTCCGCAATCCAGCCCAGGGTGAAGAAGGTGGCCTTGACGCCCCCTTCATCCAGCAGGGCAAGGATGCGGTCGACGTTTCCTTCTACCCGGCATGACAGCGATGGCCAGCTATCTCGCGGAATATGGGGCGCGAAAGCCGATACCTGGAAGTAGTCCTCCACGTCGATGGTCATCGCGTTGCATATCCGCGGCGCCGGGGTTGTCTGGTCCTTGCGGGTGAAAGTCTGCATGATGGTCAGCGCCGCGAGCCATTTCCCAGCCAGCCCTGGATTGCCGCGGCAATGCGCGTCGCGGCCTGTCCATCCCAGAATTCAGGCACTCTGCCCGCCTTGCCGCCGCCCTGCATGATTTCCTCGAACGCGGCCAGTATCCTGGCCGGATCCTGGCCGGCGATGGTATTGGTGCCCTCGTCCACGGTGACCGGCCGTTCGGTATTGTCCCTGAGCGTGATGCAAGGCACGCCCAGCGCCGTGGTTTCCTCCTGGATGCCGCCCGAATCGGTCAGCACGAGCCGCGCATCCTTCATGAGGCCCAGCATTTCCAGGTAGCCCATGGGGGGCAGCAGCACCAGTTCGGGGACTTTCAGCATCTCGCCCAGGCCGAATTTCTCGACCATGGCACGGGTGCGCGGGTGCATCGGAAAAATGACGGGCAGATGGGGGGCTATTTTGAGGACGGTTTCAAGCAGGGCGCGCAGCGTGGCGGGATCGTCCACGTTGGAAGGGCGGTGCATGGTGAGGACGGCGTAGCCCTCATGGTTGGCCAGGATGGCGCCCCGGCCGGCGTTTTCCAGGATTCGGGATGGCGGGATGGCCCTGTCGAGGTTGCGGCGCAAGGTGTCGATCATGACATTGCCGACAAAGTGGATGCGGGATGCGTCAATCCCCTCGCGCAACAGGTTTTCACGGCCGCTGCGCTCGGTAGTAAAAAGAAGGTCGGAGATCTGGTCGGTCAGGATCCGGTTGATTTCCTCGGGCATCGCGCGGTCGAAGCTGCGCAGGCCGGCTTCGACATGGATCACGGGGATTCCTTTTTTCGTCGCTACCAGCGCGCAGGCCAGGGTGGAGTTCACATCGCCGACCACGAGCACGGCGGAGGGCCGCTTTTCGTCCAGCGCCGGCTCGAAACGGCGCATGACCTCGGCCGTTTGCGCTGCGTGGCTTCCGGAACCCACTTCAAGATTGATGTCGGGCTGGGGGATGCCGAGCGCTTCGAAATACTGGTGGTTCATGGCTACGTCATAATGCTGGCCGGTGTGCACGAGACTGGTGGCCAGTTCCGGTCCAATATCGGCCAGCGCCGCCATGATCGGCGCCATTTTCATGAAATTCGGGCGCGCGCCGACGACGCAGAGAATGCTGCTGTGCGGGGCGGGCGCGACTGTCGCGGGCGCAGGCATCAACTTTTTCCCCGCGACGGGTTTCTGATGCTCGACTGGGAGACAATCTGCTTGAGCAGGTCCAGGACGGAAATGACCGATCTTTCCATTTTTGCAAGCCTTTTGTCCATGTCTTCCAGGTCGGCCGGCGTAGCCGTTTTTTGTCCGGAAGCCGTCAGGTCGGGCGTGCCCTGAACATCGGCCTCCGCGGGTGGGAGATTGAATTCCTGCTGAATGTCGCGAATCACATTTTCCACTTCCGGACTTCCGAAGCCGTGAATTTCTTCAAGGTAGCCCATCAGAAAAAGGCGGTCGCAAAGCGTGTTGATTTTACGGGGAATGCCTCCAGAGTATTCGTGAATGGCGGCAAAGGCGTCCGGGTTCACGGCAGGGTCGCCACGCCAGCCAACGGTATTCAGGCGATGCTCGATATAGGCGCGGGTTTCCGCGGCATCCATGGGGCCGAGGTGGTAGGTGGCGATCACCCGCTGCCGCAATTGCTGCATGTCGGCGCCGAGCAGTATTCTCCGGAACTCGGGCTGGCCGAGCAGGAAGGTTTGCAGCAGGGACTTGTCTTCGGTCTGGAAATTGGACAGCATTCTTAGCTCCTCCACCGTGCGCGGCGAGAGGTTTTGCGCTTCGTCCACCACCAGGAGCGCACGCTTTCCCTGCCGGTCGCAGGCGCGCAGAAACTGTTCGATCCTGTTCAGCAGGGATGCCTTGCTGGCATCTTCATAGGGGAGACCGAAAGCTGCGGCCACCATTCTCAGGGTGTCGTCTGAATCGAGGTGAGTATTGACGATTTGCGCCGCTATGATTTTCTCCGACGCCATCTTGCAGAAAAGATTGCGCACCAGCGTGGTCTTGCCTGCGCCGACTTCGCCCGTAATGACGATGAAACCCTCTCCTTGCGACAGGCCATATTCAAGATAGGCCATGGCGCGCTTGTGGCCCTTGCTGCCGAAGAAGAAATGCGGGTCGGGCTTAAGTTGGAACGGTTTGGCGGTAAGGCCATAGTATTGTTCGTACATCTGTCGGCGCTCGCTAGAAACTCATGTGCAGGGAAGCCGTGACGGCGTTCTCGCGATAAGTGCCGATGCTTTGGCTGGAGTCCCGTTGCAGGCGCCGCAATTCGACTGCGCCGCTTAGTTTGGGCTGGATTTGCCTGACCAGGCTGAACCGCAGTGTCTTGTCGTTGTCTGTCCTGTCCAGTTCGGGGTAGCTCATTCTCGTGTACCCCGCGTTGATGTTGGCGCTGGTGCGCGGGCCAAGCCGCCAGTTCCATAAAGCATTGCCGCCGACCTGTCTTGTCTTGTCGCTCAGCGCCAGGTTGGAGCTGCCAAACAGGATGCTGTCCTGGGCTTGCGCGGTCTGCGCGTTGCGCGATGTATTGAACAGGCTGAGGACGAGCGTGTTTCTTGCGCCCGTCAGCGCAACAGATGCGCGCAGGCTTTTTTGCAGAAAGAGGCGGTTGGTCAGGTAATTCAGGGACTCAGCCAGGCTCAGGGGAAGCCCGTTGGCCTGAATGAAGGAGTCAACGATTTGCTGCCGTGCGACCGGGTCGGGTATCGTGGCGGCCCATAACTGGTTCAGGAAACCGGAGGTGTCTATCGTGGGAGGGAGCAGGAACTGGGATTGCGTGGAGGTGATATCCTCGTTGTAAGCTATGTTCCAGGCTGTCAGGCGGGTGCGATGGCTGGCCGCGAGCGAATAGGTGTTGCCGAAAAATCTTTTTCCGGCGCTGGCATCGATGCTGGTCAATGGGCCGGGCGTCCAGGAAAAACCGCCAGACCAGAAAGAACCCTCGGGCTTCGTCCCGATCGAGATATAGTCATTTTTTTCGTAGCCTCCGGTGGCTTTCAGGCTGAATCTTGAGGTGACCATGTAGCGAAGGTTGCCGGAAATGACTTCATTATCCCGGCTTTGGATGAGGGTGCTGGCGCTGTTGTCGTAAGCGGTTTTCTGATTGCTGTAGTTCAAGCCCCATCCTACCGTTCTAAAGGCAGAACCGCTGTTGATTCCTAAATTGATGCGGTCCGTCTGGCTGTCTGCCAGCCCGCCGACGCCGCTGCTGACGGCGGAATGGGTGTAGCGCAGCTCGGACGAGGCTGTATTGCCGAAGCTGTGGCGCAGGTAGGGGCTGAGACTATAGGTTTTTACTTCGGTGCGGTTGCCGGTGACATTGACATTGTCAGCTGCCTGCGGACCCGTCAGGGAAATGTTTTGCTGACTGATCGAGGCCAGCCCATCCATGAAAAGCAGGTTGTCGACCAGTTCCGCATTGGCGTTGGCGTTCAGCATGTGATTGATCGTATTCCGGTTGCTCTCCTGGGCGTAGAAAAGATTTTGCATCGCATAGCGGGCATTGACCCTCAGGCGCGGGCCGGTTCCGGTCAGTGATATGCCCGGAATGACCTGGGTAACGAAATCACTCTGTTCATATCCGCGTGGCGCCAGGGTGATATTGTCGGAATAGGTTTCTTTCAGGTCCAGGCTGGGAACGATTGTCCACTCGGCAGCGATGGCATGGGCCGGTAGCAGCAATATGGCGGCGGCAGAGCAAGCCGCGCGGAGTCTGTTCCTGGTTGATTTAGCTGTAGTAATAGCCATAATATTCTCCGCCGAGGAATGTGCTGGCTTTGTTGTAGATCAAATTGACGACATCGCACGATTCGATCTGCCGTAGGGCCTCCTTGACAGTCTGCTGCGGGGTCTTTTCCGCCGCCACCACCAGAACGATCTGCCCCATCTGGCTGGCAAGAACGCGCGCTTCGCTGGTCAACAGCAATGGCGGGGAATCGAAAATGATAATGCGGTCGCTGTAGCGATGAGCGATATCTTTCAGCAATTCGCTCATGCTCTGGCTCGCCAGCAATTCGGTCGCATGCTTGTTTCTTCTCCCCGCCGTAAGGATGGAGAGCTTGTCGACGTTGGTTCTGATCATGACGTCCGCCAGTTCGAGCTTGTCGTCGATCAGAACGTCCAGCAGGCCGCGTTCGGCCTTCAGGCCAAGGTAGGCCGGCATTGAGGGCTTGGCTACATCGGCGTCTATCAGCAAAACGGTGTGATCCCTTTCCATCGCGATGCTCATCGCCAGGTTGATGGCGCAGAAGGTTTTCCCTTCCCCGGCAAGAGCGCTGGTGACCATGATCAGGTTGCCATTGTGGATGGATTCTGGCCCCTGACTAAAAGCATTTTTAATCAAGGGCCGCTTGATAAGGCGAAATTCTTCCGCGATTTGCGTTTTTTCCTCATCCGGCGTGATGATGCCAGCCTGGCGCAATTTGGCGAGGTTGATCGTGCCCTGTTTTGAAATTGGGGATACGCCCAGCGAAACATCCTGGTCAATCGCGTTTGCGCGCGAATTCACTTCGACGACGGATTCTGGACCAAGGCTTCTTGGCGAGTTCTCCGCAGCAGGCCTTGCGGAAGCCGCGCTTTCTTTCTCGAGCCTGTCCGCCGCCTTTTCGATAATGTTTATGTTCGCAGCAGCTTCTCTCTCTTTTTCGAGCTTGCCGGCCGCTTTTTCAATGATGCTCATCACTGCCTCCCGGTGGTATCCGTTTCCTTGATGCCTGGCACGCCATTGCGGATTGGGTGTTGCTGAGAATCTCCCGACCTCATGACATGCCCGAGGTCAATATATTTGAATTTTCTGAAGTCTAAAGTGACGGGGTGTTCGAAACGACCTTGACCATCAATGCGCCATACAAGCCAAACAGGAAAAGCAGGGATAGGCCGAATGCATAGAGGCGCCTTTTCCGCTTGGTCTTTTCCTGGCTGGTCCAGATCATGGCGACCGAACCCAATATCGGTTTCCCGGTTATTTCCCTGAGGCTGCTCAGGCTGTGAAAGGTGGGGCGGATCTGGCTCATCATGAATGCGATGCCGACCCCCGCCAGCAAGGCGCCCAGAAACACCAGGGAGAACAGTCTTGGCCGGTCGGGTCCAGCGGGCAGTTGCGGGACCGTCGGCGGATCTATGATCCTGAATGACATTAGTTCTGTCGTGGAACGCATTTCACCGGACATTTTTGCGCTTTCGCGGCGTTCGAGGAGCTTTTCATAATTGGACTTGTTCACATCGTAATCGCGGTTGAGCCGGGTCAATTCGGCTTCCACTTCCGGCACGGCATTGCTCAGCGACCTCAAGTGATCGTAGCGGGCGCTGTATTCCGCAACACGGGCCTTCATGGAGGCCACTCTGGCTTCGGCTTCGGTGAGCGCAATATTGAGCTGCTGCAGCATGGGGCTGTAATTCTTCCCGGGGTCAGCGCTGCGTTTATGCAGCTTGGCTTCTTCCTTCTTGCGCTGCTCGAGCTGCGCGATCAGGCGTTTCGTGGAAACGATGTCCGGATGCTGCTCGGTATAGGTCAGGCGCAGGACGTCCAGATTCTTGTTCAGGCTCTGGATGCGGGCATCGATCTCCGGGTTGGCTTCCGATGGCTGGCCCACATCCGCCGCAGTAACGGGTTCGTCGTCTGAAACCTGATTCTTGATGGCGTCACGTGCCTGTTCGGCCTCCCGCAACTCCAGTTTTGCCTGGCTAAGGTTGTCCGCTGCTGCAGACAGCTTCGACACATAATCGCTTCCCTGGCCGGGCATCAGGCCAACATTCTTTTGCTTGAAATTCTTGAGGGCGGTTTCCGCGGTTGCCAGCTTCTCTTCATAGGCCTTGATCTGCTCATCGATAAAGCGAAGCGCTGACGCGGAGTCCTGTTTGTTGTCTCCGAGGCTGCCTTCGACAAAAATGGTCAATAAAGACTGAACAACGTCTTTGGCGAGCTTGGGATTGCTGTTGCTGTAAGAAATCGTGAAGAGGTTGTCCCGCCCCGTTGTCCCTATCTTGATCTGTGACATCAGTTCATTGACCAGTTCGTCGTGATCCTTCACTGTCTTGGCCTTGATGTCCAGGTCCACCATGCGCATGACCCTTTCCACATTCGGGCGGCTGATCAGGGTGCGGCTCATGATGGAAACCTGCTGTTCCACGTTGGGCGCCATCGTCATTCCCGACATCAGCGGCTTTAAAATACTCTGGGTGTCCACGTATATTCTTGCGGAAGCCTGAAAGTCGTCCGGGAGCTTGTAGACCACCACCCATCCGGCGATGGCCACGACCCAGGCGGCGACCACTGCATGCCAGCGGTATTTCCATGTTCCCTTCGCATAGATAAGCAGCTGTGTTATCAGTTCCTCCATTTTGTCGGGTGCTCCCTGGAAATATTCGCGCGGCCCTTGAGGCGCAAGTGATGGATTGCTTTCATGTCCAGTTTATCCATTCATGAAATGCTGTTCTGTTTCTCCCGCCTTGCGACTGTTCCGTGCGGAGAAACAGGCCGCGGCGGGCGAGAAGCCGGCAATCTGAATCAGAAAAAACTTTCCGGTATGATCAGGATGTCGCCTGGTCGCATGGGGACGTTGGCAGATATGTCTCCGTCCTTGATTAGGTCGTTCAGGCGGACACTGAGTTGTCGCTGTTTTCCGTCCACGTTGCGAACGATGCTGGCCTTGTTGCCGGCGGCAAAGTCCGTGATGCCGCCCACCGCGATCATGACATCCAGCAAGGTCATTTCATCGCGGAAGGGGAGAGCCTGAGGTTTGGCGGCCTGGCCGATGACCCGTATCTGCTCGCTATACGGACCAACAAAGCCTGTCACGACAACGGTAACGATCGGTTCCTGGATGTATTTGGCGAGCGCCTTCTCGATATCTCGCGCCAGATGGCTCGCCGTTTTGCCGCTGGCCGGAAGATCCTCCACCAGGGGTGTTGTGATTTTGCCATCCGGACGGACCGGAACCGACATGGAGACTTCGGGATTGCGCCAGACAATGATGTTCACGGTGTCGCCAGGGCCGATCAGGTAGTCATGCGTGGGGGGTTGCTCTTCCGCGGAAGAAAGCGGCGGGTACGCGGTGCCGGCGCAACCGCCAAGCGTCAGGAGGGAAAGTGCGAAAGCAAGGCCAGCCAGCCATCTCGCGGCGTTGGTATAGTGCGGAGTGTTCACTTGGATTACCTCTTGCATAATTTGGAAGGGGGCAGTCAACGTCGGACTATATTTCGGAATTCATTTTGAATGCATGATAGCAAATATCAATTGGATGTTGGCATAAATTAAGCCCATGTAATACCGCCCGGGTTTCAGCAGGGCGACGCGACCTGGCTGACTGGCGAGAATTTTATCCGGATTGTTGGCGGAGCGGTCAAGGATTCCAGCGGAATTTCTGGCGGAGGAGAGGGATGGGATTGGTGCAGTCATGTGTACCGGACAAGCCGGGGCTTAACTATGCATGGCAATTCAACAGTCTCTCTGCCTGTTAAACACCTCTGTACCGGGCAGCCAGGTTATGTCAGTTTTTTTTACACTTGCTTTAAACTCACGAGTAACGAATACCCAAGATTAAATAGTAACTTATTATTTTATAATATAAATTAGCATATATCCGAGGTGTTGGCATGTATTGTGCTTAATTTGCCATGCACGGTCTGGCATCCTCAAATAAGGCCAGTTTATCCTTAACCCACTTTAGATTTGATTTGGAGATTATCATGCGAATCAATAAACTCACTCTGGCTCTGGCGGTAGCCGGCGTGCTGGCGGCGGGGCCGGCGGCGGCCTCGCTGACCAGCTTCGCGACCTTCGTCGGTAACGTAGGTTATTCATCCGATGGTTTCGGGTCCACCAGGCAGGACGGAACCATCTCCGCCAGTGTGCCTGCGGGCTCCACTGTGCTGGCGGCCTACCTTTACACAGGCATGAATGGTTTCAGCGGCAGCACTAATCCTGCCGGTACGACCTTGGCTGCGAACGCTGTAAGCTTTGGACCGACGGTTTTCAACACCACTGGTTGCTGCTCGATTTCTTCCGCCCGCGCTGATGTGACCAGCATTGTCAAGCCCGTGATTGATGGCGGGGCGGGTGGCATATACAATTTCGCGGTTCACGAGGGCTCTGGTGGCCAGGATGGGGAAGCACTGGTAGTGGTGTACCAGAACGCGGCCCTGCCCGTGTCCACTGTCGGCATTCTTGACGGATTTGCTTCCGTCACCGGTGACACGACATCCATCAACTTTGCCAGTCCCCTTCACCCCGGAGACCCAGGCTTCTTCGCCGAAATGATCATCGGTGATAATTTCAGTTGCTGCGGCCAGAAATCGACCATAAAGGTCAACGGCACCGTCATTACCGAAAACGCCGGCAACAATGATGACAGCGGTGAAGTCGCCAATGGCGCCCTGATTACCGTGGGTGGCTTCGACGACCCATTTTCGCCCATGCTGCCCGACTATGCCACTGACCATGAACGCTATAACCTGGTACCCCAAATCGCCGACGGCAGCACGACCATCACTGTCGATACCGTCAACGCTTCTCAGGATGACAACATCTTCATGGCCACCTTCTATGTGAGTGGCAAGGCGGGCATCAACGTACCGCCGCCCGGTCCTACCGTGCCCGAGCCTGCTTCGCTGGCCCTGCTGGGCATCGGCGCACTGGGGTTCGCCTTGAGCCGTCGCCGCCGGACTGTCTAAATTCTAACAAGCATTTGTCGTTTTTGTTAACATGAAACCCGGCCGCCAAGCAAGCGGCCGGGTTTTTTTGTCCGGTGGGTAACCGCCGGGATTCTGGGCGAGCGAGGGAAATCGTTAATGAATATACGTACTCTGATTCTGTGTCTGGCCCTGGCTTCGCCCATCGGCCTGCCCGGTATGGCCGGCCATGCGCAGGCCATGCTGCTGCAATCTCCTGAGCAGGTTGCGCAGGTTGTACCGGAGTCCCCGGCCTATGCCAAATTCCGCGCGGGTATCGCCGCTCTGCTCAAGTCGGATCTGAAGGCTGCCGAGTCTGCGTTTCATAGCGCGGCCGATATTGATCCCAGGCTGGCTGCGCCCCTGCTCGGCTTGGCCGACGTGGCGATGAAGCGTGGCCGGCCGGCGGAGGCCGAAAAATGGCTGGCGGCGGCGGCCAAGGCGCAGCCCGATTCCGATGCGGTCAGCTTGGCCTGGGGACGTTACTATCGGGCACAGAATGACAATAGCCGGGCGGAACAGGCATTCAGGCAGGCCATCGCGACCAGACCTAGCGCCTCAGCCTACCTGGAACTGGGCGACCTGTACCTGGCCAACAAGGACAGGCGCCGCGAGGCCCTGGCATCCTATGAAAAGGCGCTCGCCCTGGCCCCGGACAGCGCCTCCGTGCGTTTTTCCTATGCTTCTGGGTTGGCAGCAAACGGGCAGGTCGAGCGGGCTCTACAGGAGTTCGAGCAAGTCGCCCGGCTCAGCCCTAAGGACCCTGAACCCTGGCGCGCCATCGGCCGGCTCCATGCCGAACAGCATCGCTTCGACGCGGCGGCGGTTGCTCTGGAACACGCGCTGAAACTGCAACCTAAGTCTGTTCCATTGCTTGTCGATAGGGGCGACGTGGCTGCTGCTCAAGGCAAGATGGGCGATGCCATTCCCTATTATCAGGAGGCTGCCAAGCTTGCGCCCGGCGCGTCTCCCCTGCTGGCCAAGCTGGGCCTGGCCTATCAGTTGTCGCGGCGCTGGGACAAGGCTGAAGCGGCCTATCTCCTGGCTATCAAACGAGATCCTGATGCCGCCGATGCCTATAACAATCTGGCTTGGCTAGCGCTGCAACGGGGCAAGCGCCTGGACGATGCCCTCAAATGGGCCAGCAAGGCCACGCAATTGAAACCTGGCGACGCCTCCTATCTGGATACTCTTGGTTGGGTCCAGCAAAAACGTGGTGATCTGGACAAAGCGGCTAATACGCTGCGCAAGGCTGCGAACTTGCAACCGCCCTTGGCCGATGTTCATTACCATCTGGGTATCGTGTATGCGGAGCAGGGAAAGAAGACGGATGCCGTGGCAGCCCTGCAGCGCGCGCTGCAAATCAATCCCGCTTTTCCCCTGGCGGAGGATGCCCGTGCTCGGTTGAAGGGTTTGGGTGGTGGAAGTCCTGCCCCGGTTACACCAGAAAGCTCCGGACAGTAGAGCTTTGTCATGTTAGGTGTAAGAAAAACCGACATCCATCTCTTTATCCTGGAGCGTGCAAAGCAGGCCCTTTAATGAGATTATCTGGGTATTCCCGGGAGGTCTGTTATGGGCGACATGGAAAATCCGCTGATCAAGCTGCAGGACCTGGCCAGCTTTCTGGAGAAAGGCAGCTTTGATGACAATATGCAGCAACTTGCGGCGATGGCGGCAAAAATCCTCAATGCCGAAAATTGTTCTCTCATGCTGCTCAACGATGGCGAGATGGAAAACTTGCGCATGCGCGTTTGTGCCAGCTACGGCCCGTTGCCGGCCGCCGCTTACAGGGAGTCCGTCGGCAAGGGCGAAGGCATTGCGGGGCGGGTGGTGGTCAGCGGCAAGGGACTTTTGATCGACGACATCCACCACTCGGAATTCGCCCAATGGGCGCGGCGCGCCAACGACCCGCGCAAGAGCCTGATTTCCTCGCCGATCACCATCAATGGCCGCATCATCGGCGTGGTCAACGTAAGCGGTCATTTGCAGGGGCGTGCCTTCAGCATGGATGACCTGAACCTGCTCGACGTGGTCGCGCTGTTTGTCGGCAAAGCCATCCAGGTTGTGCAGCTGCAGAACATTCTGAACTCGCGCTTCGCCCAGTTGGCGCTGATGCAGGTGGCGGAAAAGGATCTGGGGGGTACGCTGGCGAGCGCCGCGCAAAACCCGGACCAGGTGGCCAGGATTCTGGCGAAATCTTTTTACAAGGAAATGACCCGCGCCGGTTTCGGTTCCAGCCAGATTATCAACGCCGCCACGGAAATCATCGGGCAACTGAGCGGCAGCCTGACCCGTCACAGCAAACGGATGAAGCGGGAAACGCCCGAACCGGGGGAAACGGATCCGCAACGCAAGGCTGCACAAAGAAAAACCAGCAGGCCATGACGGGGTTTTCTTGCCGGCTTGCGCAAAAAATAAAAGGGCAGCTTGTTTCCAGGCTGCCCTTGGTTAATTTGCCGGTCAGTTTTCAGGCCGCTTGCACGGGAATTTCCTTGCGCTTGTCCACGATGCGGTTGTGCGCGTCCACGTATACCAGGTCGGGCTGGAATTTCTGCAGTTCCAGTTCGTTGCATGTGGCGTAGGTGGCGATGATGATCAGGTCGCCGGGGTTGGCCTTGTGGGCGGCGGCGCCGTTGATGGAAATCACGCCGGAATCGCGCCGGGCACGGATGGCATAGGTGGTGAAACGCTCGCCGTTGGTGATGTTGTAGATCTCGATCTGCTGGTATTCGCGGATGTCAGCGGCCTCCAGCAAGGTTTCGTCGATTGCGCAGGAACCCTCATAGTGAAGCTCGGCATGAGTGACCGTGACGCGATGCAATTTCGATTTGAGCATGGTTCGTTGCATGAAGCTCTCCCCCTCGAAACAGGGACAAAAGGACGTGTATTATATGCCGCTGATAGCGGCAATACAAATTGCCCGGAATCGACTTTTAGAACATGGAAACCCGGACCTCATGACCGTTGCCCCGCCCCCACGTCGCTGGAAACCGTCTTCCCTCGTCAAGGGATCTCTGGCACTGCATGCCTGTGCGGCGGCGGGAATGATCGTGCAGCCTGGGCTCTGGCCCTGGGCCGTCGCTGCCATCGCGGCCAATCAGGGGGTTCTGACCGCTGCCGGCATGTGGCCACGCAGTTCCCTGCTGGGCCCGAACTGGACGCATCTGCCCGAAGCAGCGGCCTCCCGCGGCGAAATCGCAATAACCATCGACGATGGGCCCGACCCCGAGGTGACGCCGCGCGTGCTGGAAATACTTGAACAACATGGCGCACAGGCAAGCTTTTTCTGTATCGGCGCGCGTGCCGCCCGTTATCCCGGCTTGTGCCGCGAAATCGCGGCGCGCGGGCATGCCGTGGAGAACCATAGCCAGAACCATTTGCACCATTTCTCGCTGCTCGGTCCGCGGCGCATGGCGCGCGAGCTGCAGGCCGCACAGGACACACTGGCCGGGATTACCGGGCAATTGCCGCGCTTCTTCCGGGCGGTTGCAGGATTGCGCAACCCTTTTCTGGACCCGGTCCTGTCTCGTTTGGATTTGCACCTGGCTAGCTGGACCCGGCGCGGCTTCGATACCCGCGACGGAGACCCGGATTCTGTCGCCGCCAAGCTTTTGCACGATCTGGGCGGGGGCGATATTCTCCTGCTTCACGACGGCAACGCCGCCCGTTCTGGCGCGGGGGAGGCGGTGATCCTCAAGGCGTTGCCAGTCCTGCTGTGGACGGCAAAGGCGGCGGGGCTGCGCTGCGTTACCCTGCGCTCGACGCTGCCCCTTGAGCGCAAAACTCCGCCATCTTCCGCGTAGACATGAAGTGCCGCCAGCCGGATCAAAGACTTTGCAGGCAGCGCAGCAGTTCATTCATTGCCGCGTATTCCGCCGCATCGATTCCCGCGGTGCGGAAATCCAGGGCCTCCGGGTAGCCGCTGGCGGCTTCGGCACGGTCGCGCGCGCTTTGGCACCATTGCGTCAGCCAGGCGATATCTCCCATCGCTTCCGCACCGCCACGGCCAGGATTCGCTGCCGATGCGGCTTGCCAGAAACCGTTACGCGACAGGTCGGCGTGTATGCGAGTGATTTCGCGTGTTTCCCGGTGTTGCAGCGCGGCCTGCAGACGCTGCCCGCTTTCCCCGATCAGCGCGTTGCGCGCCTCTTCAGCATGGCGTGCCACGATTGCCTGGATCTCGCGATACGGCGCATTCTCGCGCGTTCCGGCCGGGGCCAGGGCAAACAGGGATTGCATCGAAACGAGGGCGGAAAGTACCCTGCCCGGGCTGCGGAACTGTTGCCAGAGCGCAGTGCAGCGCGCCTCCACTTCCTGCGGAGTGAGTTCGAGCCTGAATGTCTGTTGCGATGTGGGATTCATTTGCTTGGCCTAG
>JAQTLK010000026.1:20956-26768 GCA_028714955.1 Sulfuricella sp.
TCCTAGGGGTGATTCAGGTTGACAGCTTCCGCCACAGCAGCAGCGGCAGCCGCAACAGGAAGCCGAAAAACAGGCGCGTGTGCATCCCGGTGAGCAGCACGTTGTCGCGCAGGTAATTGAAATGCGACACCCCGCCGTCTTCCGGGCGCAGGTATTTGACCGGCGCCGCCAAATTGATCGGGCGTACGCCGCGCCAGCACAGCCGCACCGCCGCTTCGGCATCGAAATCGAAGCGGCGCATCCAGCGACTGCGTGTCATTATGTCCCGCAGTGGGCCTGCCGGGTAGACGCGGAAACCAAATAGCGAATCGCCGATACCCTGCCACAGGGTTTCCAGGTTGGTCCACCCGTTCGAGATTTTGCGGCCGCGCACCCGGAGCCGTGGGGCACTGGCGTCAAACACCGGTTGTCCAAGAATGAGCGCAGCGGGATTTTCCAGCGAGGCGCGCATGAACTCCAGAATTTTGCCGGCAGGATGCTGGCCGTCGGCGTCCATCGTCAGTACGTGGGTGAAGCCGGCTGCAAGCGCGGCGTCCAGGCCGTGCAGAACCGCCGCTCCCTTGCCCTGGTTGTGCGGCAGGACCATCACCTTCAGGCCGGGATCCTGAGCGGCCATGGCCCGGAGTCCTTCGCCGCTGCCATCGCTGCTGCCATCCACCACTACCCATACCGGGTGCCAGAATTGCCGCGCTTCGCGCACGGTCTGGAAAACTCTTGCGCCGGTGTTGTAGCTGGGGATGAGAACGAGGTGCGTGCGGGACGGCGTTGTCATTTACAGGCCTTGACTGTCGCCCTCGCGGGCGAGATTCCGTATCCCCGGTTGCTGGCGGAAATACTGCTCAAGCTCAGCGATGAAGGTTTTGACATCGCTCTTCACCTCGAAGCGTTGCCCCAGGCGCACCCGGTAGACAAGAGGAAAATCCGGCTTTTTCAGCAGTGGCCAGACCTTGCCCAGGAACGGGCTATTGGTTTCGATGAAAACCGTCTGGACCGGGACACCGGCCTTTTTTGCAATCAGTCCAAAGCCGCCCTTGAAGCCGTTTACCGGCGGCGTTAGCGTGCGCGTGCCTTCAGGAAAGATCAGCAGTTGCCTGCCCTCGCGGGCGGCCGTGGCGGCAAGGTGGATCATTTCCCTGGGCGCATCGTTGCGGATATAGCCGGCCAGGCGCGCGCCGCCGCCGAGCAGGGGGTTGTCCCAGAGGCTGGCTTTCATGATGCACACGAAATTCGGCAGGCGTGAAGCGATCAGCCCCACGTCGATCAGCGAGGGATGGTTGGGCGCGATGATGAGAGAGCGTTCCTGGCGCAGCGCATCCAGGCCGTCCAGGTCGAGGCGGACGAGGCCGGTCATTTTCAGGACGGCAAGATAAAAGCGGAAGCCGAGCATGATGGCCAACTGGCCGAATGGAGCGGCGATTCTTCGCGGCAGGAAGGGTGCGAGCACCGCGGCGATCAGGCTCCAGGCAAGCGATATCAGCGCGAACAGAAACAGGCCACCATAAAATACGATATATTCGTAAATGTGTTCAAGCACAGCCCCGATCCGCTTGAGGTTCGACCGGATGGCAGCGGGGGTTCTGCCCATGATTGTTCTGGAATGCGGCATGTCGGTTCTTGACGTTTGAAACAGGTCGGATTATACCTCGCATCAATTTATGAAATGTCGCGGGTTAACCTCAGGCCATTGCGCCATTGATCGAAATCACCTGGCCGGAGATATAGGCCGCCTTGTTCGAAGCCAGGAAGCTCACCAAGTCGGCAACCTCTTCGGGATGACCGGCGCGTTTCATCGGCACCAGGCTGTTGATGGTTTCCGGCGGAAAGGCCTCCTCGATCATCGGGCTCAGGATGATGCCGGGTGCGATGGCGTTGACCGTGACGCCGCGCGCGGCGACTTCCTGCGCCAGCGACTTGGTGGCGCCGATCAGGCCGGCCTTGGCGGCGGCATAGTTGGCCTGGCCGCGGTTGCCCATCACGCCGGCGATCGAGGCCATGTTGACGATGCGGCCCCAGCGCGTGCGCAGCATGGGCAGCAGGAGGGGCTGGGTGACATTGAAGAAGCCGTTGAGCGAGACATCGATCACGCCGTGCCATTGCGCCTGGCTCATGCCGGCGAGTAGGCCGTCGCGATGGATGCCGGCATTGTTGACCAGCACCTGGATCGGGCCGACCTGCAGCAATGTTTCCAGCACAGAGGCGCAGGCGGCGGCATCGGCCACATCGAAGCACAGCGCGGAGGCGCTGCCGCCTTTACTGCGGATTTCCTCCGCCAGCCGCTGAGCGGCGTCGAGGCGCGAGTTGGCATGGATGAAGACATGCAATCCGTCCGCCGCCAGCGCCCGGCAAATCGCCGCGCCGATGGCGCCGCTACCGCCGGTGACGAGTGCGCGCTTCATGGTAAGCGGTCAACTGAGGTTTCTAGGTTCATGCCTGATTTTCCCTTTGCAAGAACACCGCAGCACGGCCCGTCATCAGTTCTCTGCCCGCGGCGCAAACCCGCAGCTCGTAGAGCGAGTGGTTGGCGTCGGCCAGTTGCTTGATGGCCACGATCTCCAGCGGGGCCAGGATGTCGTCCAGGCGTTGCACGTGCAGCTTGACGTCGCGCACGCTACCGATGAAGCCGACCCTGGGTTTGCTTCCATTTCGCGTGGCCAGGCCGCCATGCACCGCCATCGCCTGGGCGGCGTATTCGATGGCGCAATGCGCGGGCAATCGGCCGTTGTGGCGCAGCGGATTGGCCGGATCGCTGTGGTTGATGGCGAGGCAGGCGATATGGCCCGCGTCCCATGCCGTCACTTCATGCAGCAGGCACATGGTATCGGTGTGGGGGAGCAGTTGGCATAATTCGGCCTTGGAAATGTTCATTTGCGGGCTCGTTCGATTTCGATCGTAAGGCTGTTGGCGCCGCAATTCAGGCTGAGGCGCTGGCGCTGTTCCTGGGCGATAGCCTGCAATAAAGGCAGGGCGCGGGCGGCAGGGTTGGCGCTGCGCAACGCTTCGAGCGCCGCGCAGTTCATGGTGGTGTCGGGCTGTTCGGTGCCGAGGCTGACGCGCAGGCGCGCCATGCTCGTCGTCGTGGCTTGCGGCGTCAGCAGCAGCGCGGCTGCGAAAGGCGCGGCGACGGCGCGCACCGCGTCGAGCGGCGGGGGGAAAGGCAGGTCGAACGCTGCCAGCAGTACCGGGATGTTTTCCGCCACCGCCTGCACGGCGGCTTCCAGCAGGCCGGCAGAAAAGGAGGCGTCGAGCGCGGACAGGCTGTTGGCGGGCGTGCGCGCGCCAGTGGCGATGTTCCAGTAGCCCGCCGCGGCGTTGTGCACCGAGTTGTGGAAGCGTGTCGGCGAAACTTCGTGCCCGGGCTGGGCGAGAGATTCCAGGATATGGTGCAGATTTTCGCCGTCGGCATCGGAGGAGGCGAACACCACCGCCACTTGCGTGGGCGGAAAGGCGGCTCGCGTCATGGCTTCCTGTGCCACTTGCAGCGCATAGCGCGTGGACTGTCCGCAGCGGCGCCGTTCCGCCGGGGGCAAAATCGCTGCAGCCGGTTTGGGGAGCGTGCCGTCGAACGGCGCTTCGCCGCGCAGGACGGCGCGCCCGTCAACCCAGTTCGCCATGCCAGGGCCGCACAGGCCAATGCTTGCCACATGGACGTCAATCATGACGTTACGCCGAAAATCAGGCTGCAATTGTTGCCGCCGAAACCGAAGGAATTGCTCATGACATGACGCAGGGGGCGGGAAACCGCCTGCAACTGGATCGCGCTGCCCAGCTCCGGATCGAGGGCGCGGGTGTTGCAGGTGCCGGGGATCAGACCGTTTTCCAGGCAGAGGCAGGCAATGGCTGCTTCCACCGCCCCCGCCGCGCCCAGCGTGTGGCCGGTCGCTCCCTTGGTCGAGCTGCATGGCGTGGCGTTGCCGAACACGCGCCGCATGCCCTGGTCTTCAGCGCTGTCATTGCTGCGGCTGGCGGTGCCGTGCATGTTGATGTAATCGATCTCGCCCGGCTGCAGGCACGCGACGGCGAGGGCCTTTTCCATTGCCAGCGCCGCCCCCAGACCTTCGGGATGGGGCGTGGACATGTGGTAGGCGTCGCTGCTCTCGCCATAACCCAGCAGCGCCAGCGGGCCGGCCTCTTTCTCCAGCAGAAAGAAGCCCGCGCCTTCGCCGATGGAAATGCCCTTGCGCGCCTGGTCGCAGGGACGGCAGGGTTCGGCAGAAACCAGTTGCAGCGCATTGAATCCGTACAGCGTCATGGCGCACAGGGAATCCACCCCGCCCACCACTGCCGCGTCGCACAGCCCGGTCTGCATGAACCGGGCGGCGCTGGCGAAGACCTTGGCGCTGGAAGAACAGGCGGTGGAGATGACGAAAGCCGGCCCGCTCAGCCCCAGGTGGCGGCGCACGAATTCGGCCACGGAATTCATGCCTTGCGTGGCGGCAAAGTCAAAATCTGCCGGCAGTGCCCCGCTGGCCGGATCGCGGCGATGGTAGGCGTGTTCCGTTGCCTGGATGCCGGAGGTGCTGGTGCCGAGGATCACGGCGATGCGCATGGCGCCATATTTCTCGCGGGCCATTGCCACCGCGGAGGTGAAGCCATCCTGCTGCAGCGCCAGTTGCGCCAGGCGGTTGTTGCGGCAGTCGAAGCGTTCAAGCGCTTGAGGCAGGGCGATATCCTCCACGCCGTCCACGCGGCCGATGAAGGTATCCAGCGGGGCATCGGCGAAATCGTTGGCGCGCAGGCCGCTCCAGTCCTGCCGCAGAACGGCGAGTGTCGCCTGCTTGCCATGCCCGAGCGCGCTGGACAAGGTGTAATGGGTGAGGAAGATTGGGGTCATCGCTGGCTAAATGGGCGCAACTTTATCATTGACTCGGACTTGCGGTATGTTAGGGTTCGTTAATGAAAAAAGGAAGCGTCAGGGATGCAAGACATGCATGAAATAAAGCCGGGCCAGTCGATCGAATTGCTGAAAGAACTGCACATTCTCACGCGCGAAGGCAAGATGAACCAGGACAGCCGGCGCAAGCTCAAGCAGATTTATCACCTTTACCAGTTCATCGAGCCGCTGCTGAGGGAGGTCCTGCAGAATCACCCCGCCATCCGGCTGGTCGATCACGGTGCGGGAAAGTCCTACCTGGGCTTCATTCTCTATGACCTGTTTTTCAAGACGCTGGACGATGACTCGCATATTTACGGTATCGAAACGCGCGACGAGCTGGTGGCGAAGTCGCGCGATCTGGCGCAACGGCTGGGCTTTCCGGGCATGACATTCCTCGGCCTGTCGGTGGCGGATTCGATCGAGTCCGCACAACTGCCCGACACGGTCGATATCGTGACCGCATTGCACGCCTGCAATACAGCGACCGACGATGCCATCCATTTTGCGCTCAGGAAGCAGGCGCAATTCATCGTGCTGGTGCCGTGTTGCCAGGCCGAAGTAGCGGCGGTGCTCAAGAAGAACAAGGGCAAAATGCTGGCCCGCAACGCACTGACCGAAATCTGGCGCCACCCCTTGCACACCCGCGAATTCGGCAGCCTGGTTACCAACGTGCTGCGCTGCCTGCAGCTCGAGGCGCACGGCTACCAGGTCAGCGTGACCGAGCTGGTGGGCTGGGAGCACTCGATGAAGAACGAACTGATCGTCGCCAGCTACAAGAATCTGCCGCGCAAACACCCGGCCGAGCGCCTGAACGAGTTGCTCGAAACGCTGGGGCTGGAGGAAATGAGCCCGCGGTTCTTTACTTCGCTTGACCCTAGAAACCTCAGTTGACCGCTTGCCATGAGGTATGGCGTTTTGGTTCTAAACAACTTTTGTCGC